>NZ_JBJDQT010000010.1:162841-196367 GCF_044903565.1 Streptomyces sp. NPDC004065 | reverse complement strand
GGTGAACGGGGCTATCCAGGACGGCTCCGACGCCGTGATCACACCAGCCACGGCAAGATCATCTCACCCGTGACCAGCAGTTACGGGACAGCCCTTAGGCACCGTACCCGCCGACTGGCGAGTTGGCGCTGTATCGCACTATTTCGAAGTCGAGCTCGGCAAAATGCTCAATCAAGATCGCGCTCAAGGCACCCACCTTCGCCCGTACCTCAGGGTCGCGAATGTACAGTGGGACCAGATCGACACAACTGAGCTGGCGTATATGGATTTCCCACCCGAGGAACAGGATCGGTACCGCCTACGTCCGGGTGACTTGCTCGTCAATGAGGGCGGCAGTTGGCCGGGTCGGGCGGCAGTGTGGAACGGAGAAGTCCCGGAGATTTACTACCAGAAGGCCCTGCACCGTATCAGAGCACGCGGCCAGGAACGTACCCGTTGGCTCTACTATTGCTTGGTCGCAGCCGAGCGCATGAAGGTATTTCAAGTCCAGGGGAACACGTCAACAATGACGCATCTGACGCGCGAGCAGTTGAGGCCTCAGAGGTTTCCCGTCCCGGATGTTGTGACGCAAAGTCGACTGATTGCCGAACTCGATGGCGCAGCGCAGCGGGACTCAGCGATGCAACGACTGCTGAGTCGTCAGCTCGACCTGCTCGCCGAACGCCGTCAAGCCCTCATCACCGCCGCCGTGACCGGCCAGTTCGACGTAACCACCGCCAGTGGCCGCAACGTAACCGAAGGAGTAACCGTATGAGCCCCGTGCACGACGAGTCCTCCTTCGGTTCCGCCATCGTCGCCGCCCTTTGCGAGCGCGGCTGGCGGGAAGCGAACCCCGAGGACTATCAAGCCGACCTCGGCCTGGACACCAACGAGTTGTTCACCTTCATCGGGGCGACCCAGCCCGACGAGTGGGACGAACTCCTCACCGTCTACGGCGGCAACCCCAACGAGGCGCAGCGCGGTTTCGCGCAGCGGCTCGACCGGGCCATCGCCGATGACGGGCTGCTCCACGTCCTCCGTAACGGCGTGAAGGACCGTGGAGTCCGGCTTCGCGTCGCCTACTTCAAGCCCAACCTCGTGTCCGCGGACTCCGTTCTCGACGGCTACCGGGCCAACCGCCTCACCGTCGTCCGGGAACTCCCCTACGCCACCAAGCAGGCCGACTGGGGCCACCGTCTCGACCTGGCCTTGTTCCTCAACGGCATCCCCGTCGCCACCGCCGAGTTGAAGAACCCGCTCACCGGTCAGGGCGTTGAGCAGGCCAAGGAGCAGTACCGGACCGACCGCGATCCGACCGAGCTGATCTTCACGCGCCGCGTGATCGCCAACTTCGCCGTCGACCCGGACCTGGTCTTCGTCACCACGCAACTGCGCGGCAAGAGCACCCGGTTCCTGCCGTTCAACACCGGATCGAACGGTCCCGGCCAGCCGGGCGGGGCCGGCAACCCGGCGCCCACCGCCCACGGCAAGTACGCCACGTCCTACCTCTGGGAAGAGGTCTGGCAGCGGGACAACTGGCTCGACCTGCTCCAGCGTTTCGTGCACCAGCAGAAGGAGAGAACGCCCGGCGGCGGCACCACCAAGTCGACGATCTTCCCCCGCTTCCACCAGTGGGACGTGGTCCGCAAGCTCACCGCGCACGCCTCCGTGCACGGCGCCGGCCAGAACTACCTGATCATGGCCTCCGCCGGTTCCGGCAAGTCCAACACCATCGGCTGGCTGGCCCACCGCCTCAGCGACCTGCACGCCCGCCGCGATCCCGCCGTCCTGCGGCCCGACGCCCTCGCTGACGGCCGTATCAAGCCCGGTGAGCCCGTCTTCGACAAGGTCATCGTCATCACCGACCGCCGCGCCCTGGACGCCCAGCTCTCGGCGACCGTGGGCAGCTTCTCGCAGACCGAAGGCCTGGTCGTGAAGATCGACGAGAAGCACGGGGCGAAGAGCGAACAGCTCGCCCGTGCCCTTTCCCGGGACACCGGCAAGATCGTCACCGTCACCCTGCACTCGTTCCCCGCACTGCTGGACTACATCAAGCGGAACCCCACCGACATCAAGGGCACCCGCTTCGCGATCATCGTCGATGAGGCCCATTCCTCGCAGTCCGGCGACGCGGCCACCGCCGTGAAGTCGGCCCTGCGCGACCTCGGCCTGGACGCCGACTCGGACGACGAGGGCGCGACCACGGTCACCCTCGACGACAAGCTGAAGGCGAAGGCGGTCGAGCGCTCGCAGGCCGCCAACCTCTCCTACTTCGCCTTCACGGCCACCCCCAAGGCGAAGACCCTCGAACTCTTCGGCACGGAAGCGGTGGAGAACGGCAAGACCGTCTACCGCCCCTTCCACACCTACTCCATGCGCCAGGCCATCGAGGAGGGCTTCATCCTCGACCCGCTGCGCAACTACGTCACCTACAACACCTACTGGAAGCTCGCGAACCTCAACCGCGACGAGAAGGAGGTCGACCCCTCCAAGGCGAACAGCCTGCTCGCCCGGTTCGCGCTGATGCACGAGCACACGGTGTCCCAGCACGCCCAGGTGATCGTGGAGCACTTCGTCGCGCACACCCGCGGCCGGCTCGGCGGACGGGCCAAGGCCATGGTCGTCACGGCGTCCCGCCACTCCGCCGTACAGATGGCCCGCGCCATCAAGAGCTACATCGCCGACCGCGCGTACGACACCAAGTACCCGGACCTCGGCGTCCTGGTCGCCTTCTCCGGCTCCCTCACCATCGACGGCGAGGAGACCACCGAGAACAAGGAGAACGGCGGTCTGCCGGAGAGCGCGCTGCCGAAGGCGTTCGCCTACACCCGCGCCGACGACAAGGCGGCGAAGGCCGGCGGCAAGGGACAGCAGGAGTACCGGATCCTCGTCGTCGCCGAGAAGTACCAGACCGGCTTCGACCAGCCGCTCCTCACGACGATGTACGTCAACAAGACGCTGACCGGCATCGCCGCCGTGCAGACACTCTCGCGCCTCAACCGCACCGCCGACCGCAAGTCGCAGGCCGACCTGGCCGTCCTGGACTTCGTCAACGAGGCCGAGGACATCCAGGACGCCTTCCGCCCGTACTTCGAGGAGGCGCACACCCTGCCCTCCGACCCGAACCTCCTCTACACGGCCCAGAGCCGGGTCATGTCCGTGCCGGTCATCTCCGAGCAGGACATGGGCGAGTTCGTCGCCGCGTACTTCGAGGGGCAGGAGAAGGCCGGCGGCTCCCAGGCCAAGTGGGAGAAACTGCACGCCGAGCTGTACCGGCTCCTCTCCCCCGCCGTCACCCGCTTCAGCGCCCTCCTGGAGAGCGAGGAGGAAGAGGACGTCGAGACGGCCGAGGAGTTCCGGGCCCACCTCAACGACTACGTCCGCAAGTACGGCTTCCTCGCGCAGATCGTCCCCTACCAGGACGCCGACCTGGAGCGGCTGTACCTGTACGGGCGCTACCTGCTCAACCGGCTGCCCCGCCTCGCGGACGGCGGTGTCGACATAGGCGAGGTCGACCTCAGTCACCTGCGCGTCGAGAAGACCGGCGAGTACGACAAGTCTCTCGTGCCCGACGGCCCGGCTGAGCTCAAGGGGTTCGCTGACGGGGTCGGCGGCGGGAAGGACGCCGAGAAGTCGCTGCTGTCCGAGCTGATCGAGAGGTTCAACGCGAAGTTCGGCACGGAGTTCACCGAGGAGGACGTGCTCCCGGCCTTCAACGCGACGAAGAAGGACCCGAAGGTCCGGGCCGCCGCCCTCGTCAACGACGAGGAGAACTTCGGCGTCGTCTTCGACAAGAAGTTCGAGGAGAACATGATGGACCATGTCTCCACGATCGACACGCTCGGCAAGCGGTACTTCGGGACGGACCGGGACTTCAAGTCCAACCTCGACCGCAGCGCTCGCCGCGCGGCCTGGCGGATGATCCGCCGGGAGGAGGGGCTGGACGACTTCTAGCAAGGCGAGCGGGCCCGGTGCGCACGTCGCACCGGGCCCGCTCGCCGTACGTCCGCCCGTTCAGCGCTCGGCGGCCATCCGCACGAAGCCGTTCCATGCTTCGGGGCCGAACGCGAGCCTGGCCTGTGCGGGCTGCTTCGAGTCCCTGACGAGGACGGCTCCGGGGGCTGCGGCGACCTCGACGCACTCACCACCGTTGCCTGTGCTGTAGCTGCTCTTGATCCAAGCGGCTTCTGGCACAGCCGCCTTGCTGGGCTGCACGCTCATGTGTCTCCCATCAGTTGCTCGATAAACGCCGCTGACTCGTTCGGGGTCAGCGCCTGTGATCGGAGGATGCCATAGCGCGCCTCAAGCGTGCGCACGTACGTGGCGTCGGTGTAGAGGCGACTGAGGTCCTGTACTTCGGCGTACGCCAGACGTTGCCCTTTGTCGATGTCGATCAACGAAAAGGGGCCGCTCAAGGCTGCGTTGTCCTGTCGCTCGATCGGCATGACCTGCACCTCCACGTTCCTAGACTGACCGGTCAGGAGGATTTGTTCCAGGGTCGCGCGCATGACTTTCGGGCCGCCGATCGGCCTGCGCAGCACGGCCTCCTCGATCACGAAGCTGAGCAGCGGTGCTGGGCGTCGGTTGAAGATCTCCTGGCGCACCATGCGTGCCTCGAGCCGCTGCTCGATCACGTCGTCCTCCAGCAAGGGTCGCTGCATGTGGAAGACGGCACGCGCGTACTCCTCCGTCTGCAAAAGACCGGGCACGGCGTACACCGCGTATACGTTCAGGGCGGTGGCCTTGGCTTCCAGCCGGGCCATGTCCCGGAAGAACGCCGGATACTGAGCCCTCCCCACCTCCTCCTTCAACGCCATGAGCACCCCGCCCGCCCCCAGCACCTCATCCGCCTTCTCGATGAACTGGGCCTGTGGAATCCGTCTCCCCTGCTCGATCGAGGCCACCGTGTCCGCCGAGTAGCCCAGCCGCTTCCCGAACTCCACGCGTTCCAGCCCCGCCCGCGTCCGCAGCAGCTTCAACTGCCGCCCGAACGCCGTCACCACGCCCGTCCCCGGCTCGTCCTCCGGCCGCCGCTGCTGCCGTACCGTCTCCTCGTCCCGCACCTCGGTCACCGCTGTGCCGCCTCTCCCCTCGTACCGCTCCGTACAGCGCCCGCGCCCACCCCGTACGAAGGTCCGTAAGCGGCGCGTCACCGCTGGTCACGCTATGCCACACCACGCCACCGTGAGTCCATGACCGCAACACAATCACCCGTCACGGTGCACCGGTTCACGATGCGCTTCAGCTCCACCCCGCGCGGCGCCCGCCTCGCCCGGCGCATGTGCGAGCACTGCCTCGACGCCTGGGGCGTCCCGTACGACAGCGAACCGCACGACGCCGTCACGCTCGTGGCCGCGGAGCTGTGCGCCAACGCCGTGCGGCACGGGCACGTGGCGGGCCGGGACTTCCGCCTGCGCCTGACCGTCACCCCGGCCACCCCGGCCACCCCGGCCACCCGCACCGTACGGATCGAGGTCACCGACACGCGGGGTGAGCGCGTCCCCCGCCTTCCCACCACCACGACGGACGACGCCGAAGGCGAGGGCGAGGGCGGACGCGGTCTGCTCCTCGTCGAGGCCCTCGCCGACCGCTGGGGCTGCGCGCCGCGCCCGGACGGTCCCGGGAAGACGGTCTGGGCCGAGTACACGGTGGGGTGACACGGCCCGTCCCCCGCGCCCTCACGCGGCGCCCGGCTGGACGCGGTGATCCCTTTCCCGGGAAACTGACCGCGGTCGACAGGACTCGGGAAGCGAGCGGGCGCGAGTGCGGGACGCGGGGCGGGGACAGGTGCCGGACAGACCGATCGCCGGCCGCTACGAGCTGCTGGAGCGGCTCGGCAACGGCGGCATGGGCGACGTGTGGCGGGGCTACGACGCGGTGCTGGACCGGCCGGTCGCCGTGAAGCGGATCCGGCCGCAGGCCGTCGCCGCCACGCCACAGCTGGCCGAGGAGCTCGAACGGCGCTTCCGCCGCGAGGCGCGGATCACCGCCCGCATCCAGCACCCGGGCGTGCCGCAGGTGTACGACGCGGTCCTCGACAGCGGCTACGAGCACCTGTTCCTCGTCATGGAGCTGGTGGAGGGCGTCCCCCTCACCCGGTACGTGCACGAGGAGCGGCCCCTCCCGGTCAGCTGGGCGGTCGCGGTCGCCGCGCAGGTCGCCACCGTGCTGTCGTACGCGCACGACGTGCCCGTGGTGCACCGTGACCTCAAGCCGTCCAACATCCTGGTCGCGCGGGACGGCACGGTGAAGGTCCTCGACTTCGGGGTGGCGGCGATCCTGCAGACCGACGTCACCAGGCTGACGGCCTCCGGCCGGCCCATCGGCACGCACCAGTACATGTCGCCGGAGCAGGTGCGCGGCACCCGGGTCACCCCGCGCACCGACCTCTACGCCCTCGGCTGCGTGCTCCACGAACTGCTGTGCGGCAGGCCGCTGTTCCGCGCGCACAGCGACTTCGAGCTGATGGACCAGCACGTCCGGGCCGCGCCCACCCCGCTGCGGCGGCTGCGGGCCGACGTGCCGGAGGAGCTGGAGGCGCTGGTCCTGCACCTGCTGCGCAAGAGTCCGGAGAGCCGGCCGGTGGACGTGCAGGAGGTGTACGAGCGGCTGATGCCCTTCCTGCCCGCGCCCGGGGAGTCCTCCGCCCTCGGGGAGGCCGGGCCGCCCGGTGCGCCGGACCCGACCGGGCTGTACCGGCGCCCCTACGCGCCCCGCGCCCGGGCCGGGAGCGGTCCCCGCGTCGCCCCGGACACGGCGGACGCGGCGGCGCCCGGCCGGATCGCCGAGCACGTGGTGTCGCCGCCCGAGCGGGAGCGGCTGCGGGCGCGGCTGCGGGAGGTCGACGCACACTACATCGCGCTCATGGAGGAGGAGCGCTACACGCAGGCCGCCGAGGTCGCGGGCGAGATGATCGAACCGCTGGCGCGGGCCCTGGGCGCCGAGAACAAGGCCGTCCTGCGGCTGCGGCGGCGCCGGGCGGTCAGCCGTCAACTGGCGGGCGACCACCGGGCGGCCCTGCCCGAGTTCGAGGCGCTGGCCGAGGCGTTCGCCCGTATCGACGGGCCGGCCGGGGAGGCCGCCCGCGACTGCCGCGCCCAGGCCGCCCGCTGCCGCGGCGAACTCGGCCAGGTGACCGAGGCGCTGGCGGAGCTGCGGGCGGTCCTCGAGGTGGAGCGGGCCGTCGAGAGCGACGTCAGCGACGCGGCGGTGGAGCTGCGCCGTGACATCGGCATGCTGCTGCTCGGCCAGGGCAACCCGGAGGAGGCCCGGGCATGTCTGGAGGCCCTGTACGAGGACGTCGTGCTCGTACACGGTCCGCGCCACGAAGTGGCCGTCGAGGCCGTGGAAACTCTGGCCATGCTCCGCCGGGAACTCGGCGGCGGGTGACCTGCACAGCACGGCCGAGGGAGCCGGTGACAAGTCCACACGGCTCCCTGCAGAGCATTGGGCATCAGCTCCGGGCCGCTGCCGGCGCGTCCGCTTCCTCCGCGATCACTTCTTCGTCGGCCGGCGGCTCGTCGATCTCCTGGCGGACGGCCTGACCGGTGTGGTCGGGTAGGCCCAGCAACCGGTTGAGGGCGTTGGCCATCAGATGTCTCCGAGCGGCCAGGAATTCGGGGAAGCGGTCCAGGGACCGCAGCTCCGGGTCGTCGGGAATCCACTGCTCGGCCAGTCGCTCCGGCGCGATCCCGGCCATGTACTCCGCGGGCAGCTTGGCGGAGATATGCGCACCAGCCTGCTGGGGACGGCCGCGGGCACGAAGGCTGCCCCCGGTGCTGGTGTCCCTTTTCCACACTCGCACGCCTGGGACGGGCGCTTCGAGGCGAACTCGACGACAACGGTTCGATTTCTGTGCGCGCCAGGGGGCTGACACCGGGGGCCTGGTGCGCGATAACGTGCGCGTTCGGCCCGATCACCGCACTGTCCGGGGACTGTTATGCCTGATCCTTCCATGTCGCCGGACGACCGGCCGACGTCGCCCCTGATCTCCCGTGTGACGGCCGAGTCGCGAGCCGGGGCCTTGAGGCGGCGTCTGGTGCTGTCGTCCGTGCTGCCGCCGGGCGTGGTCGCCGTGGCCGGTGCGGTGGCCACCGCCCTGGCCCGCGACGGCCACCTGGACGGGGCGGACCAGGTCATGGTGTTCGGCGGCGCGGTGCTCATCGGCACCATGGCGGCCGGGATCGCCGGCATAAGGGCTTCGGCGGAGGCACGAGCAGTCACCAAACACTGGGCGGAGCTGTTTCGCGAGGCCGACCGGAACCGTGCCGAGCTCGCCGAGCTGGCCCGTACCACGGCCGAGGGCAGGGCCGAACTGGAGTTGTTGTGCCGCCGGTTGCGGGACGGGGAGCGGCCCGCGCGGCGCCGGCCAGAACTGCCGCCGCAGACCGGCCCGGACGAACTCTCCCGCCTGGGGTTCGAGATCGCGGCGGCCCGGCAGGAGGCGGAGGCAGCCCTGTTGGAGACCGCCGCCGGTGCGGTCGGTGCGGAACACAACGCCCGGCTGGAGCAGTTCGAGGTGTTCGCCAACCTGGCACGCCGCCTGGAGTCCCTGGTGCACCGGGAGATCGGCCTGCTGGACGACCTGGAGAACGAGGTCGAGGACCCCGACCTGCTCAAAGGGCTGTTCCGAGTGGACCACCTGTCCACCCGGATCCGCCGCTACGCCGAGAACCTGGCCGTGCTCGGCGGCGCGAACACCCACCGCCAGTGGACCCGCCCCGTCGGCCTGACCGACGTGCTGCGCTCCGCCGTCGCCGAGATCGACCAGTACGCCCGGGTCAAGCTGGTCCCGCCCATCGATGGAACCGTCAGCGGCCACGCCGTGGTCGACGTCGTCCATCTGCTGGCCGAGCTGCTGGAGAACGCGACGGTCTTCTCACCGCCCCAGACCACCGTGCACGTGCGGGTGGAGCCCGTCGCCGCGGGGGTGGCGATCGAGGTCGAGGACCGGGGTCTGGGCATGTCCCCGGCCGAGCGCCATCAGATGAACACCGTTTTGAGCGCACCCGACAAGGTCGCCCTGGGCGAGCTGCTGCAGGACGGCCGGATCGGCCTGTACGTGGTCTCCGTCCTGGCTCAGCGGCACGACATCGCCGTGCAATTGCTGAGCAACGTCTACGGCGGCACTCAGGCCGTCATGGTGCTGCCCAGCGCACTGCTGGGCTCGCAGCCGGCAGTTCCCGCGCCCGCGCACCACACCGTCCCGACCCCTGACGCGGGGCCGCCCGACCCGGTGGAACCCGAGGCGGCGGACCCCCGGGCAACAGTGAAGGTCGTTGCGGATCCGCGCGAGTGCGATTCCGAACCCCAGCCCGCCCCGGCGCCCTCCGACGGCGCGGACGACCGTCCGCAACTGCCTCAGCGCCGCCGCCGGAGCCACGCCACCGAACGGCCGCACGCGGCCCCCAGCACCGGTGTCTCCGAGGACATCGCACACGACCCGGGCCTGATGGCCGCGTTCCAGACCGGAATGCGCAGGGCCGAGGAAGCGGGGACGCCCTGACAGCCGAGCCGACCTGAAGGCCCCGGGCCCCGTCCAGCAAGCTGTTTCCTTCCGCAGAAGAGGAGTTACACGATCGTGGCGAGCGAAGACCTTTCCTGGCTGTTGACGGGTCTGGTGAACCGGGTGCCGCACACCCGAAGCGCCCTGTTGCTGTCCTCGGACGGGCTGGTGAAGGCAGCGGAGGGGCTTGACGAGGACGCCGCGGACCAGTTGGCCGCCCTCGCCAGTGGGCTGTACTCGTTGGCGCGCAGCGCGGGCCGGCACTTCGACGACGGCGGTGACGTACGACAGATCGTGACAGAGCTCAGCACCTCGCTGCTGTTCGTCTCGTCCGCCGGGCACGGCGCGGTGCTGGCAGTGCTGGCCGGACGCGAGGCCGACGCGGCGGTGCTGGGCTACGAGATGGGGATGATGGTCAAGAGTGTGCGCCCTCACCTGGCCACACCGCCCCGGCACCCGGTGGGATGACCCATGACGCCGGTCCTCCCGGACGGACCGCTGGTCGACGAAGCGGCCGGGCGGCTGGTCCGTCCCTACACGGTGAGCGATGGCCGGACCAGGGCCACGTCCCACTTCACGCTCGTGACCATGGTGCGGGCCACTGGCTCCCAGACACAGGGCGCCTTCGGCCTGGAGCATGCGCAGGTGCTGGCGCTGTGCGACCGGCCGGTGAGCGTCGCCGAGGTCGCGGCCCGGATGCAGGTGCCCGCCGCCGTGGCCAAGGTGTTGCTTTCCGATCTGGCCGAGGGAGGCGCGGTGGTCACAGGCGATGCGCACCCGGCGTCCCCGGGCCCTGACGCACGACCTGATCGAGACCTCCTGGAAGCGGTACGCGATGGCCTCCTCAAACGACTGTGACCGGCTGCCGGCCGAAGTCCTGCCAGTGGGCATCAAGGTGCTGATCGCCGGCGGGTTCGGCGTGGGAAAGACCACCTTCGTCAACGCGCTCAGCGAGATCGAGCCGCTGAGCACCGAGGAGATGCTGACCGCCGTCAGCGCGGCCACGGACCGGCTGGACGGAGTGGAGAACAAGGCCACCACCACGGTGGCCCTGGACTTCGGCCGTATCACGCTCAGTCCGTCCCACGTCCTGTACTTGTTCGGCACGCCCGGGCAGGAGCGCTTCTTGTTCATGTGGGACGAACTCTCCGAGGGAGCGCTCGGGGCGGTGGTTCTCGCCGACACCCGCAGGCTGGAGCACTCCTTCGCGGCGGTGGACTTCTTCGAGCGGCGCGGCATGCCCTTCGTCGTTGCCGTCAACGAGTTCGACGGGGCCCACCGCTACCGCGGGGAGGAAGTGCGGACCGCGCTCGACCTCAGTCAGGAGGTGCCGGTGGTGCTGTGCGACGCCCGCGTCCAGAGCTCGGGCATCCGCGTGCTGCTCGAACTGATTCAGCATCTGCTCACGACAAGGAGTTCCCATGGCACCGACACCGACCAACCCCTCCTCCGGGCCTGAGTCCGGGATCGCCCTGCGCCACCTGCTCCTCCCCCCGGAGGACCCACAGGTGCGTGCCCGATCCGAGCGGCTGCGCGAGCTGGGCATCGATGCCCGTCCGGATGCCGAACTCGACGCCTTCGCACGGGAACTGGCGCACCGTACCGGCGGCTGCTACGCCGGGGTCAACTTCTTCCTCGACGCCGACCGCCAGTACTTCGCAGGCTTGTACAGCGCCGCGCAGGACACCACGGTCCACGTGGGACCGCCGTTGCTGGAGGACCCGGTGCCCGGCCGCGTCATGCCCCGCGACATCGACATGGGCATCTGCCCGCACGTGGTCAAGCGCCGCCGGGCGCTGGTGCTGGAGGACATCCGGGACTTCCCGCGGTTCGCCGGTAACCCGGTGGTCGACGCGATCGGCGTCCAGTCCTACCTGGGCGCACCGCTGATAGACAGCACCGGCGTGGTGCTCGGCACGATCTGCGTGGTCGACCAGGACCCACAGCCGTGGGGGCGCAAAGGGCTGGAAACCATCAAGGCCATGGCTGCCGCACTCGTCGAACGGCTGGAGGAGTCGGCGCACCGTCGCAACTGACCGGCGCTGCCGGACTCCTACGCGGCCGCCCCGGAGCGTCCCCGGCGCGGCCGCCCCGGAGCGTCCCCGGCGCGGCCGTCCAGCATCCGACCGCGGCTCCCGCACCCCGGCTCTGCCCATGAGTCAGTCACAGCAGCACAATCAATCACGTTCCCGCCAGATCCGGGAGACTACTGAGAGACTCGGAGAGATCGCTCAACGTATCCAGGCCGCCGACGCCGACACGAAGGAGCGCCTCTACGACGCCCTGGGCATCACGATCACATACGACAACGCAGCAATGACCGCGACCGTTAGGTCGAGGCCCTCGCTTGCGTACCGTCATAAGGAGTGTCCGAGGGGCGAGTTGACGGCTGACGATACGGTCGCGGTGGCGCAGGGAAGGCTCCGAGGGGCGAGTCGACCGATGACGATACGGTCTTGATGGCGCAAGGGCGGGGGTTCAGCCGGGAGGCCGTCCGGGTGTCTCGGGGGCCGGCCCGCAGCGTGGTCGCGGCCATGAGGGCCCCCGTCGCCGTCACCACCGCCGCGACCAGCAGGACGCTCCGCCACGGGAGATCCGCCATGCCACGGATCAGGTGCGGCACGGCAGAGCCCAGGGTCAGTGCGCCGATGAGCACACCGAACGCCTTGCCTCGGTCCGCGGGAGAGGACCAGGACGCGGTCAGCTTCATAGTGATGGGATAGACACCGGCCAGAGCCACGCCGGTGAGGGCCCGCAGGGCCAGGGCATCGGCGAAGCCGCGGGCGAACAGGGCCAGCGCCGCCGTGCACAGGGCGGCCAGGGCCGCGCTGATCGCGACCAGCCGCGCGGGGGCGACGCGGTCCGCGAGGCTGGTCATGGCGGACACGGTGGCACCGACGACGAACCCGATCTGCACGGAAGAGGTGAGGAGGACCGACGGGCCGACGTGAGGTCCAGCGCGGCGAGCGGCGAGCAGCGCGGGAGCGACCGCGGTTGCCGAGAACCAGCAGGAGAGAGTGGCTAGTTGAACGACGGCCACTAGCGCTCGCTGCCGACGTGCCCCGGCCTCGCGGCCGGGGTGGGGCGACGAGGTCATGGCCGGTGCCCGGTCGTCGCGGTCGGACCCGACGCGTCGGCGGACATCATGCGTGTGCGCACGCTCCAGGATCGAAGTCGGGTACGGTCGCGGGGGTCTGGGCCCATCTGGGGTGTCGGTCCTTGTCCACCAGCGCCGCGCGGACTCCTTCGACGAAGTCCGGGGTGGTCACGACGTGGCGGGCCGCGGCGCGTTCCATGGCGAGACAGGCGCCGAGCGAGCGTTCCCGGCCCCAGGCCAGCAGGGCCGTGGTGACGGCGAGGCTGTACGGCGAGGCGCTGCGCAGCATCGCCAGGGTCTCGCGGGACCAGGGGGTCGCGTCCCCTTCCAGGCGCCGCACGATGCCGTCCGGTCCGTCGAGCTCCGGTGCCGCGAAACAGTGGGCGATCCGGTGCCGGTGCCGTATGAGCGCACTCCCCCGGAGCGTCGCGGGACCGAGGTCCTTCAGCAGGGTGTCGACCGGGCCGTCGTGCTCGGCGAGGAGTTCGGGAACCGATCCGATGAGCTCGTGCGAGCAGGCGTGGGTGGCGATGCCGATCGCGAGGGCGTCGGCGGCCCCGATGCGTGAGCCGGTCAGGCCCAGATACGTTCCGATGTGTCCGGGCAGGCGGGGCAGGAAGTACGAACCGCCGACGTCGGGGAAGAAGCCGATCTGGGTCTCCGGCATCGCGAAGGAGGCCTTCTCGCTCACCACCCGGAACGGGCCGTGGACGCTGAGGCCCAGGCCGCCGCCCATGCAGAGGCCGTCGATGAGTGACACGACGGGCACGGGATAGTCACCGAGTTTGCGGTTGACCTCGTATTCGGTGGCGAAGAACCGGTCGTTCGCCTCGGCGTCCCCGTCGAGCGTGTTCTGCCGCACCTGGCGGATGTCGCCACCGGAGCAGAAGGCCCGGTCGGAGGAGGACTCGATGGTGACGGCCCGGAGATTCTGGCCCGACCAGAGGTCGAGGGCCGCGTCGATGGCTTCGATCATCGGCAGTGTCAGCGCGTTCAGGGCGTGCGGCCGGTTCAGGATGATCCTGCCGATGGGCCCGGTGCGCTCCACGACGACGTCGTCAGTTGTCACTTTGGTCACGGGCTTGCCGGTTTCAGGCGTGGGTGGGCATGGAGTAGTCGGCCGTGAGCTGGGCCTCGGCCGGCCAGCGGGTGGTCGCGGTCTTGTTCCGGGTGTAGAAGCGGACGCCTTCGGGACCGTGGATGTGGTGGTCGCCGAAGAGGGAGCGCTTCCAGCCGCCGAAGGAGTGGAAGGCCATCGGGACCGGGATCGGGACGTTGATGCCGACCATGCCCGCCTTCACCTGGGCGAGGAAGGCCCGTCCGGTGCTGCCGTCGCGAGTGAAGATCGCGGCTCCGTTGCCGAACTCGTGCTCGTTCACCAGGCTGAGTGCCTGGGAGAAGGTGTCGGCGCGGACGAGGGAGAGGACGGGTCCGAAGATCTCCTCCCGGTAGACACGCATGTCGGGGGTGACGTGATCGATCAGCGAGGCACCGAGGAAGAAGCCCTCGCCGTCCGCCAGCCGGCCGTCCTCGCGTCCGTCCACGACGATCTCGGCACCGGCGTCAGCGGCGATGTCGAGGTAGCCGGCGACCTTGTCGCGGTGCTCCCTGGTGACCAGCGGGCCCATCTCGACGCCTTCGCTCATGCCGTCTCCGACCTTGAGGGCGGCGATGGCCTCGACCAGGCGCTCCCGCAGCGCGTCCGCCGTCCCCTCGCCGACCGGTACGGCGACCGAGATCGCCATGCAGCGCTCGCCGGCGGAGCCGTAGGCCGCCCCCATCAGTGCGGACACCGCCTGGTCCAGGTCGGCGTCGGGCATGACGACCATGTGGTTCTTGGCTCCGCCGAGAGCCTGGACCCGCTTGCCCTGGGCGACCGCGGTGGTGTGGATGTACTCGGCGACGGGCGTGGAACCGACGAAGCTGATCGCCTCGACGCCGGGATGCTGCAGCAGCGCGTCGACAGCGGCCTTGCCGCCGTTGACCACGTTGAAGACGCCGTCGGGGAGACCGGCTTCACCGAGCAGCCTGGCCAGTTCGAGGCTGAGCGTCGGGTCCTTCTCCGAGGGCTTCATCACGAACGTGTTGCCGCAGGCGAGGGCGACCGGGAACATCCACATCGGCACCATGGCCGGGAAGTTGAACGGTGAGATTCCGGCCACCACGCCGAGCGGCTGACGGAAGGTGACCGCGTCCACGGCACGGCTCACGTTCTCGGAGAACTCCCCCTTGAGCAACTGCGGGATCCCGCAGGCGAACTCGACGACCTCGAGACCTCGGGTGACCTCGCCCCGAGCGTCGGAGAAGACCTTGCCGTGTTCGCTGGTGATGATCTCGGCGAGCCGGTCGCGGTGGAGTTCGACGAGCTCGCGGAAGCGGAAGAGGACACGGGCCCGGACATGGGCGGGTGTCGCGGACCATGCCGGGAAGGCCTCGGTCGCGGCGGCGACGGCGCGGGCGACGTCCGAGGCGTCACCGAGGGCGACTTTTCCGGTGACCCGGCCCGTCGCCGGGTTGTAGACGTCGGCTCGCTCGTTCTGGTGACGGGTGAAGAGGGCTCCGCCGATCCAGTGGTCGATCATGGACACGCCCATGTCCTGGGATGTGGCGGCCTGTTCAGGGGTGGTGTTCGTCACGAGGTGTGCTCTCTGTGTGGTGGGATGAGGCCTGTTTCGGTTCACGCGTCGGATGTCTTCCGCGGGTGTGCTCCCGGGGAGGCCACCGGAACTGTCAGCGGTAGACGGCCGCGTAGATCCGCTCGATCTGCTCGGCGGTCGGGATCCTGGGGTTGTTGCCGGGGGACCCGGAGGCGAGTGCCTGCTCGGCCATGGTGGGGATCAGATCGCTCCACTGCGTTTCGTCGATGCCGTAGGACTCGGGGGTGGGGACGTCCAGGTCACGGCAGAGCTGCCTGAGCTCCTCGATCAGCTTCCCGGCGGCGGCCTCGTCGGTGTCGCCGTCGGACGCGCAGCCCAGTGCGCGGGCGCAGGTGGCGTAGCGGTCGGTGGCGGCCCCGACGGAGAACTCGGTGACGGCGGCGAACAGCATGGCGTTCGACAGCCCGTGCGCCACATGGAAGTGGGCTCCGAGGGGCCTGCTCATTCCGTGGACGAGAGCGACGCTGGAGTTGGAGAAGGCGATTCCCGCCTGGGTCGATGCGAGCATCATGGCCTCACGGGCCGCCCGGTCGGAGCCGTCGGCGTAGACACGGCGCAGGTTCCGGCCGATCGCGTGGATCGCCTGCAGGCACATGCCGTCCGCGAACGGGTTCGCCTTTCTGGAGACGTAGGCCTCGACAGCGTGGGTGAGGGCGTCCACTCCTGTGTCGGCGGTGAGCCGCCCCGGCATCGACAGGGTGAGCTCGTAGTCGATGATCGCGGCCGTCGGCAGGAACGCCGGCCCGGAACACAGCATCTTCTCGTCGGTCGCGCTGTCGGTGATGACCGTGAACTGTGTGGCCTCCGAACCGCTTCCGGCGGTGGTGGGAACGGCGATCACGGGCAGCGCGGGTTCGGTGTTGGTCCGCGGTGCCCTGTAGTCGCGCATCTGTCCGCCTTGAACGGCCAGGAAGGCGAGTGCCTTGGCCGTGTCCATGGGGCTACCACCGCCGAAACCGACGACGGTGTCGGCCCGGTGCTGCCGTACGGCCGCGAGACCGGCCTGGAGGGAGTCCGTGGTCGGGTCCGGCACGACCCCGGAGAAGAGCTGCGGAGTCAGACCGGCCTCGGCCAGTTGGTCCAGCAGACGGTCCGCGACGCCGGTGGACTCCAGGAACTTGTCGGTGACGAGAAGGGGGCGGCTGCCGCCGTGGGTGGCGACCAGGTCGGCGAGGTCACCGACGGTGCCGCCTCCGACGCGCAGGACGGGAAGGGTGATGGTGGCCATGACTCTCCTCGGCTCGTGGTGATGGGGGCTCAGTGGCCTGCTGTCGGGGTCAGCGGCCCGAGTAGTCGGGGGTCCGCTTCTCCAGGAAGGCTGACATCCCCTCGCTCTGGCCCTCGGTGGCGAAGGCGGCGTGGAATGCTCGCCGCTCGAACAGCAGCCCTTCGGCGAGCGGCCCTTCGAAGGCCCGGTTCACGGCCTCCTTGGCCAGCAGCACCGCCGGGCGGGAGAAGCTCGCGATCTTCTCCGCGACGGCCACCGCCTCGGCGAGCAGGTCCCCGGCGGGGACCACCCTGGCCACCAGGCCTATGCGTTCGGCCTCCGCCGCGTCGATCATCCGTCCGGTGAGCACCATGTCCATCGCCTTCGCCTTGCCCACCGAGCGGGTCAGCCGCTGGGTGCCGCCGGCGCCGGGCAGGATGCCGATGCCGATCTCGGGCTGCCCGAATTTGGCGTTGTCGGCGGCGATGATGAAGTCGCACATCATGGCGAGTTCGGCGCCGCCGCCGAGGGCGTAGCCGGCGACCGCCGCGATCACGGGCTTGCGGACGGTGGACGGACGAACCCAGGTCGCGGTGATGAAGTCCTCCAGGAACACGTCGGCGAACCCTTTGGAGCGCATCTCCTTGATGTCCGCGCCGGCGGCGAACGCCTTGGCGCTCCCGGTGAGGACGACCGTGGCTGTCGCGTCGTCGGCCTCGGTGGCGTCCAGCAGGCCGGTGAGCTCCCGGGTGAGCTGGTCGCACAGCGCGTTGAGGGCCTCGGGGCGGTTCAGGGTGATCACGCCGACCCGTCCGCGGCGTTCGAATTCGACGAACTCCGCAGCGTCGGCGGCCGCCTCGGGGCTTGTCGGGTGGGAGGCAAGCACCTCGGTCATCGGGGGTACTCCTTGCTCGGGGCAGGCGGGTGGGACGCCGCGACCTGCGGGCCGGTCGCGGCGGCTTGTGGCAGGGGACGTGCGATGAGCGGTCTACCGGATCACCGGCGACCGGCTTCGGGGTCAGCGGCTCCGACGAGGATCACGGTGTTGCCGAACACCTCTTCGCCACGCCCCATCTCGGCATGGGCGCGGGGAATGTCGTCGAAGGGCAGGACCCGGCCGACGCAGGGGTCGATCTTTCCGTCCCGGACCAGGTCGTTGTAGGCGTAGGCCTGGGCGTCGTTGGTGCCGTGCGAACCCTGCAGGCGCTTCTGCCGGGTCCAGTGGTAGCGCAGGTCGACCATCGCGTCGAACCCGGTGGTGCCGGCGCAGATCACCACCATGCCGCCGGGCTGACAGACGTAGATGCTGGTGGGGATGGTGGCCGCGCCCGGGTGCTCGAACACGATGGCCGGGTCCTCCCGCGCCCCGGCGAGGTCCCAGAGGTTCTTGCCGAAGGCGCGTACACCGGCGGTCCAGGCCTTCTGCCCGGCCTTGTCGTCGACGAGCGGCGGAATGCCCCAGTGGTCGAACTTCCGCCGGTCGATGTAGCCGATGGCCCCGTACTTCATGGCGTACTCGCCGCGGTCGTCACCGGACACGACCGCGACGGCGCGGCCGCCGGCGGCGTTGACCAGCTGGGAGGCCTGGGTGCCGAGCCCGCCGGAGCCGCCCCAGACCAGCACGAGGTCACCCTCGGCCAGGGTGTTGCCCGCCCAGCCGAAGAGCATCCGGTAGGCGGTGGTGCCGACAAGGGTGGGTGCGGCGGCCTCGGCCCAGGAGAGGTGCTCCGCCTTCGGCATGAGCTGGTGGGCCTGGACGCGGGCGAACTGGCCGAACGCCCCGTAGTTCGTGTCGTAACCCCAGATCTTCGCGCTGGGGGCGATCATCTGGTCCTTGCCACGGGCGATCCACGGGTCGCTCTCGTCCCAGACGCCCGGGTGGACGACGACGTGGTCGCCGACCGACCAGTCCGACACGGCGGAGCCGACGGCGTACACGATGCCGGACGCGTCCGAGCCGCCGACGTGGAAGTCCTCGGGCTCGCCGCGCCGGTTGCGGACGGCGACCTGGTCGACCGGGTAGCCGCGGGCGGCCCAGACGTTGTTGTAATTGACCCCAGCGGCCATCACGGCGACCAGTACCTCGTCGGGGCCGATCTCCGGGGTGTTCACGAGTTCGTGCCGGAAGGCGGTCGCCGGATCGCCGTAACGGTCGGGGCGTACGGCATGCGCGTGCATCTTGGCGGGCACCTCGCCCAAGGGCGGGAGCGAGCCTATGTCGGTGGTCGCGGTTGCGGTGTTCGCGACGGAGGTGCGTTCGGTGGGTCCGGCCATGGTGTGCTGCCCTTTCAGTGCGTCGTGGATACCGGCGTCTCGGGCCGGGAGGTGTCCAGCGGGCGTGCGGTGCTCAGTAGTGCCTCGTCGATGCGGGCGGAGACGTCGGCGACGGACCCGAGCGCGTCGATCCGTGACACCAGTCCCGCGGCCGCGTAGCGCGCGATCAGCGGCGCCGTCTGCACCGCGTAGACCGACTGCCGGCGCGCGGCGACGGAGCGGCCGTCGTCGTGACGGTCCTCATCCCGTGCCCGGTTCGCTATGCGGGCCATCGCCTCCTCGACGGGCAGGTCGAGGACGAGGACCACGTCGAGGACACGGCCGCGGCGGGCCAGCATCTCGTCGAGTGCGACCGCTTGACTCGTCGTGCGCGGGAAGCCGTCGAGGATGAACCCGGGCTCGGTGTCGGGGTGAGTCAGCCGCTCGGCCAGCATCTGGATGGTGATCTCGTCGGGAACGAGCTGCCCGGCGGACATGTGGCGTTCGGCCTCGACACCCAGCGCGCTCCGACGCCGCGCGTGGTCGCGGAAGATGTCCCCGGTGGAGATGTGCGCGACTCCGATACGGGACGCCACCTGGGCGGCTTGGGTGCCCTTGCCCGAACCGGGCGGGCCGATGAGCACGATGTTGATCATGGGCTCTTTCCTTGGCGGTCGGAGGGGCGGGGTGCCGGCGGCAGGGGGCCACCGGCACCGTGGAGGGGCCCCGGGTCAGGCCCTGGGTGACGGGGCCCGGGCCGGACGACAGGGGATCACTCGGTGTCGGCGTATCGGGCGTCCCGCCACGCGAGTGCGGCGCCGAGGCCCTTGGTGGCGACGAGCTGGGTGAACTCGGCGCGCTCCGGTGTCTCGGCGGAGTTCAGTACCGCAGCTATGTCGAGGTTCGCCGACACCGCGTCGCGCAGGCCCATCTGCTCGTAGGCGGCGTTGAGTGCGCGCTTGGTATACCGCAGGATCGACAGCGGAGTGAGGGCGATCCTGCGGGCGAGCCGGTCGACCTCGTCGTCGAGGGACTCACGCTCGACCACCCGGTTGATGAGGCCGAGCTGCAGCGCCCGCTCGGCCGTGACGATGTCGCCGGTGTAGAGGAGTTCGTTGGTGGCCTTCTGGCCGATGAGGAACGGCATCAGCAGGGTGACGGGGCCGGAGCCGAAGCGGATCTCGGGCTCACCGAACTGGGCGTCGGGGGTGGCGATCAGGATGTCGCAGGCCATCGCCAGCTCACACCCGCCGGCCAGGCACCAGCCCGACACCGCGCCGATGACCGGCTTCCGCAGACCCCAGACCTGCATCGTCAGACCGATGTTGTTGGCCAGCCCGGCGTGCCACTGTTCGGCGGTGCTGACTCCGAGTTCCACCTCCTCGGCGATGTCGTAGCCGACGCTGAACGCCTTCTCACCGCCGCGGAGTACGACGACCTTGATCGTCTCGTCCGCCTCGACCTGCCGGAGTGCTTCCGCCAGCTCGGCCATCAAGGTGGTGGACAGGGCGTTGAGCTTCTTGGGCCGGTCGATGGTCACCCATGCGACCTCGCCGCGCTGCTCGACGCCGACGAATTCCGTCTGTGGCTCGGTCATGCTGCTGTCTCACTCTCGTGTCCGTCATCGGATGGGTCGGAACCGCCCGGAGCCCGCGCGGCACCCGCCGTTTCCCGGTCGCCCTGGGCGCGGCGCAGAAAGGCCTTGTCGACCTTTCCGACGGCGGTTCGCGGCAGGTCGTCGGTGATGGTGATGTCATCGGGCAGCCACCATCTGGGGAGTTCGGCCGCCAGGTGCTCGCGCAGGTCCTCGGGCGAGACCTCCTCGGCCGTCAGGCCCGGTCGCAGCACCACGTAGGCGACGGGACGCTCCATCCACCGGGGGTGGGGACGCGCCACGACCGCCGCGCTGGAGACCCCGGGGTGGCCGCACAGTCTCTGTTCGAGCTCGGCGGAGACGATCCACTCGCCTCCGGACTTGATGAGGTCCTTCTGCCGGTCGTGCAGCCGCAGCCGGCCGTCCTCCCCGATGGAGGCGATGTCTCCGGTATCCAGCCAGCCCTGGTCACCGTGGTCGGTGTTCCGGGCGCCGACGACGAACGCTCCCCTTACCTCCAGCCGGCCCCGGATGTCACCGCCCTGGTCTTCCAGCACATCCACGACACGCGTTTCCACGAGCGGGATCGGCAGACCCGCGTCGCTGGACGGGTCTTCGCGTTCGTAGGTGCTGCACGCCATCGTCTCGGTCATGCCCCAGGCGGTGGCCACGCGTGCTCCGAGGTGGTTCTCGATGGCGGCCGCCACGGAGGCGGGTACCACGCTGCCGCCGGTGAGGACTTCGCGCAGTGCCGTTCGGGGGGCGCCGCCGCCCGCCGGCTGTTCCGCGCGCCGCTGCCGGGCGATCTCGCAGACGTCGTACCAGACCGTGGGGACGGCGGCGGCCACGGTCACGGACTGGGCTTCCAGTACGTCGACCACGGAGGCGGCACTCGCGTCCGCGCCCATCAGGACCAGGTCGGATCCGGTCATGGCACAGGTCAGTGGCAGTCCCCAGCCGTTGACGTGGAAGAACGGGGCGAGCGGGAGCACGCGGTCCTCGGGACGCAGGTCGGCGGCCACCGTGGTCGCCTGGCTGAGCGCGTGCAGGACCGCGTCGCGGTGGGTGACGGTGTAGGTTTTTGGGCGGCCTGTCGTCCCCGAGGTGTGGTACAGGTAGGCGGCGTCGTTCTCGCTCACCTGGGCCACGGAAGACGGCTCCCTCTCCCCCGCGGCGATGATGTCCCGCAGCCCTGTGCCGGTGTGTGAATCCATCACGAGGGTCGGCCGCCCGGCCGCCCGGCAGGCTTCGAGGACGGCCCGTGCGGTCGGGCCCACGATGGCGTGGTCCAGCGCTTCCTGGTCGACCAGGACGACTCCGGGTCGCGAGGCGGACAGCTGGTCGAGGATGACGTCGGTGCCGGTGCGGATGTTGATGCTCTCCACCACCGCGCCGACCGTCGGGACGCCGAGCAGGATCTCCAGGTGCTGGCGGGTGTTGAACGCCAGCACCGCGACCACCGATCCGGTGTCGAGCCCGTAGACGGCCCGGAGGCCGACGGCGAGGGCACGTGCCCTGGCCGCCGTCTCCGGAAAGCTCGCCCGCTGGACCTCGGTGCCCCCGGGAACCACGGCCACCACCTCGGACCCGCGGTGCACGTTCCGCATGCGCCACAGGAGGTGCTCCATAGTGAGTGGGAACGTCATGGCTCAGGCCAGGCTCGTGGTGACCTGGACCGCGCTCGCGAGCGTGTCCCGGATCGGTGAGCGCTGCTGGACCGCCTGCGTCAGCTCCTCAAGCTGCGCCCGGCTGGCGTTGGGCGACTCGGCGTGCACGGTGACGCGGACCTCCTGGGCGCCGGGACGGACCGTGTCGTCAAGGTTCAGGAATCCCTGGAGATCGAAGTCGGCCTCCAGGTCGAACCTGAGAGTGGAGAGCTCGATGCCCCGCGACGCGGCGTTGGCGGCGAAAGTCACCGCGTAGCAGCCGGCGAGCGCCTGCAGGATGTACTCGCCAGGGCTTGCGGCCTTGTCCGTGCCGAGCAGGGCGGCGGGTTCATCGGACTCCAGCGAGTACCGCGCGGTCTTCGTCTCGATCTCCGAGCCGTTCTGCCGGACAGGGCCGGTGCTCGCGCTCTGGTGGCACCCGTCGACCCACTCCGACCCGAGGGTGAAGGTGACCTGGGCCAGAGCCGGCTCGTTCCGCACTGCCTCGATCGTCTCGAACAGCGCCCCGGTGTCGACGCCGTTGATCACACCGGACGTGGAGGAGGTGGTCATGATGGTGTTGCCTCTCTTGTGTGGGGCGTACGCGCATGACGACTGCGCGCAGCGTGGTGACGGTGGGCCGGCCGCCGGACTGCCGGCCCACCACGTCTTGGGGGATGCGCCCTTCGGCTAGGCCAGTGAGGAGGAGGAGGCCCGCGTCGCCTGTGCCGGAACCGTGACCGACTTGTCGTCGTTGGTCTCCGGGGCGAGGTAGGTCGCGATGAAGGTCAGCACACTCAGGGCGAGGAAGTAGCCGACGATGTACCAGGGCCGGCCGTCGTTGGCGGCCAGGAGCGAGGTGGCGATCAGCGGTGCGAAGCCGCCGGCCAGCACCGACCCGAACTGGTAGCCCATGGAGGCTCCGCTGTACCGGACCCGGGCCGAGAAGAGTTCGGAGAAGAACGCCGCCTGGGGGCCGTACATGGCGTCGTGGAAGAGATTAAGGCCGACCACCATCGCGAGCACGATCAGCAGCGGGTTCCCGGTGTCGGCGAGGAGGAAGAACGGAGTGATGAAGAGGGCACTCGTCACGGTGCCGAACAAGTAGACGGGGCGGCGGCCGATCCGGTCGGAGACGGCTGCCCACAGCGGCACGGAGACGAGACCGATGGCACTGGCGATCAGCACCGAGTACAGACCGATGCCGGAGCCCGAGTCGACCGACCGTGCGATGTAGGCGATGCCGAACGTCGTGTACAGGTAGTACACCGTGTTCTGCGACATCCGCATGCCCATGGTCAGCCAGATGGACCGGCGCTCGCTCTTGACCACTTCCTTGAGCGGGTTCTCCGGTAGCGCGTTCTCCTCCTTGAGCCGCTGGAACGACTCCGGTTCGACGAGCCTGGCACGGATGACGAAGCCAACGAGCACGAGGAGCGCACTGAGCAGGAACGGGATGCGCCAGCCGTAGCTGAGGAATGCGTCTCTGCTCATCGACGTCTTGGCCAGCGTGAACGCGCCGACCGCGAGGAGCATGCCACCGGAGACACCGATCTGGGTGAAGGAGCCGTAGAGCCCCCGCTTGCCGGGGGGCGCCGTCTCGACGGACATCAGCGCCGCACCGCCCCATTCCCCGCCGACGCCGAAACCCTGCGCGAGCCGAAGAAAGAGCAGCAGCAGCGGAGCGACGATGCCGACGTGGTCGTACGTGGGGAGCGCGCCGATCAGGCCGGTGGCACCGCCCATGATGAGCAGGGAGGCGACGAGCATCGTCTTGCGTCCGACGCGGTCACCGATGTGGCCGCCCACGAGTGCGCCGAGCGGACGGGCCAGGAAGCCCACGGCGTAGGTCGCGAACGACGCGATCAGCCCCACGGCGGGGGAAACCTGCGGGAAGAACAGCGGAGAGAACACCAGGGCGGCTGCGGTCCCGTAGAGGAAGAAGTCGTACCACTCGATCGTGGTGCCGACGAAGCTTCCCACGGCGACCATACGGGGGGAATTCTGCCGGGACGGCAGACCGGATTTCTGAGCCATTGCTTTTCACCAATCACTGGCGTTGGTTGCGAGAAGGCGGACACGTCTCCTGGATCGCGCGCTGCTCGGAGAGCGACTCGCCCGATCGGGCGGCGTCCCCAGCCTCCGAACCCCTTGGCGCAGTTTGTGACTGCGGTCACGGCGAAGTTGTAGTCAGCCTGCGGCCACCTGGTGGCCATCAGCAATAACCAACCCCGCCGAGGCCTGTGCAAAACTGCACAGGCCCCCCTGACCTGCGCGGATGCTCGGCGTCACGCCGGGTAAACCCTGACCGCGCCCCCGCCGAGCTCGTTCGACGACTGCACGGCGCGGCGAACCGACGCGCTGCCTTGGACCATGTCCTATGTGGTGAGGTGTCGTTGAACCCGTCATGGGGTGGGGTACGTGGAGTTGGATTGTTCGGGACGGGTTGTGGGAGATCGCGAAACCGCTGATCCCGCCGTCGAAGGTGCGGCCGCAGGGTGGCGGAACGCAGGACACGCCTGAGGAGACGCTGTTCGCGGCGATCATCTACGTCCTGGTGTCCGGCTGTGCCTGGCGCGCGTTGCCACCCTGCTTTGGCGTCTCGAAGTCGACCGCCCATCGGCGGCTCCTCATCTGGTCGAGGGCCGGTGTCTGGGGTCGGCTGCACGAGGCCGTGCTGCACCGGCTCGACGATGCCGGCCTGATCGACGTCACCCGCGTCGTGCTCGACACCGCCCATGTCAGGGCCAAAAAGGGGGCGAACACACAGGTCCGAGCCCCGTGGACCGGGGCAAGCCGGGTTCCAAGGTGCACGTCCTGCCGGACGCGAACGGACTGCCTCTTCTCGTCGGCGTCTCGGCCGCCAACACCCACGGCAGCGAAGGGCTGAAGCCCGTGGTCGAGGGTCACCAAACAAGACACGACCCTCACAACGGCCGGTACTTCAAGCCCCAGCGCCTGCATGCGGACAAAAGCCTACGATCGGTCCAACCTGTGCAAATGGCTTCGGTGGAAGCGCATCGGAGTACGGATCGTCCGCAAGGGCATCGAGTCCAGCGAACGATTAGGGCGACGCCGCTGGGTCATCGAGCGGTCCATGTCCTGGCTGTCCGGCTACCGCCGCCCCAGCCCCCGCTACGAGCGCAACCCCCGGAACCACCTGGCGTTTCTCGGCTTGGCCGCTGCCCTGTGCTGCTACAAGCGACTCGTCCGCCTCACGGGGACGTGACGAGCCGACCGGACCGGCCGAGTCACGGGGTGCGCCCCCGACTCCACTGAAAAACCGGTCCCGCTCGATGTGCACCGAGGCATTTCAGGGGTAACGTGCCTCGCATGGTGCGCGCGGATGACCTGGGGATTTTTCTGGAGGTGGCCCGGCACGGTCGGCTCACGGAGGCCGCGAAGGTACTGGAGCTCAACCACACCACCGTCGGCCGGCACATCTCTCGGCTGGAGCAGTCCGTCCAGCAACGGCTGTTCCACCGGGAGCCGTCCGGGTGGACGCTCACCGAGCCCGGCCTGCGCCTGCTCGCGCACGCGGAGGCGGTCGAAGCCGCCGTCCGTGCAGCCAACGAGGACTGCCTGCTCACCGGTCAGCACCTGACCGGCTCTGTTCGCGTCGTGGCCCCGGACGGATTCGGTTCCTACCTGCTGGTCCCCAACCTTGGGCAATTCGCGCATCAGCTCGGGAATCTGGTCGTCGAGGTGGTGACGGCGAACCGCCACGCCTCTTTGACATCACGCGAGTTCGATGTGGCGGTCACCATCGAACGCCCGCAGGCCCGCGGTGTGAAGGTGTCCAAACTCGCCGACTACCGGCTCGGATTCTTCGGATCCCCCGACTATTTGGCCAAAAAGCCGCAGGTGAGCCGGCCGGAGGAGCTCACCGAGGTCTTCGATCTGATCTGGTATGTCGACGAGGCTCTCGGTCCCGACACCTACAAGACTCTCTACACACTCGTCCCGGACGCTGTTCCACACATTCAGACCAACAGCATCTCGGCTCAGATCAATGCGGCGCAGAGAGGGATGGGCTTGGCGTTCCTGCCCACCTATATCGGAGCGAGTACACCCGGGTTGGTGCGTCTGCGCGGCATGGACCGAACCGTGCCGCACAGTTACTGGCTGCTCGTCCCCAACAACTTTGAACGCCTGGCGCGCGTGATGACAGTGACGCGTCTTCTCCAGCAACTCGTCCACGAGACCGACGGCCTGGCCGTGCCCCGGCGTCAGGATCCTGCGGCTGGGTAGCGCCCGAAGAAACCGAGCGGCACGGCCGGGCGGCCGGGGCGATCCGGCTGCCCGGCCACCCTGGGTTCAGATGCCGGTTCTCGGAAATCAGGAGGGAGCGTTTCATCAGCATTCAATGTGCCGCCTCGGCAAACCGCGGTCTGCATCGGAGGCCCAGGCCTTCTCGACTTGCGGAACCTGGAGGCCTTGGATACCCACGCAGTACATGAACGCCAAGCAGACCGCCGAATATCTGGACATGTCGATCACGTGGGTGTATCGAGACGCGCCCAGACTCGGCCTCGTCCCTTATAGTCCGGAAACGGCCGTAGCGAGGTGACGTTTGGTGTCGGCTACTGACGCCAAGCGCTGAGTGCCTGCGCTGTCGGTCATGGAAGATTTCCGGGTACTCGAAGAGCGCGGTGGACGTCTAGACGTGTCCGCCACCGTCTGCGGTTGAGCAGTTCAACCTGGACCCGCCCAGAAGGACTCCATCATCGTGTTATCCACCCAGTCCCGATAGAGCCCATGGAGGGCAGCAGGCCGGAGGCATGCGCGCGCTAGGTGAACGCCCAGAACCCGAACTGGGCGGATTCAACCGGTCGTCGCAAGAAAACTGGCAGCTCACTCGTGCTCGAGCCCTGATCGAGCCCGCGGGAGGCCATGTCGTCGCCGAGTACTTCGACGTCGGCCACAGCCGCTCCCTGCCCTGGCAGCGCCGGCCCCGCGCCAACGAACTCCTTCAGGCCCTACGAGACCCGAACCGGGGATTCGACGCCGTCGTGATCGGAGAACCGCAGCGCACCTTCTACGGCAACCAGTTCGGCAACACCTTACGACAACGCAACGAGGACCGCGACCATTAGGTCGAGGCCCTCGAATCCGTATTGTTACAGCGAGTGTCCGAGGGGGGACTTGAACCCCCACGCCCGATAAAGGGCACTAGCACCTCAAGCTAGCGCGTCTGCCATTCCGCCACCCGGACCAGGTGTGTGTCGCCCGCGGGGTGTCGCCCGCGGTGACAGGAACAACCATACCAAGGATTCGCGGTGCCTTTCACCTGCGTTTTCCCGTCCGTGGGAGGGCTGCGGAGGTGGGGTGCGGGGCGTGCGTGGGCGGGTGGGGGTGCGGCTGGATGTGCGGTCGGGTGTGGGGTTGGGCGTCGTCGGGGAGCGCGTACCGAGGGTGTGCGCTCCCCGACGTGGCGTGGTCGGGCCCGGGTCAGTTGCCGAAGGCCGCGTCGAAGGAGGCTGTCGGGGGGTCGAAGTCGTAGGCCTTCAGGCGGGTCAGCGCCTCGGGGGCGCCCTGGAGGCGGTCCATGCCGGCGTCCTCCCATTCGACGGAGACCGGGCCGTCGTAGCCGATGGAGCGCAGCATGCGGAAGACGTCCTCCCAGGGGACGTCGCCGTGTCCGGCGGAGACGAAGTCCCAGCCGCGGCGGGGGTCGCCCCAGGGCAGGTGGGAGCCGAGCCGGCCGTTGCGGCCGTCCAGGCGCTTGCGGGCCTCCTTGCAGTCGACGTGGTAGATCCGGTCGCGGAAGTCCCACAGGAAGCCGACCGGGTCGAGGTCCTGCCACACGAAGTGGGAGGGGTCGAAGTTCAGGCCGAAGGCCGGGCGGTGGCCGATCGCCTCCAGGGCCCGGTGGGTCGTCCAGTAGTCGTAGGCGATCTCGCTCGGGTGCACCTCGTGGGCGAAGCGCACGCCCTCGGTGTCGAAGACGTCCAGGATCGGGTTCCAGCGCTCGGCGAAGTCCTCGTAGCCGCGCTCGATCATCGCCTCGGAGGCGGGCGGGAACATGGCGACCAGGTGCCAGATGGCCGAGCCGGTGAAGCCGATCACGGTGTCCACGCCGAGGGCCGCGGCGGCGCGGGCGGTGTCGGCGATCTCGGCCGCGGCCCGCCGCCGTACGCCCTCCGCCTCGCCGTGGCCCCAGATGCGCTCGGGCAGGATCGCCCGGTGGCGCTCGTCGATGATCGCGTCGCACACCGCCTGGCCCACCAGATGGTTGGAGATCGCCCAGCACTTCAGGCCGTACCGGTCCAGGAGCTGGTGGCGGGACTTGACGTAGGCGGGGTCGGCGAGCGCCTTGTCCACCTCGAAGTGGTCGCCCCAGCAGGCGAGTTCCAGGCCGTCGTAGCCGAAGTCGCGGGCGAGGCGGCACACCTCCTCGAGGGGCAGGTCGGCCCACTGGCCGGTGAAGAGCGTGAATCTGCGGGGCATGTCCTCTCAGGCCTCCTCAGCCCACGGCGGGTGCGTGGACGGGTGTGTAGACGGAGTTCTTCCGGGCGCTGTCCTCGACGGCCGCGAGCACGCGCTGCACCTGCAGGCCGTCGGTGAAGGACGGTTCCGGTCGCCGGCCCTCGGCGACCGCGTGGACCAGGTCGCGGGCCTGGTGGACGAAGCTGTGCTCGTAGCCGAGGCCGTGGCCCGGCGGCCACCAGGCCTCCAGGTAGGGGTGGTCGGGTTCGGTGACCAGGATGCGGCGGAAGCCGGCGCGGGCGGCGGGCTCGGTTCCGTCGTGGTACGCCAGTTCGTTGAGGCGCTCCAGGTCGAAGGCGAGCGAGCCGCGCTCCCCGTTGAGCTCGATGCGCAGGGCGTTCTTGCGGCCGGTGGCGTAGCGGGTGGCCTCGAAGGAGGCGAGGGCGCCGGAGGCGAGGCGGCCGGTGAACACGGCGGCGTCGTCGACGGTGACCTCCCCGGTGCCGGCCGCGGGCACGGTGGCGTCTTCGACGGTGATCTCCCCGCTGCCGGCCGCGGACGCGGCGGCCGGGGCGCCGGCCGGGCCGGCGGACAGCGGGCGGCGGCCGACGAAGGTCTCGGTGAGCGCCGAGACCCCCTCCAGTTCCTCGCCGGCCAGGTACTGGGCGAGGTCGACGATGTGCGCGCCGAGGTCGCCGAGCGCCCCGGAGCCCGCGGCCTGCCTGCGCAGCCGCCAGGTCAGCGGGAACAGCGGGTCGGTCAGCCAGTCCTGGAGATAGGCCGCCCGGACGTGCCGCAGGGTGCCGATCCGGCCCTCGGCGACCATGCGCCGGGCGAGCGCGGTGGCGGGCAGGCGGCGGTAGTTGAAGCCGGTCATGGCCACCTGGCCGTTCCGCTCGGCCGCCCGGGCGGCCTCGGCCATGGCCGTCGCCTCCTCGACGGTGTTGGCGAGGGGTTTCTCGCACAGCACGTGCTTGCCCGCGGCGAGCGCGGCCAGCGCGATCTCGGCGTGGCTGTCGCCGGGCGTGCAGATGTCGACGAGGTCGACGTCGTCCCGGGCGACGAGGGCGCGCCAGTCGGTCTCGGTGGCGGCCCAGCCGTGGCGGGACGCCGCCGCCCGTACGGCGGTGGCGTCCCGGCCGCAGATCGCGGCGAGGACCGGCCTGCGGGGCAGGTCGAAGACGCGGCCCGCGGTGCGCCAGCCCTGGGAGTGGGCGGCGCCCATGAAGGCGTAGCCGACCATGCCGATGCGCAGGGGCGGCTGCTGCGGCTGTCCCATCCGGATGTCCTCCTCGTCCTGGAAGTGGTGGCGCCGTGGGGGGTGCCGGCGGGCCGGTTCAGCGGAAGCCGGTGGGCATGTAGCGGTCGACGTTGTCCTTGTCGACGACGGCGGAGTAGAGGGTGATCGAGGCGGGGATCTCGTGTTCGGCGAGGCCGCCGACGCCCTTGCCCTGGCCGAGGGCGCGGGCGAGGTCGACGGCGGAGGCGGCCATGGTGGGCGGGTAGAGGACGGTCGCCTTCAGCACGCCGTCGTCCTGCTTGATGGCCTGGAAGGCGTACAGGGCGCCGGCGCCGCCGACCATCAGGAAGTCGTCCCGGCCGGCCTGCTCGATGGCGCGCAGCGCGCCCACGCCCTGGTCGTCGTCGTGGTTCCACAGCGCGTCGAACTCCGGCTGCGCCTGCAGGAGCTGGGCCATCTTCGCCTGTCCGGACTCCACGGTGAACTCCGCGGCCTGCCGGGCGACCTTCTTGATGTTGGGGTAGTTCCGCAGCGCGTCGTCGAAGCCCTGGGTGCGCTGCCGGGTCAGCTCCAGGTTGTCCAGGCCGGCGAGTTCGACGACGCGGGCGCCCGCCTTGCCCTTGAGCTTCTCGCCGATGTAGTGGCCGGCGTTGAGGCCCATGCCGTAGTTGTCGCCGCCGATCCAGCAGCGGTACGCCTGCGGGGTGTTGAAGACGCGGTCCAGGTTGACCACCGGGATGCCGGCGCGCATAGCCTTCAGCCCGACCTGGGTGAGTGCCTTGCCGTCGGCGGGCAGCACGACCAGGACGTCGACCTTCTTGTTGATGAGGGTCTCGATCTGGCCGATCTGCGTGGCGGTGTCGTTGGAGCCCTCGGTGATCTCCAGGGTGACGTCGGAGTACGTCCCGGCGCGGCTCTTGGCGTTGTCGTTGATGGCGTTGAGCCAGCCGTGGTCGGCCCGCGGGCCGGCGAAGCCGATGGTGACGTGCTTGCCGGGCTTGTCGGAGGCGGCCGGCTGGTCGTTCCCGGCGGGCTTGTCCGATGCCGGCTCGTTGCTCGTGCATCCCGTGAGGAGGGCTCCGGCGGAGACCGCCGCGGTGGTCAGGAGCAGTCCTCTTCGGCTGGTGAGCTGTGACGTGCTGGAGAGCTGTGACATGGCGGTGAACCCTTTCCTCAGGTCGTGCTCGCGGTACGGCGCTGGACCAGCACGGCGGCGACGATGATCGCGCCCTTGGCGATCTGCTGGACGTCGCTCTGCAGGTTGTTCAGGGCGAAGATGTCGGTGATCGTGGTGAAGACCAGGACGCCGAGCACGGAGCCGGTGATGGTGCCCCGGCCGCCGGTGAGCAGCGTGCCGCCGATGATCGCGGCGGCGATGGCGTCGAGTTCGTAGAGGTTGCCGTTGGTGTTCTGGCCGGAGCCGGACAGCACCACCAGCAGGAAGGCGGCGATGCCGCAGCACAGCCCCGACAGCAGGTACAGGTAGAGCCGCTGGCGGCGTACGTCGATGCCGGCGAGGCGGGCGGCCTCCGGGTTGCCGCCGACGGCGACCGTGCGGCGGCCGAAGGTGGTGCGGTTGAGCAGCAGCCGGCCGATGACGGTGACGACCGCGAAGACCAGGACCAGCGGCGGGACGCCGAGGACGTAGGCGTCGCGTTCGCCGAGGTCGAGGACGGCGCGCACGGTGACGATCTGCGTCCTGCCGTCGGTGATCTGCACCGCGAGGCCGCGCGCCGAGGCCAGCATGGCGAGCGTGGCGATGAAGGGGACCACGCCGCCGTAGGCGATGAGCACCCCGTTGACCAGGCCGCAGCCGAGGCCCACGAGGACCGCGGTGAACAGGATGCCGCCGAAGCCGTACTCCTGGGTGGCGACCGTGGTGGCCCACACCGACGCCAGCGCCACGATCGCGCCGACGGACAGGTCGATGCCGCCCGAGGTGATCACGAAGGTCATGCCGACGGTGACGACGCCGATGACGGAGGCCTGGGTGAGCACGAGCTGGAGGTTGCGGGTGTCGAGGAACTCGTCCGGCTTGGTGACCCCGCCGATCAGGACCAGCACGGCGAGCACGCCGAGCAGCGAGAGGGTGCGGACGTCGGCGCGGGCGGCCAGGGCGCGCCAGGCGGGTCGCCGGGGCGGGGGTGCGGCCTTGCCGGTGCCGTCCCGGGGCGGGGAGACGTGCTGGGTCATGGGGCCGGGCTCCCTTCACCGGAAACGGCGGGCTGTGCGTTCATGACGAGGTCGAGCACGCGGTGCTCGTCGAGGTCGCGGGCGGGCGCGGTGTGCACGACGCGGCCCTCGCGCAGCACCAGGACCCGGTCGGCGAGGCCGAGCACCTCGGGGACCTCGCTGGAGACCAGGAGCACGGCGAGGCCTTCGCCGGCCAGCCGCCGGATCACCGCGTACAGCTCGGCGCGGGCGCCGACGTCGACGCCGCGGGTGGGCTCGTCGAGCAGCAGCACCCGGCAGCCGCGCAGCAGCCAGCGGGCGAGGACGGCCTTCTGCTGGTTGCCGCCGGACAGGGTGCGCACGGGCACGGACGGGTCGTCGGGCCGCAGCGACAGCTCCCGGGTGGCCGCGCGGGCCGCGGCCCGTTCGGCGCGCCGGTCGATCCAGCCGCCGCGGGCGAAGCGGGCGAGGGTGGACACGGAGACGTTGCGGGTGACCGGCTCCAGCATGAGCAGGGCCTGGGCCTTGCGCTCCTCGGGCGCCAGCCCGACTCCGGCGCGGACCGCCGCCCGTACGCTGCCGGGGCGCAGCGGGCGGCCGCCGACCAGGACCCGGCCGGCCGTGGGCCTTCTGGCGCCGTAGACCGTCTCCAGGATCTCGGAGCGCCCCGAGCCGACCAGACCGGCCAGGCCGACGATCTCGCCGGGCCGGACATCGAGGTCCAGCGCCTCGAACTCCCCCTCGCGCGCGAGCCCCTTGACCTGGAGCACCGGGGCGCCCCGCGGTGGTGCCGGGGGCCGGCCGGGGAAGACGTACTCGACGGTGCGGCCCGTCATCAGGGCGACCAGTTCGCGGGTGGGGGTGGTCCTGGCGGGCAGTGCGCCGGCGACGGCGCGGCCGTCCTTGAGGACCGTGACCCGGTCGCCGATGCGGCGGATCTCCTCCAGCCGGTGCGAGATGTACACGACGGCGACGCCGTCGGCGGTGAGGGCGCCGACTACGCGGAAGAGGTTGTCGACCTCCTCCGGGTCGAGCGCGGCGGACGGCTCGTCCATGACGATGAGCCGCACGTCGTGGGAGAGCGCCCCCGCCATCGACACGATCTGCTGCTGGGCGGCGGGCAGCCGGCCGACCGGGCGCGCCGGGTCGATCCCGGGATGCCCGAGGCGTTCGAGCAGCCGCGCCGCGGCGGTGTGCGCGGCCCTGGTCCGTACGACGAAGCCGGCGGCCGTCGGCTCGTGGCCGAGGTGGATGTTCTCCGCCACCGACAGGTGCTCCACCAGGTCGAGTTCCTGGTAGATGGTGGCGATGCCCAGGCGCATGGCGGCGATCGGCGAGCGCAGGGCGACCGGTTCGCCGCGCCAGCGGATCGTGCCGGTGTCGGGCTGGTGGGCGCCGGCGAGCACCTTGATGAGGGTGGACTTGCCGGCGCCGTTCTGGCCGAGCAGGCAGTGCACCTCGCCGGCCTGGACGTCCAGGTCGACGCCGTCGAGGGCGCGGACGCCGGGGAACGACTTGGTGATCCCGGACATGGTGAGCAGTGGTGGTGCCGGTGGTGGTGCCGGTGGTGCCGGTGGTGGTTCCGGTGCCATGTGGGTTCCCCTCGGCGGTGGGCGTGGTACAGGGCCGGTGGCAGGGTGCGGGCGCTTGCCGGGAAGCGCTTGCCGGGTGCGGCGGGTCAGGGCGGGGCGGCGCACGGCGCGGGCCGGGCGGGGTGGGGCGGAGTGGGGCTGTCCGTGCGGGCGGT
>NZ_JBJDQT010000010.1:29784-162742 GCF_044903565.1 Streptomyces sp. NPDC004065 | reverse complement strand
GACCGGGGGTGTCCGTGCGGGCGGTACCGGGGGTGTCCGTGCGGGCGGTACCGGGGGTGTCCGTGCGGGCGGTACCGGGGGTGTCCGTGCGGGCGGTACCGGGGGTGTCCGTGCGGGCGGGTTGCGCGGGTGGGAAGCCGGTTACGCGGGTGAGAACAGGTGGTCGCTGATGAGGCGGGCCGCGCCGATCACGCCGGCGTTCTGGCCCAGTTCCCCGAGGACGATGGGCAGGTTGCCGGTCGCCAGCGGCAGCGACTGGCGGTAGACCTGGGTGCGGATCGCGGCGAGCAGGGTGTGGCCGAGGCCGGTCACCCCGCCGCCGATGACCACCAGGCCGGGGTTGAAGAAGGAGACGAGTCCGGCGATGACCTGGCCGGTGCGGGTGCCGCCGTCGCGGATCAGGTCGAGCGAGGTGGCGTCGCCCGCGGCGGCCGCGGCGGCGACGTCGACGGCGGTGAGGCCGCCGTTCGCCTCCAGCCGGGCCGCGAGCTCGGCCGACAGGCCCTGCCGCGCCGCGTCCAGTGCGTCGCGGGCGAGGGCGGCGCCGCTGAAGTGGGCTTCCAGGCAGCCCCGGTTGCCGCAGGCGCACGGGCGTCCGTCGGGCACGGCCTGGATGTGCCCGATGTCGCCCGCGCTGCCGGTGGTGCCGCGGTGGACCGCGCCGCCGACGACGATGCCGCAGCCGATACCCGTGCCGATCTTGATGCAGAGGAAGTCGCCCACGGAGCGGGCGACGCCCGCGTGCTGCTCCCCCAGCGCCATGAGGTTCACGTCGTTGTCGACCATGACCGGGCAGCCGAGTTCCTGGCTGAGCGCCTCCCGGACGGGGAAGCCGTCCCAGCCGGGCATGATCGGCGGCGCCACCGGGACCCCTTCGGGGAAGCGGACGGGACCGGGCACTCCGATGCCGGCGCCGTCGTACCCCTCGGCCAGTCCCGTGTCCCGCAGCTTGGCGGCCATGGACAGGACCAGCTCGAAGACCGCGACCGGGCCCTCGCGCACGTCCATGGGCTGGTTGAGGTGCCCCAGCACCTCCAGCTCGGCGTTGGTGACCGCGACGTCCACCGAGGTGGCGCCGATGTCCACGCCCAGGAAACGCAGGGTGGGCGCGAGCCGGACGTTGTGGGAGCGCCGGCCGCCGCGCGAGGCGGCGAGCCCGTCGGCCACGACCAGTCCCGTCTCCAGGAGACGGTCCACCTCCACGGCCAGTTTCGACCGGGAGAGGTCGACCCGGTCCCCGAGCTGTGCGCGGGAGCTGGGTCCCTCGTCGCGCAGCAGCTTCAGCAGCCGGGCCTGATGGGCGTTGGCGGGTCGCGCGGTCATCCGTCTCACGTGCCCCTCCCCCGCCTCGCTGCGGCCGTCCGTGCCGGGCTCGCGGGCCTTCGGCCCGCCGGACTTTCGAGGGGAACGTAGCAGCGGCCCGTGACCCTGGGAAGAAGTCGTGCAGGAATTCGCGCCCACTTTCTCCACTCACAGGACAAAGGTGGGCGCGGGCGCGGGATGCCGGGGCGTCAGGGGCGGCGCGCGACCGGCCGCGCCCGGGTGCGGGGTGCGCGTCAGGGACAGCGCACGGCCATGCCTCCGCCCGGGTGCCGGGTGCGTCAGGGGCAGCGCACGACCCGACCATGCCTCCGCCCGGGTGGTGCGCGTCAGGGACGGCGCACGCCGTCGTGCCCGGGCGCGGCCTCAGGGGCAGCGCACGACCTGTCCGGCGTACGACAGGTTGCCGCCGAAGCCGAACAGCAGCACCGGGTCGCCGCAGCTGATCTCGCCCCGCTCCACCAGCTTGGACAGGGCGAGCGGGATGCTGGCGGCGGAGGTGTTCCCGGAGTCGCGGACGTCGCGGGCCACCACGGCGTTGACCGCCCCCAGCCGCTGGGCCAGCGGTTCGACGATGCGCAGGTTCGCCTGGTGCAGCACGACCGCGGCGAGGTCCTCCGGCGCGATGCCGGCCCGCTCGCAGGTCTGCCGGGCCAGCGGCGGCAACTGCGTGGTGGCCCACCGGTAGACGCTCTGTCCCTCCTGCGCGAACCGCGGCGGCGTGCCCTCGATGCGCACCGCGTGCCCCATGTCGGGCACCGAGCCCCACAGCACGGGCCCGATCCCGGGCTCCTCGCCCGGCGGGCACGCCTCCACCACCGCGGCGCCCGCCCCGTCCCCGACGAGCACGCAGGTCGTCCGGTCGCTCCAGTCGGTGACGTCGGACATCTTGTCGGCGCCGATGACCAGGGCCCGCGCGGCGGCGCCGGCCCGTACGGCGTGGTCGGCGGTGGCGAGCGCGTGGGTGAAGCCGGCGCACACCACGTTGACGTCCATCGCGGCCGGCTGGGGGATGCCGAGCCGGGCCGCGACCCGGGCGGCCATGTTCGGGGAGCGGTCGATGGCCGTGGAGGTGGCGACCAGGACCAGGTCGATCGCGTCCGGGGTGAGCCCGGCCGCCGCGAGCGCCTTGGCGGCGGCGTGCGCGGCCAGCTCGTCCACGGGTTCGTCGGGCGCGGCGATGTGCCGGGTCCGGATGCCCACCCGGCTCCTGATCCACTCGTCGCTGGTGTCCACCATGCCGGCCAGGTCCTCGTTGGTGAGCACCCTGGCGGGCTGATAGTGACCGGTGGCGGCGATGCGCGAGCCGTTCATGGGTGATGCCCCTCGTTGCCGTGGGTTACGGAATCCACAGTCTGGTCAGTGACCGGCGGGTAGCACGACAGGCGTGGCGACAGGATTCGGTGGCCGGGGTTGTCGCCTTCCGTCACCACCGGGCCGGCGCACGCGGGGCTGAGGGGCGCGGCGGCGGGGGTGCTCCGGCGAGCGGGAGTCCGGTGTGCGGGGGTGCTCCGGCGGGCGGGAGTCCGGTGTGCGGGGGTGCTCCGGCGGGCGGGAGTCCGGCAGCCGTACGGCGGGTACCCGGGAGGAGCCGGAGCGGACCGGTACCGGCTCGCGGCGCGCCCGCCACGCAACGGGCCGGGTACGCCCGTCCCGCGTGTGCAGGACAATGAGATCGTCAAGACACGGAGAGAACCGGGGCTGATCAGGACATGGGACGAGTCACGGAACGACGCAAGGTCATCCGCATCCGCGACGGGGCCGTCTCGTCCCGGCCCGACACCCTGGTGGCCGAGGAGCCGCTGGAGATCCGGCTGAACGGCAAGGCCCTCGCCATCACCATGCGCACGCCGGGCGACGACTTCGCGCTCGCCGCCGGGTTCCTGGTGAGCGAGGGGGTGCTGGGCGCCCCGTCGGACGTGCGCACCATCGTCTACTGCGACGGGGCCACGGTGGACGGCTCCAACACGTACAACGTGGTGGACGTGCGCACCGCTCCCGGCCTGGCCGTCCCCGACATCACGCTGGAGCGCAACGTCTACACCACCTCGTCCTGCGGCCTGTGCGGCAAGGCCAGCCTGGACGCCGTGCGCACCACGGCCCGCTGGCCGATCTCCGACATGCCTCCGGTACGGGCCGAGGCGCGCATGCTGGCCGGTCTGCCCGACCGGCTGCGCGCGGCCCAGCGGGTCTTCGACCGGACGGGGGGCCTGCACGCGGCGGCCCTGTTCGCGGAGGACGGCGAGCTGCTGGACATCCGGGAGGACGTGGGCCGGCACAACGCGGTCGACAAGCTGGTCGGGCGGGCGCTGCAGAACGGCGCGCTCCCGCTGTCCCGCACCATCCTGCTGGTCTCCGGCCGCGCCTCCTTCGAACTGGCGCAGAAGGCCGTGATGGCGGGCATCCCCGTCCTCGCGGCAGTGTCGGCGCCGTCGTCGCTGGCGGTGGACCTGGCGGCGGAGAGCGGGCTGACGCTGGTGGGGTTCCTGCGGGGCACCTCGATGAACGTCTACACGGGGGAGCACCGGGTCGCGGCGGGGGGTGCGGACTGAGCCGACGGGCCCGCGCCCTGTGTGCCGCGGGGCGTCAGGCGAACCGCAGGTCCGCGGCCCTGGTCACCGTGCCCAGCCGGGGGAAGTCCAGTCGCACCGACGCCTCGTGCTCGGCGGCGGTGAACGCGGCCATCGCGTCCTCGGCGAAGACGAGCTCGTAGCCGAGGTCGGCGGCGGCGCGGGCGGTGGACTCCACGCCCAGGTTGGTGGCGATGCCGCCGAACACCAGGGTGGTCACGCCGCGCTCGCCCAGGCGCTGGTCCAGGCCGGTGTCCTGGAAGCCGCCGATCGTGCGCTTGACGATCTCGATGTCGCCCTCGTGGCGCAGTCCCGCGACCAGCGCGCTGCCCGGCGGCTGCTCGCGGACGCCGGGTCTCTCCACCCGGATCAGCACGACGGGCGCGCCGGCCGCCCGGAACCTGGTGGCGAGTTCCTCCGCGACGACCAGGACGTCGGTGCCCTTGCGGGGTTCCAGGGGCAGGGCGACGATGCGGTCCATCAGGTCGACGAGGACGAGGGCGGTGCGCGCGGGATCGAGTGCGTCAGGAGCGGTCATGACGGAACGTTAAGCCGCCGTCACCCCCCGGTGCCGGAAATCCTCAGCGGGGACGTGTCGCCGCCGTACCGGCCGTGCTGCCGCCGGCCGCGCCCGGGCCCGCGCGGGTGACGTCCTCGCGGGCCTCGGGGTCCTGGGCCCGGTGCCGGGCGATCACCGCGCACACCATCAGCTGCATCTGGTGGAAGAGCATCAGCGGCAGCACGGCCAGGGACGCGTGGGCGCCGAACAGGACGCTCGCCATGGGCAGGCCGGAGGCCAGCGACTTCTTCGACCCGGCGAACTGGATGGCGATGCGGTCCGCCCGGCCGAACCGCAGCGCCCGGGCGCCGTACCAGGTCAGCGCCAGCATCACCGCGAGCAGGACGGCCTCCACGGCGAGCAGCGCGCCCAGCCGGGCGGGGCTCACCTGGTGCCAGATGCCGCGGACCATGCCCTCGCTGAACGCGGTGTAGACGACGAGCAGGATGGAGCCGCGGTCGACGAGTCCGAGGACCTTGCGGTGCCGGGCGACGAAGCCGCCGATCCAGGGGCGCAGCACCTGGCCGGCGAGGAACGGCACCAGCAGTTCCAGCACGATCGTGACCAGTGAGTGCCCGGAGAAGCCGCCGGTGCCGCCGCCCAGCAGCGCGGCGGCGAGCAGCGGGGTGAGGACGATGCCGGCGAGGGACGAGAAGGAGCCGGCGCAGATGGCGGCGGGCACGTTGCCGCGGGCGATGGAGGTGAAGGCGATCGATGACTGGATGGTGGAGGGGACCAGGGTGAGGAACAGCAGCCCCTCGTACAGCGGCCGGGTCAGCAGGAACGGCACCAGGCCGCGGGCGGCGACGCCGAGCAGCGGGAAGACGAGGAACGTGCAGACGAGCACGGTGAGGTGCAGCCGCCAGTGCCGCAGCCCGTCGAGCGCCTCGCGGGTGGACAGCCGGACGCCGTAGAGGAAGAACAGGAAGGCGATCGCGGCCGTCGAGGCCCCGGAGGCCACGTCCGCCGCCGTGCCGCGGGCCGGCAGCAGCGCGGCCAGGCCCACCGTCCCGAGCAGCAGCAGGAGGTACGGGTCGAGCGGCATCCAGCTCGGCAGGCTCGGGCGTTTCACTGTGCTCCACTTGCTCGGTCGGTTCCGCGGTGACGCGGGCGGGCGGCGTGTGCCCTCCGGTACCCCTCCGGTACCCCTCCGGTACACGGGTGCCCCCGTCCATGCTCCCCCTTGCCCGGCCGATCGGGAATCCCGTGCACCTCGCCCACCGCCACCATGATCCGCGATGGCGACGCCACCGGGACGGGCCGGGCCCCCGGCCCGTGCGTGCCGGGATCGCCGGGGCGCGGACCGGGCCCCGGCCGACAGTCCCGGCCGGGCGCCCGCGGCGGCCCGGCCCGTGAGCGGGTGGTACAGATTCGGTGGAGATTGCAGGCGCATTGCCGGACCGAAAGCGGCGAAACCGTAAGTCTTCTGTCCGCCCCCTCCCCTTGTGAGCGTATTTTCGGACGCTGACCAGTGCGTTTCGTGAGCACTGCTCGCTTTCGGCCCCCTCCCGCCCCGCCGTCCCGTGGGGTAGCTTTCACGGCGCTGTGCGGAGCGTCACAAGGAGCGGGAGGCGTGGTTTGCGCGAGTTCACCAGCCCTCCGTTGACGTTGCCACCGCCGGTGGGCGGGCTGGCCGACGTCGTGTTCCGGCGTGCCGAGGAGGACCCGCTGCACGTGGCGCTCGGCCGCAAGGACGACGACGGCGGCTGGCGGGACGTGACCTCCGCGGAGTTCCGCGACGAGGTGCTCGCCCTGGCCAAGGGCCTGCTGGCGCAGGGCGTACGGTTCGGCGACCGGGTCGCGATCATGTCCCGTACCCGCTACGAGTGGACGCTGTTCGACTTCGCGCTGTGGACGGTGGGCGCCCAGGTGGTGCCGATCTACCCCACCTCCTCGGCCGAGCAGTGCTTCTGGATGCTGTACGACGCCGAGGTCTCCGCGGCCGTCGTGGAGCACGAGGACCACGCGATGACGATCGCCACCGTCATCGACCGGCTCCCCCGGCTGCGCCGTCTGTGGCAGCTGGACGAGGGCTGCGTGCAGGAGCTGTACGACGCGGGCGCGCACATCGACGACGACGTGGTGCACCGCCACCGCGAGGCCGTCACCCCCGACTCCACCGCCACGGTCATCTACACCTCGGGCACCACCGGCCGCCCCAAGGGCTGCGTCCTGTCGCACGGCAACTTCATGTTCGAGGCGGACACGGTGATGGAGCGCTGGGAGCCGGTGTTCCACACCAAGAAGGGCGACGAGGCCGCGACGCTGCTGTTCCTGCCGCTCGCGCACGTCTTCGGCCGGATGGTGGAGGTCGCCACCATCCGCGCCGGGGTGCGCCTCGGCCACCAGCCGCAGCTGAACGCCGCCGCCCTGCTGCCCGACCTGCAGAGCTTCAGACCCACCTTCATCCTGGCCGTGCCGTACATCTTCGAGAAGGTGTTCGCCGCGGCCCGCCGCAAGGCGGAGGCGGAGGGCCGGGACGGGCCGTTCGAGAAGGCCGTCGACATCGCCGTGAAGTACGCGGAGGCGGTGGAGGCCAAGGCGTGGGGCATCGGCCCCGGGCCGTCGGCGGGCCTGCGCATGCAGCACCAGCTCTTCGACAAGCTCGTGTACTCCAAGGTGCGCGCGGCGATGGGCGGCCGGATCCGCAACGCCATGTCCGGCGGCTCGGCGATGGACCGCCGCCTCGGCCTGTTCTTCGCCGGCGCCGGGGTGCAGATCTACGAGGGCTACGGCCTGACCGAGTCCACGGCGGCCGCCACCGCCAACCCGCCCGGCAGGACCCGCTACGGCACCGTCGGGCAGCCCATCCCGGGCGTCACCGTGCACATCGCCGACGACGGCGAGGTCTGGCTGCACGGCGGCAACGTCTTCCAGGGCTACCTCAACAACCAGAAGGCCACCGACCAGACCCTGCACGACGGCTGGCTGGCCACCGGCGACCTCGGCTCCCTCGACGAGGACGGCTTCCTCACCATCACCGGCCGCAAGAAGGAGATCCTGGTGACCTCCGGCGGCAAGAGCGTGGCCCCGGGCCTGCTGGAGGAGCGGGTGCGCGACCACCCGCTGGTCTCCCAGTGCATCGTCGTCGGCAACGACCGCCCCTACGTCGCCGCCCTGGTCACCCTCGACCAGGAGGCCGTCGACCACTGGCTGCAGATGCGCGGCAAGCCGCGGATGCCGCTCGCCCAGCTGGTGCGCGACCAGGACCTGGAGACCGAGGTGCGGCGCGCGGTGGTCGCCGCGAACACCCAGGTCTCGCAGGCGGAGTCCATCCGCACCTTCCGCATCCTCGCGCAGCCCTTCACCGAGGAGCACGGCCTGCTGACGCCGTCGCTGAAGCTCAAGCGCAAGGCCATCGAGAACGCCTACGCCGACGAGGTCGAGGCGCTGTACGAGGCCTGATCCCGCCGGTCAGGAATACCTCGCGGTCCGTGATCGTTGAAGATGGGGGTATCACGTGACGACCACCTGACGACAACCGAAGGATCAAGAGCCTGTGAGCAGCAAGGTCCCCCCGATCATCCTCAACAACGGCGTCGAGATGCCCCAGCTGGGCTTCGGCGTCTGGCAGGTGCCGGACGACGAGGCGGAGCGGGCGGTCGCCACCGCGCTGGAGACCGGGTACCGCAGCATCGACACAGCGGCGATCTACGGCAACGAGGAGGGCACCGGCAAGGCCATCGCCGCCTCCGGCGTCCCGCGTGAGGAGGCCTTCGTCACCACCAAGCTGTGGAACTCCGACCACGGGTACGACGCGGCACTGCGCGCCTTCGACGCCTCGCTGGCCAAGCTCGGCCTGGAGTACGTGGACCTGTACCTGATCCACTGGCCGCTGCCCGCCAAGGGCCTGTTCGTCGACACCTACAAGGCGCTCGAGAAGCTGCTCGCCGACGGCCGGGTCCGGGCGATCGGAACCTCCAACTTCCTGCCCGAGCACCTGGAGCGTCTGATCTCCGAGACCTCGGTGATCCCGGCGGTCAACCAGATCGAACTGCATCCGCATCTGCAGCAGCGCGCCGCCCGCGAGTACCACGCGGAGCAGGGCATCGCCACCGAGGCCTGGTCGCCGCTCGGCCAGGGCAAGGGCCTGCTGGAGGTGCCGGCGATCGTGGCGATCGCGCAGAAGCACAACCGCACCCCGGCGCAGATCGTGCTGCGCTGGCACCTCCAGCTGGGCAACATCGTGATCCCGAAGTCGGTCACGCCGTCCCGGATCAAGGAGAACATCGAGGTCTTCGACTTCAGCCTGGACGACGAGGACCTCGCGGCCATCAGCGCGCTGAACGAGGACCGGCGGCTGGGGCCGGACCCGGCCACGTTCGAGATCGCCTGACGGGGGCCGCCTGGCGCGGGCCGCGGGCCGGGCCCTCGGCCGTCCGACGCGGTTGCCCCGCAAGCTGTCCGAAAGCCCCGGACCGTCCGTGACGGTCCGGGGCTTTCGTGCGTCCGCCCGGCATTCCGTCACTTGCAGTCACTTGCGGTGCGGTCCAAGTCAACTGCCGCCGGGACAGGCCGGTTCAGGCGGTGCGTACGGCGGTGTGGACGGTGTGCGCCTTGAGGACGAACACGTCGCCCCGGCGGTGCACGCTCGCCTCGTCGTCGGGGTCCAGCAGCCGGTCCAGGGTGGCCAGGTCCTCCGCGTCGAGCCCGTCCTCGAGCCCCTCGCGCAGCCGGGCCAGGGACGCCACGACGTAGGCGCGGGCGCGGTCGGAGAGCGGTGCGGGCAGGTCCAGCAGGAAGCTTCGGGTGCCGGCCGGCTTCAGGCCCGCGGCGGCCAGCAGGGCCGGCCAGTCCTCGGTCTCGGCGACCGAGCCGGGCAGGTCCTCGCGCATGCGCGTGAACCACTCCGCCTCGACCGCGTCCAGCCGGGCCTGCAGACCGGGGCGGCCGATGCCGAAGTCGCGGGGCAGGAAGCGGGCGGGCAGTCCGCCCTCCAGCAGGGCGAGGGTGCCGCCGGGCGCCAGCCGCTCGGCGAAGGCGGCCAGCGCGGCCCGCTGATCGCCGAGGTGGTGCAGGCTGTTGCTCGCCCACAGCAGGTCGGCCGGGTACTCCAACTCGGCCAGCGCGCCGGGCAGTTCGCCGGTGACGGTGGTGAAGCGGTCGGCGAAGCCGAGGCGGGCGGCCCGGGCGCGGGCCCGCTCCAGCACGGGCCCGGAACCGTCCACCGCGACGACCCGGGCGCCCGGGAAGGACTCGGCGAACAGGCAGGAGACGACGCCCGGCCCGCTGCCCGCGTCGACGATCAGGCCGGGCTCGGTGACCTCCCGGCCGAGCCAGGCCATGACCCGCTCGTACATCGGGGTGAGGAGCTCCGCCTGGGACTCCAGCAGCGGAGCCATCACGGCCCAGTCGATGTCGGTGTCGCCGTGGCCGCCGTGGCCGCCGTGGTGGGCGTGTGCGTGGCCGTGGGCGTGCGCGTGGCTCTCGTGGGCCTGGTCCTGGTCCTCGTGCGCCTGGTCCCCGTGGGCGTCGCCTCCGTGGGCGTCGCCTCCGTCCGCGTGCGGGCCGTTGTGGTCGCGGTCCTCGTGGGCCATGTGATCAGCCTCTCCTCTCGTTGCGGCCAGCGTGCGCCGGAGCACCGCAGGGTGGCCAGCTCCGTTGCCGATACGGCAAAAGACGGGGCGCCGGAAGGCGGCGGGCAGCGCACCGGAGGGCGTGACGCGCCGCATCGCAAGGCGTGACGCGCCGCGCCGGCGGGCCCGGGGGCACCGCCGGCCCGGCGGCAGGGGGTCACTCCCCGGCGGGTCTGCGGAAGGCGCGCAGGGTGAACACCGGGTCCGGGCGCGGGCGGTCCTGGTCCGGCAGGGCGGCCAGCCGGGCGGCGAAGTCCTCGCTGAGCGGGTCGCCGGGCGGCAGCGTCACGAACCAGCCGCGCCGCAGGTCGGCGATGGTACGGCGCGGGCTGCGGCCCTGACCGCGGCCGGGGAAGCGGGTCCGGCCGGCCGGGACGAGGCCGTGCGCGGCGGCAAGGCCGGCCACGGCGTCCTCGGCGTCGTGGACCGGGCTGCGCGGCCGGGAGGCGAGGACGGCGTCGATGTCGCTGCCGACGTTGTGGGCGGCGGCCTTGTCGACCGTGGTGACGTAGACGCCGCCGGGCCGCAGCAGCCGGGCGCACTCGGCGACGACCGCGCGGGCGTCCTCCGCGCTCGCCGCGAGGTGCAGCAGCCACACGCTGGTGACCGCGTCGAACGTGCCGTCCGGGAACGGCAGCCGGCGGCCGTCGGCGCGCACGACGGCGCCGGGCAGGCGCGCAGCGGCCAGCCGGGCCATCGCCGCCGCCCGGTCCACCCCGGTCACCCGCAGCCCGGGCCGGCCGGCCGTGAGCCTGCGGGTGACGATGCCGGTGCCGCAGCCGACGTCCAGCAACTCCCGCGCCCCCGGCGGCACCAGGCGCAGCACGGCCCGGGCGGCGGCCGCCGCTCTGGGCTCGCCGCCGCGCGCGGCGTCGTAGCGCTCGGCCTCCTGCTCGTAGTCCAGTACCACCCGGCACCCCCCTGGTCGACGGCCCCCCGCGCCGTTCAGCCGGCCCCGTGCCCCGGGGCGAGGTCCTGGACGCGGCGGGCGAGCTCGAAGTCCTTTTCGGTCACTACGCCGCCCGCGCAGTGCGTGTTCACGCTCAGGGAGACCGTGTTGTAGCCGAGGGTCAGGTCGGAGTGGTGGTCGAGCTCCTCCTGGACCTGGGCGATGTGCACCACCATCGCCGTGGCCGCCAGGTGCGAGGGCAGCCGGAAGGAGCGGGTGAGCCGGTCGCCGTCCAGCGACCAGCCGGGCAGCCGCGACAGCCGGTCCTCGATCTCCTGGCGCGGCAGCGGTTCGGCGGCCATGGCTCGCTCCCTTCCTCGCCTGTCGCCGGCGGGCGCGTACCTGTTCAGACTGCCACAGGAGCGGTGGAGCGCACCTGGTCGCCGCGGTGTGCGCGGCGGGCGCACCGGACGCGCGGCCGGCGTGCGCGGCGGGCGGCCCGGACGCGCGCGGACCGGCACGCACCCCGGGTCCCGGGGCCCGGGGCCCGGGGCCCGGGTGCCGGCGCCCGCCTTCGGCTACGGTCGTGACCATGACCACCACGGCGACCGGCAAACAGGGGTCTCCCGCCGCTCCCCCGGCGCAGGGCGTGGGTCCGCTGCTGCGGGCCTGGCGCGAGCGGCGGCGGGTCAGTCAGCTGGAACTGGCGCTGCGCGCCGATTCCTCGGCCCGGCACATCAGCTTCATCGAGACGGGCCGCTCACGGCCGAGCGAGGAGATGGTGCTGCGGCTCGCGGAGCATCTGGAGGTTCCGGTGCGGGAGCGCAACGCGCTGCTGCTGGCCGCCGGTTACGCCCCGCACTACCCGGAGACGCCGCTCGACGACCCCTCGCTGGGCGCGCTGCGCGAGGGCCTGGAGCGGCTGATCCAGGGCTACGAGCCGTATCCGGCGCTGGTGGTGGACGCGCGCTACGACGTGGTGACCGCGAACCGGGGCATCGCGATGCTGCTGGAGGGCGTGCCGGAGTCGCTGCTCGGCCCGCCGCCGAACGCGATGCGGCTGACCCTGCACCCGCGGGGCCTGGCGCCGCGCATCCGCAATCTGCGCGAGTGGCGGGGGCATCTGCTCGCCCAGATGGAGCGGCAGATCGCGCTGCACCGCTCGCCCGGACTGCGGGCGCTGTACGAGGAGGTCGCGGCCTATCCGGTGCCCGAGGGCGGCGACGCGGCGGGTGCCGGGGACGCCCCGGTGCCGTACTTCGCGCTGCCGATGGTGATCGAGCACGAGGGCCGGGTGCTGTCGTTCGTCTCCTCGATCTCCACCTTCAACACCCCCATGGACGTGACGGTGGCGGAACTGGCGATCGAGACGTTCCTGCCCGCCGATCCGGCGACCGTCAAGTACCTCCACTCGTTGATGACTTGACGATCACTGCCGGGGCACCCGTACGGCCGCGGCGGACGGTGTGCGCGGCGGCGGCGCATGGCAGACTGCTCGCGGAATCTGGGCGCGCGGTGTGTGGGAGGCGTGGCGTGAGTGAGCGGCGGCCCGCGCCCACCGTGGGCCAGGTGGTGCTGGGCAGGAGGCTGCAGGAGCTGCGTGAGGCGGCCGGGCTCTGCCGCGAGGAGGCCGCCCGAGTACTGCGGGTGAACCCGGCGACCGTGCGGCGCATGGAGACGGCCGAGGTCGCGCTGAAGGTCCCGTACGTGCAGATCCTGCTGGCGGCGTACGGGGTGGGCGACGAGGAGACCGCCGCCTTCGTGACGCTGGTCGAGGAGGCCAACCGGCCCGGCTGGTGGCAGCGGTACCACGACGTGCTGCCGGAGTGGTTCAGCCTGTACGTCAGCCTCGAGGGCGCCGCCCGGCTGATCCGCGCCTACGAGCCGCACTTCGTGCCCGGGCTGCTGCAGACCGAGGACTACGCGCGCGCCGTGCTGGAGGGGGGCACGGTCGGGCGGGCCGGCGCCGGGGCGGTCGAGCGGCACGTGGCGCTGCGCATGGACCGGCAGCGGCTGCTGGAGCGCCCGGACCCGCCGCACCTGTGGGTGATCGTCGAGGAGACGGTGCTGCGCAGGCCGGTGGGCGCCGGTGGCCGGGTGATGCGCGGGCAGCTGGACAAGCTGCTGGAGTACACCGAGCGGGACCGGGTGACGGTGCAGGTCGCCGAGTTCGCCGACGGGCCGCACCCGGGGACGTACGCGCCGTTCTCCCTCTTCCGCTTCGCCGAGCCGGAGCTGCCGGACCTGGTCTACACGGAGTACCTGACCGGCGCCCTGTACCTGGACTCCCGCAGGGAGGTCTCCACGCATCTGGAGGTCCTCGACCACATGACGGCGCGCGCGGCGTCGGCGGAGCGCACCCGCAAGCTGCTGCGGGAGTGCCGCGACGCCTGCTGAGCCGCCTCGCCCGGCGGGGCCCGCCCGGCCGCTCCGGGGGTCAGGCCGCGCCTCCCTTCGTGTCGCGGTCGTCGTCGACGATCTCCGCGTCCACCACGCCGTCCTCGTCGTGGGCGTCCTGCGGGGAGGTGTGCTGCCCGGTGGGCCCGCCGGCCTCGGTGGGGGTCTGCTGCTGGGCCTGGGCGTACATGGCCTGGCCCATCTTCTGGCTGACCGTGCCGAGGTTCTCGACGGCGGTGCGCAGGGCGGCGGTGTCGGCGTTCTGCTCCAGCTGGTTCTTCACCTCGGCGACGGCCGCCTCGACCTCGCCCCTGGTGTCGCCGGGGATGCGGTCGGCGTTCTCGCGCAGGAACTTCTCGGTCTGGTAGACGAGCTGCTCGGCCTGGTTGCGGGTCTCCGCGGCCTCGCGCCGCCTGCGGTCCTCCTCGGCGTACTGCTCGGCCTCCCGCATCATGCGGTCGATGTCCTCCTTGGGCAGGGCGGAGCCGCCGGTGACCGTCATCTTCTGCTCGCGGCCGGTGGCCAGGTCCTTGGCGGAGACGTGCATGATGCCGTTGGCGTCGATGTCGAAAGCGACCTCGATCTGCGGCACCCCGCGCGGGGCCGGCGGCAGGCCGGTGAGGTCGAAGACGCCGAGCTTCTTGTTGTAGGCGGCGATCTCGCGTTCGCCCTGGTAGACCTGGATGCCGACCGAGGGCTGGTTGTCGGTGGCGGTGGTGAAGATCTCCGAACGCCGGGTGGGGATCGTGGTGTTGCGCTCGATCAGCTTGGTCATGATGCCGCCCTTGGTCTCGATGCCCAGGGACAGCGGGGTGACGTCCAGGAGCAGGACGTCCTTGACGTCGCCGCGGATCACGCCCGCCTGGAGCGCGGCGCCCACGGCGACCACCTCGTCGGGGTTGACGCCCTTGTGCGGGTCCTTGCCGGTGAGCTCGCGCACCAGCTCGGTGACCGCGGGCATCCGGGTGGAGCCGCCGACCAGGATGACGTGGTCGATCGCGGACAGCTTCACGCCCGCGTCCTTCACCGCCTGGTGGAACGGGGTCTTGCAGCGGTCCAGCAGATCGGCGGTGAGCTCCTGGAACTGCGCCCGGGTGAGCCTCTCCTCCAGGTGCAGCGGGCCCTCGGCGGAGGCGGTGACGTAGGGCAGGTTGATGCTCGTCTCCGACGACGAGGACAGCTCGATCTTGGCCTTCTCCGCCCCCTCGCGCAGCCGTTGCAGCGCCATCTTGTCCTGGCCGAGGTCCACGCCGTACTGGCCCTTGAACCGCTTGACCAGGTACTCGACGATCCGCTGGTCCCAGTCGTCACCGCCCAGGTGGGTGTCGCCGTTGGTGGCCTTGACCTCGATGACGCCGTCGCCGATCTCCAGCAGGGACACGTCGAAGGTGCCGCCGCCGAGGTCGAAGACGAGCACGGTCTGCTCCTCGCCCCGGTCGAGGCCGTAGGCGAGGGCGGCGGCCGTCGGCTCGTTGATGATCCGGAGCACCTTCAGGCCGGCGATCTCCCCGGCCTCCTTGGTCGCCTGCCGCTGGGCGTCGTCGAAGTACGCGGGCACGGTGATCACCGCGTCGGTGACGTCCTCGCCCAGATAGGCCTCCGCGTCCCGCTTCAGCTTCTGCAGGACGCGCGCGGACAGCTCCTGGGCCCGGTAGCGGGTGCCGTCGATGGAACCCTGCTCGGGGAACCTCCAGTGGGCGTCGCCCATGTGGCGTTTGACGGAGCGCGCGGTGCGCTCCACGTTCGTCACGGCCTGCCGCTTGGCCACCTCGCCGACCAGCACCTCGCCGTTCTTGGCGAACGCCACGACCGACGGCGTGGTCCGCGCACCCTCAGCGTTGGCGACGACGGTGGGCTCACCGCCCTCCAGCACGGCCACCACCGAGTTCGTCGTCCCCAGATCGATCCCGACCGCACGTGCCATCTTCGTCCCCTTCCGCAAGGACGCCTCAGCTTTCCTGCCAACTCCAGCACAAAACTTGAGTGGCCCTTTGTCAAGGCTGCGTACCCGGCGCTTGGAGACGTTGGAGACGACGGTGCCGCGCCCCCGGGACGGGGACGCGGCACGGTGCGGGGGCGCCGCCCGGTCAGGCGAGCTTGGCGTCCAGGGTGATCGTCGTACCGGCCAGGGCCTGGCTGACGGGGCAGTTCTTCTTGGCGTCCTCGGCGGCGGCGGCGAACGCGTCGGCGTCGATGCCGGGGACGGTGCCCTCGACGGTGAGGTGGATGCCGGTGATGCCCTCGCCCGGCTGGAAGGTGACGTCCGCCTTGGTCCGGATGCTGGTGGGCGGGGTGCCGGCGCCGGCCAGGCCGTGCGACAGCGCCATGGAGAAGCAGCTGGAGTGGGCTGCGGCGATCAGCTCCTCGGGGCTGGTCTTGCCGTTGGCCTGCTCGGCGCGCGACGGCCACGACACCGGCTGCTGGCCGATGCCGGAGGAGTCGAAGGTGATGACGCCGTTGCCCTCGAGCAGATTGCCTTCCCAGACGGTGTGAGCGGTGCGCGTGGTTGCCACGGTTTGTTCCATACCTTTCGCCTAGGGTCCCGTTGCCGGGATTCCGTACCCGCCCACCATCCGATCACATCCGCGCCCCGCGGACCCGCCGAACGGCCGCGACGTGCCCGGGGAACCCACCCGCGAGCCGCCCCGGGGGCCGGGCGCCCGGCGGACGCCGGGCGGGCCGGCGCGGGGCGCGGCACCACGGTCAGGCGGCCCGCTCCTCCCGCTCCGGCTCCTCGCCCGCGCGCGGCTGCTCGCGCTGCGGCTCCCCGTCCGGTTCCTCCGTCGCGCCCGCCGCCTCGGCCAGCCAGCGGCGCAGGACGCCGTGGATCCGCTCGGCGCCGACGAGTTCCCCGTCCGGCTCGCCCGCGGGAGCGGAGCAGGCCAGCGGCGACAGCAGGAACGGACGGCCCTGGGCGCCGCCGAGGCCGCCGTGGGAGCCGATCTGCTCCTCGAAGGCGAGAACCTCGCCGTCGGCCGGGTCGTAGCAGGAGTTGACCATGATGTCGGCGGTGTGCGGGAAGGAGTGGGTGCGGCGGACCGCGTCGGCGGCGCCGGGGCCGAAGGCGGCGAGCGGGCCGGGGTCGGTGTCGAGTTCGTCCAGCGGTATCCGCGCGCCGTGCGCGCCGAGCACGAGGCCGCCGTGCCGCTCGCTGCGCACGAGCAGGAACCCTATGCCGGGATGGTTGGCGAGCGTGGGCAGCAGCGCGGGATGGCGGGCGTCGATCTCCTCCCGGCTCATCCGGTGCGGCACGTCCGGGAAGGAGACCAGGCCCAGGTTGCCGGAGGCCAGCACGACCGGCTCCGAGCGGGGGGCGGGTCCCGCGGGCCCGCCGTGCTCCTCCACCGGGCGGCGCAGCGCGGCCCGTACGGCGGCGCGCGCCTCGGCGCCGCTGTGGGTGCGTTCGGCCCGGCGCGGCACGGGCAGTCCACAGCCGGCCCGCACCAGGTCGCCCAGGGTGAGGCCGTAGCGGGAGCGGAAGGTCTCGCCGGGACTCTGCCCGTGGTCGGACAGCACCACGATCCGGTACGGGCGCGGGGCGTGCTCGGCGACCTTCTCGATCAGGGCGAGCGAGCGGTCCAGCCGCCGCAGCACCTTGGCGGCGTCCCGGCTGCGCGGCCCCGAGTGGTGGGCCACCTCGTCGTAGGCGACCAGATCGGCGTAGACGGCGGTGCGGCCGGCGAGCAGGTCGCCCATCACCGCGGCGACCACGACGTCCCGCTCGACCACGGTCGCGAAGGCGCGCACCAGCGGGTACAGGCCGCCGCGGGAGACGCGCGGGCGTTGCCGGCGGAAGCGGGCGCGCAGCGACTGGCCGATCTCGCGGCCGGCCTCGGCGGCGAAGGACAGCGCGGTGCGCACGGCGTTGGCGGGGTCGCAGAAGTAGGCGAAGTAGCCCGCGCGGGAGCGGTTGCCGGGCCCGCGCCGGGCGGACACCGACAGTACGAGGGCGAGTTCGCCGGCGCCGCCGCTGAACAGGTTGCCGCGGCTAGCCCCGTCGGCGGCGAGCAGCCCCGGGTCGCCGGTGCGTTCGACGGCGCGGCGCTGGAGCTCCACGGCGCTGGTGGGACGGTTGCAGACCATCACCTCGCCGGTGTCCTTCTCGTACCAGCGGAAGGCGGGGACGTCGTGGTTGGTGCCGTGCAGGATGGCGAGCTGGCTGGCGCCGGTCTGGCTGGACCAGTCGGTGCGCCAGGGGGTGAGCCGGTGGGTGGGCGGCAGGCCGGGGCCGGATCCGGAACCGAGCCAGCGGGCGACGGTCGGCATCAGGCCCTCGTCGACCGCGTCCCGCAGCACGTCGTACCCCACCCCGTCGAGCTGGACGACGACCATGCCCGGCGTGGGCGGGCAGGGCGGCTGCCGTCTGCGGCGGCGGTCGGCCAGCCGGTGCAGCCGGCGCCGGTAGGCGTCGTCGTCGCGGACGGCGAGCGCGGCGCCGGTCGCCGACGCGACCGCGGACATCACCGCCGCCACGATCACGGCGGTCTCGGGTGCCGCCTCGGGCCGGCCGGCGGGGTTGACCCGCAGGGCGAGCAGGAGCAGCGAGCCGTTGAGGAAGAACACCAGCAGCCCGAGGACCAGTGCGGGCACGAGCAGCAGCAGCCGCACGAGCAGCGGCCAGGCGACGGCCGACAGCACGCCGAAGGCGCCGGCGCCGAGGGCGGCGGTCACGGCGATGGTGGTGGCGCTGTCCCCGTCGGGCGACTGCAGCCGGAAGTCCGGCAGGATCCCGGCGAGCACGAGCATGGTGAGCGTGGAGACCGCCCACACCGTGACGCTCCGCCCCACCTGACTGGCGGCCCGCCGCCACCACCCGCCGCGCACGCCGACACCCCTCACATCCCGGCAGATCCCGGTCACATCCCGGCCCGGCCCTCCGCACGGGCCCGGCTCCCCGGCTCCAGCTTGTCACAGGCCCCGAGGGCGCCGGCCGGGCGACCGTACGCCCCGGGCCGTCACGCGCCCCCCGTGCCACCGCGAGCCCGTCGGGCACCCGCACGCCCCCCGCACGCCCCTGTGCGCGCCTGCCCGGCCTCGGGCCGGCGGGCGTCGTCGGCACCTACCGGCCGTCGTAGCCCGCCGTCGGCATGGACAGGCGGCGGTGCACCCGCGCCATCATCTGGGCGTCGTACGACGGCTCCGCCTGCCCCACCGTCTCCACGCGGACACCGCGCCGCGCGCACTCCGCGGCGAACTCCTCCACGGAGGACACCGCCCGCTCCAGCACCCGCCGGCTGGGGGCGACGAACAGGTCGACTCCGGGCCGTACCCCGTCCCACAGGGCCGCGTGGTCGGGGCGCAGGCCGCGGACCAGCAGTTCGCGCGCGACCACATAGCCCCGCTCGGCCGCCCAGCGGGCGCACATCGCGTGCTGGCTGCGCGAGTCCACCAGGAAGGGGTCCTCGTGCAGCTCCTCCAGAGGCGTCAGGCTGGCGATCGCCGTGACCCGGACGGCCGTCGCGGCGGCCTGGCCGCGGGCGTCCCGCACTTCTCCCATGGCGTCCCCCTCACCTCCGGGTTTTCGCCGCCGACCCTACTCCTGCACGTAGGCTCAGGGGGAGTCGCGCGAGGGAGGCGAAAAGGTGCCGGTGGAGATCACCTGGTGGGGTCACGCCACCTGCACGGTCGAGGATTCGGACGTACGCGTCCTGACCGATCCCCTGTTCGCCCGCCGGCTCGCGCATCTGCGCCGCCGGCGCGGCGCGCTGCCGCCCCCGAGCGCCTGGCACGCGGACGTCGCGCTGGTCTCCCATCTGCACGCCGACCACCTGCACGTTCCCTCTCTGGCCCGGCTCGCCCCGGGCACGCGCCTGCTCGTGCCCCGGGGCGCGCGCCGGGCCGTACCGGGGCTGCGCCGGCTCGCGCGGCTGCGGGTGACGGAGGTGGCGCCCGGGGACCGGGTGGAGGTGGGCGGGATCGCGGTGCGGGTGGTGCCGGCCCGGCACGACGGGCGCCGGTTCCCGCTGGGCCCGCGCCGCTCCCCCGCCCTCGGCTATGTCGTCGAGGGCGAGGCACGGACCTACTTCGCCGGGGACACCGGCCTGTTCGAGGAGATGGCCGAGGAGGTCGGTGCGGTGGACGCGGCGCTGCTGCCGGTGGGCGGCTGGGGACCGTACCTCGGCGAGGGGCACCTGGACGCGGGCCGGGCCGCGCAGGCGCTGGCCCGGCTGGCGCCGCGCAGCGCGGTGCCGGTGCACTACGGCACGTACTGGCCGATCGGGATGGACGCCGTGCGCCCGCACGAGTTCCATGCGCCCGGTGATGAGTTCGTGCGCCTGGCCGCGCTGCGTGCGCCCAGCGTGACGGTGCACCGGCTCGGGCACGGGGAGAGCGTGCGCCTGGAGGTCGCCCGGTGATACCGCTCGCCGCCGCCGTGACGTCCGCGGTGACGTCCGGGGTTCCGGCGGAGCCCGCCCAGCAGGCGTTCGGGTATCCGTCGCTGTTCCTGCTGGTGCTGATCGGCGCGCTGGTGCCGGTGGTGCCCACGGGCGCGCTGGTCAGTTCGGCGGCGGTCGTGGCCGTGCACCGTACGGCGCCGCTGTCGCTGCTGCTGGTGTTCGTCACCGCGTCGCTGGCGGCGTTCCTCGGGGACGCGACGCTGTACTGGCTCGGGCGGCGCGGGCTGAGGTCGAGGAACGGCTCGCGCTGGCTGGAGGCGATCCGCTCGCGGGCTCCGGAGGACCGGCTGGCGCAGGCCCAGGAGAAGCTCGCCGGGCACGGGGTGGCCGTGCTGGTGCTGTCGCGGCTGGTGCCGGCCGGGCGCATACCGGTGATGCTGGCGTGCCTGCTGGCGCAGTGGCCGCTGCGCCGCTTCTCCCGCGGCAATCTGCCCGCCTGTCTGGCCTGGGCGCTGACGTACCAGGTGATCGGCGTTCTCGGCGGCTCGCTGTTCGAGGAGCCCTGGGAGGGCGTGGCGGCGGCCGTCGTCCTCACCATCCTGATCGGCGCGGCGCCGAGCGCCTGGCGCCGGCTGCGCCGCCCGGCCCCTGGGCACCGCTCCGGCTGAGGCCGCCGCCCCGCGGCGCCGCTCCGGCTCGCCCGCCCCGGCTCCCCCGCCCCGGCTCCGACCCGTCAGGTGGGACGGGGGGACTCACGTGACTCACGTGAGGACGCGGGACGCTCCGACGGGGAGGTCCCAGAGGTCCTCTCTGGGCAGGCCCGCCCTGGTCCAGGCGGTGCGGACGCGGGTGAGGGGTTCCAGCACCGGTTCGGCGGACAGCACGAACGTGCCCCAGTGCATGGGGGCCATGCGGCGGGCGCCGAGGTCCTGCGCCGCCCGCACCGCCTCCTCCGGGTCGCAGTGGACGTCCCTGAGCCACCACCGGGGGTCGTAGGCGCCGATGGGGAGCAGGGCGAGGTCGATCCCCGGGTAGCGGCGGCCGATGCGGGAGAACCAGTGGCCGTACCCGGTGTCGCCGGCGAAGTGGACGCGCTGCCCGTCGGGCGCGGTCAGCACCCAGCCGCCCCACAGGCTGCGGCAGGTGTCGGTGAGGGTGCGCTTGGACCAGTGGTGGGCGGGCACGAAGTCGAAGCGGACCGCCGCCCGCCGCCCGCCGCGCTCCCCGTCCGGGGCGCCGTCACCGCTCCTCGCCGGCAGTTCGGCCGCCTCCCACCAGTCCAGCTCGGTGACGCGGGTGAACCGGCGCCGCCGGAACCAGCGGCCGAGGCCGGCCGGCACGAACACCGGTGTGTCGCGCGGCAGCCGGCGCAGCGTGGGCGCGTCCAGGTGGTCGTAGTGGTTGTGGCTGATGACGACCGCGTCGACGGGCGGCAGGGCCTCCCAGGCGACGCCCACGGGCGTGACGCGGGCCGGGGTGCCGACGATGCGCCGGGACCACACCGGATCGGTGAGCACGGTCAGCCCGCCGATCCGGATCACCCAACTGGCGTGTCCCGCCCAGGTGACGGCGATCGTGCGGGCGTCCACGCGCGGCAGCGGACCGGGCTCGTAGGGCAGCAGCGGGATGTCGGCGAGGCCCTCCTTGCCCGGCCGCACGGCGCCCTCGCGGGCGAACCGGGCGATGGCCTTCAGGCCGGGCAGCGGGGCGGTGAGCCGGTCGTGGAAGCTACGGGGCCACACGCGCGGCTCGCCCAGCGGCCGGGGCGCGGCGAGCGGCGGGAAGGGGGCTGACCCCGGGGCGAGGGCGGTGGCGGTCGCGGGGTCGTCGGGCTGCGGGATGCTCCGGGCCGGGGTCGTGGGCGTGGTCGCGGTCGTGGAAGTGGTCGACTCGGACTGCTGCGTCATCGAGGGGGCTCCCATCGCTGAGCGTCGTCGCGGAGATCGTCGAAAACCGACCTCAGGGACATCAACGCGCGTTGCACGTGTGGCAGTTCCAACGGCGCGGGAGACCGGAGGCATTCCTCGCGCTCCTCGTCCGTGCCGTCGATCAGGTCCGCGGTGGACAGCCGTACGCGCAGCGCCCCGAGGTCGTCGCCGAAGCGGTGGCCGCCCGGTGCGGGCACGCCCAGACGCGCGCCGAGCCATTCCTCGAGCTCCTGCGCGTCGCTCACCCCGTGGGCGGCGAGGGCGCCGCGCAGGGGCCCGAGGTCGACGTACAGGTGGCGTCCGGCCTGCGGCGGACGGGCCGGCGCGCCGGCCGCGACCACGGCGGCGTGCGCGGCGCGGGCCACGCGCGCGTGCAGGCGTACGGAGGCGGTCAGGCGCTCGGTGACGGCGTCGGGCTCGTCCAGGGCGTAGGCGGCGGCGACGGCGACCGGTTCGGCGATCCGGGCGTCCAGTGCGGTGAGGACGTCGAGCACGCGCGCGTGCAGCGCGTCGCCGGCGGCCCCGGCGGGGAAGCGGGCGACGGCGGCCGGCCAGCCGGCCGGCAGGAAGGCGCCGGCCAGGTCCGTGACGACGCTGACCCGTTCGGGGAGCATCTCGGCCGGGCTGAGCAGCACCGTCTCGTGCGGCTCGTGCACGGTGTCGCGCCAGGTCTCGTCGCTGACCAGGTGCAGTCCCTCGCCCGCGGCGGCCTCGACGGCCTCGTGCAGCACCTCGGGCGGGGCCACGGTGGCGGTGGGGTCGTCGGCGACGGACAGCACGAGCAGCCGGGGGTCGCCGCCCTCGGCGCGGACCCTGCGGACGGTCTCCAGCAGGGCGTACGGATCGGGTACGCCCCCGCACTCGGCGGGGGTGGCGACGGGGAAGGCGGGCCGCCCCAGCAGGCGCGCGTACGGCACCCACCAGGCGGCGCACGGCCGCGGCACGAGGACGTCCCCGCCGAGCGCGGCGGTCAGCGCCAGCAGCAGGAAGGGCGCGCCCGGCCCGGCGGCCACGCGGTCGGCGGGGGTGGGCAGTCCGCGGCGCATCCAGTAGCCGCGGGCCGCGTCCAGCAGCGCCGTGCCGCCGCCGATGGGCCTCTGCCGGGAGCGGCCGGCGGCCGCGGCGAGCGTGGCGGACAGCTCCGGCAGCACGGGCAGACCGTCGTCGGGGAGTGCCGACGGCCCGTAGCGGACGGGTCCGTGGCCTTCCAGGTCCGTCCGCCGCATGGGATACCTCCGCGCAGTCCCTGGTGCAGTCCCTGGTGCCGTGCCGTGCCGTGTCGTGTCGTCGTACGCCGTGACGCCGGGACGCCGTGACGTCGTGTCGATGGGACGCCGTGGCATCGTGTCGCCGGGTCGCCGCGGGGGCGGGCCGGGTCGGCGGGACCACCGGTCGGTCCACAGGACCACCGGTCGGTCCGCGGTGACGGGTCCGTCCGCGGCGGAGCCCCTTCGGCCCGCGAGTACCCGTAACGGCGCCGTGTCATGGCCCGTCCGGCGCGTCGCGAAGGTCACACCGCTCGCGGGTGTCACGCGGCGCGGGACACCGGCCCCGTCAGCGGCCCGCCCGGTCGCGGCGCCACACCCGGTGCACCGCCGCGCCGCACGCCGCCGCGATCAGCGCACCGCCGCAGATCAGCGCGGGCAGCGACGCGGTGAAGGAGCCGCCCTGCCCGGCCCGCACACCGTGCTGGACGGCGCTGCCGGCGCCGTCGGCGCAGTCGCGGCCGGAGCGTCCCGTGCGCTCGGATCCCCCTGTGCCCTGGGAGCGTCCGGCGTGGTCGCCGCGGTCGGTGCAGGGGGCCGCGGGGCCGTGGGAGTCGTCGGCGTGGGAGTCGTCGTCGTGGGAGTCGTCGGCGGCGGAGTCGTGGGGCGCGGGCAGCCGCCCCGGCTCGCGCGAGGCCCCGTCCCCGGAGCCCGTGTCGCGGCCGGAGCCGCCGGGGGCCTTCGATGCGGCGCTCAGTGCCTGGGCCGGGTCGCGCGCCGGGGTACCGGAGGGCGGGTCGGCGGGAGACGGGTCGCCGGAGGCCGGGTCGTACGTGCGGAGGTCCGCGGGGTCGCGCGCCGGGTCGCCCGCTCCGGCGCCCGCCGCGTCGTCCACCGCGTCGTCCGTCGCGCCGTCCGTCGCTGCGTCCGTCGCTGCGTCCGTCGCTGCGTCGACCGGATCGTCCGCCGGGCCGTCCGCCGAGTCCCGGGCCAGGGGCTGGGGCTGGGGCTGGGCGGGGTCGTACGACGCGTCCGGCGCCGCCTGGTCCGCCGGGCCGGCCGGGTCAGCCGCTGGGTCGTGCGCCAGGGCGTCCTGGAGCAGCGGGTCCTGGGAGGCGTCCTGCGCCTTTGCGGCGCCGGACGGCGACGCCCCGGGCGCCTGGGCGGTAGGAGTCGCCGCGGCCGCCGGAACGGGCAGCGCCTTCCTCCGCGGGGCACCCGTGACTCCGCCGCTCCGGGTGCCGGTGCGTCCGGTGCCGGTCGGCGGTGTGCCGGGGCGGCTTGCGCTGGTGGCTGGGGTGCCGGCACCCGCGGTGCCTGTGCGTCCGGCGTCGGTGCCCGTGGTGCCGGAGTTGCCCGTGCTGGTGCCCGCGGTGCCAGGGCGTCCCGTGCCGGCGGCGCGCGGGGTCTTCCGGAACGCCTCGGGGCAGGGGCCGGTCGCGTGCGTGCCCGGGGCGAGGGGAAGCGCCGGGCCTTCGTGAGCGGTGCCCCCGGCCCGCGGGCACGTGGTGGGGGCGGGAGCGGGGCTGACGCCGGAGCCGGCCGGGCGGAGGGCGTCCGCCGCGACGGCCGCGGTCGCGGCCGTCGCCGTGGCGCCGGTTATGAGGCCGGCCAGAACGGCGGCGTGCAGGGCGCGGGGGACGGTTCGGCGCATCGGCGGGGCTCCTTGGGCCGGCGGCGTCTGAGGGCACGGCGCGTGCCTTCCTTCCGCAGCCATCACAGCCTCCGGCGCCGCGCTCCGCGCGCGGCCGAGCCCCATTCGCGGGACGGCGGACGGCCTATCGGGTGACGCCGGCAGCGGCGGCAGCGGCCCCCGACGCCCCGCATCGCACCCGACGCCCCACGGGCGGGGGTCACGCACGGGCCGGGGTACGCACGGGCCGGGGCAGGCACAGGCGCGGGCCACGCACGGGCGGGGTCACGCACAGGCGCGGGCCACGCACAGGCGGGGTCACGCACAGGCGCGGGCCACGCACAGGCGCGGGCCACGCACAGGCGGGGTCACGCACAGGCGCGGGCCACGCACAGGCGCGGGCCACGCACAGGCGCGGGCCACATCCTGGCGGGGTCACGCACAGGCGCGGGCCACGCACAGGCGCGGGCCACGCACAGGCGCGGGCCACATCCTGGCGGGGTCACGCACAGGCGCGGGTCACGTCCTGGCGGGGTTCACACCCCGTCCCGCATCACCTGGTCGCGCAGGCGGTCGCAGCAGCGGCTGATCAGGCGGGAGACGTGCATCTGCGAGATGCCCAGCTGCTCGGCGATCCGGCTCTGGGTCATGTCGCCGAAGAAGCGCATGTACAGGATGGCCCGCTCCCGCTCGGGCAGCGCCGCGAGCCGCGGCCTGACGGCCTCGCGGTCGACCACGGTGTCCAGCGCCGGGTCGGGCGAGCCGAGGCAGTCGGTCAGCGAGTAGCCGTCCTCGCTGCCGGGCAGTTCGGCGTCGAGCGAGAGGGCGGTGAAACTCTCCAGCGCCTCCAGGCCCGTACGGGCGTCCTCCTCGCTCATGCCGGCGTGCTCGGCGATCTCGGCCACGGTGGGCGCGTGGCGGCCCGGGACGGTCTGGGACAGCTCCTGCGCCGCGAAGCGGACCCGGTTGCGCAGGTCCTGCACCCGGCGGGGCACGTGCAGCGTCCACATGTGGTCGCGGAAGTGCCGCTTGATCTCACCGGTGATGGTGGGCACGGCGTAGCTCTCGAAGGCGTTGCCGCGCTCGGGGTCGTACCGGTCGACGGCCTTGACCAGGCCCAGGGCGGCCACCTGGCGCAGGTCCTCGTAGCTCTCGCCGCGGCTGCGGAAGCGTCCGGCGAGCCGTTCGGCCATGGGCAGCCAGGCCTCGACGATCTCCTCGCGCAGGGCGTCTCGCCGCGCGCCGGGAGGGAGGGTGGCGAGCCGCTGGAACGCCTCGGCGGTGTCGGGTGCGTCGTCGTGCGGGTGGTGCCTCGCGCTCGCTTGAGTTCGCATGGTGCGTCGCAGCTCCCTCGGAGTGCTCGGGGATGGACGGTCACCGTGGGCGCGCGAACCCGGCCGGACCGCGGCACGCGTGGGCGGCCTGGGCCGCTCCCACGGACGTGCCTCCGGTCCGAAGCACTGACTGTGCCCCTGCCCCCGCCGTCCCGTCGCAAACACCCGGTGTCGGCCGACCCTGCACGGGTACGCGGGGGCCACCCCTGACGATGTGGAGGGAGACATGCAGCGAGGCAGCGACCGGCTGAGTGCCCACCGTGACGACGAGATGAAGCACGAACTACAGGGTCTGCTCAGGTCCGGCCATCCCACGCGGAGCGAGGAGTGGCACGACCCGGAGCCCACCGCCGAGGACGACCCGCAGGTCTGGGGTGGTCCGGTGGCGCCGGGCGACTCCCGGGCGTCCCTGGAGACGGTGCGTCTGGAACTGGCCAGGATCCTCGGCCGCAGCGCCTTCCCGGCGACTCCGGGCGAGCTGATGAACGTCCTGCGCCGCAAGAACGCGCCCGACGCGCTCATCGACGCGCTGGACGCCCTGCCACGCAAGGCGCGCTACACCAATGTGCAGGAGCTGGCGAAGGAGCTGACCCGCACCGAGCGGCCCGCGCGGGAGGACCGGGCATAGGCCTGCGCCCCGGGGGTACTGCGGGCGTCGTCGTACCGCACGACCGACCGCGGCATCCCCCGGCTCGCCCACGGGCAGGAAGGGCCCCGAAGTGATGGCTGGACTCGTGAGGGACGTGATGACACCGGGCGTGGTGGCCGTGCGCCCGGACGCCTCGGTGGCGGAGGCGGCACGGCTGATGCGCTCGCAGGACATCGGCGACGTGGTGGTGGCCGACGGGCAGGAGGTCGTCGGCGTGCTGACCGACCGCGACATCGCGGTGCGGGCGGTCGCCGAGGGCCTGGACCCGCAGACGGCCAGCGCCCGCTCGGTGTGCACGCCGGGCGTGCACATCGTGGGGCCGCACGACCCCGTGGCGACGGCCGTCGCCCTGATGCGTGAGCACGCCGTACGGCGGCTTCCGGTCGTCGAGGACGGCCTGCCGGTCGGCATGGTCGGCCTGGGCGACCTCGCCGAGGCGCTGGACCCGGAGTCCACGCTCGCCGGCATCAGCCGTTCCGAGCCTTCTTCCGAACCCCCTTCCGGGCCTTCTTCCGGGCCTCCTCCCGGGCCTTCTTCCGGGCTTGCGGCCGGGCCCCGTTCCGGTCCCCGGCCGGAGTCGGGGCCGCGGGGGCCGCGGGGCGGGTCCGGGAACTGAATCCGAGCACGATCCAGCACGATCGAGCACCTGACCGAGCGCTGGTACGGGCACTACGAGCACTACCGGCACTACGGGCACGGGGTACGGGCCCGTGCCGCGGGCGCCGTCGTACGTGCGACGGCGCCGACGAAAGGAACCCTGAGACATCATGCGCATCGCATTTCTGACCGCCCCCGAGGGCGTGGAGCAGGTGGAGCTCACCGAGCCCTGGCAGGCCGCGAAGGACGCGGGGCACGAGACCGTGCTCGTGTCGACCCGGTCCGGTGAGGTCCAGGCGTTCAACCACCTGGACAAGGCGGACACGTTCCCCGTGGACGAGGTCGTCGCGGAGACCTCCGCGTCCTCCTTCGGCGGGCTGGTCCTGCCCGGCGGCGTGGCCAACCCGGACTTCCTGCGGATGGACGAGAAGGCCGTCGCCTTCGTGAAGGACTTCTTCGACGGGGGCCGTCCGGTGGCCGCGATCTGCCACGCGCCGTGGACGCTGGTGGAGGCCGGTGCCGTACGGGACCGGGTGCTGACGTCGTGGCCCAGCCTGCGCACGGACATCCGCAACGCGGGCGGCACCTGGGTGGACGAGCAGGTGAAGGTCTGCGACCACGGGCCGAACAAGCTGGTCACCAGCCGCAAGCCGGACGACCTGAAGGCGTTCTGCGAGACGTTCCTGGAGGTGTTCGCGCAGGAGACGGCGGGAGCGGGCTGACCCGCGCCGCTTCCTCCCCCGCAGGGCAGCACAACGGCCGGCGTCGGACGTCGGCCGTTGTGCTGCCCTGCGGCTGCCCTGCGGCTGCCCTGCGGCGTGCTTCCCGCGGAGCCCGCCGGCGCACCGCAGGAAGCACGCCGGCGGACACGATCGGGGCCGGACGGGCCCCGCCGGGTCAGGCGCGGGGAGTCGCCGACTCCCCGCATCCGCGTTCCCGTGCGCCTTCCCGGGTGCGGCTCGCGGCGATCGTGCGCCGCGGATTGCGGCGCAGGTACTCCCCCTCGAGCTGCGCCATGCGCTCGTTGTGCGCCCGCAGCGCGTCGTTCGAGCCGTACAGCAGGGTGTCGTGACGCGTGCGGTGGATGGTCTCCAGCTCCTTCATGAGCTGTTGATCGTCCAGCCGCCCCGGGTCGACTCCGGTCATGGTGTTGCCCCGCTCGTCGTGTTCGTTCATGTGGTCCGGGTACCCGCCCGGCGTGCACTACCACCGAACGGCATCCGGGAGGGAGCCATGGATCTCGCTTTTCTGAATCCACTGTACGAACACCCGGGCCCCTGGGCCTCCGTGTACGTCGACACCTCCCGGCGCTCGGAGGACATGGCGCACGAGCTGCATCTGACGGCGCAGGCGATGGGGCGCGAGCTGGCCCAGCAGGGCGCGGGCGAGCCCACCTGCCGGGCGGTGGAGGACGCGATCGACGAACTGCGCCACTCCCCCGACCCGCACGGGCGGGCCCTGTTCGCACGGGAGGGCACCGTCGTCCTGGACCCGCACCTGGCGCGTCCGCCGCAGGGCGGCAGCTGGGCCGAGTGGGCGCCGCTGCCGCGGGTGGGGCCGCTGCTGGACCTGGCGGGCGAGGACCCGGTGGCGATCGTGGCGTACGTCGACCGCAAGGGCGCGGACTTCGAGCTGCGCAGCTCGCTGGGGAGGCAGAAGGCCGCCACGGTGGTGGGACAGCAGTGGCCCATTCACCGTACGAGCAGCGTCGACTGGTCGGAGCGGCACTTCCAGCTGAAGGTGGAGAACACCTGGGAGCACAACGCGGCGGAGATCGCGGACGCGCTGAGCGTGTGCCAGGAGGAGAGCGGGGCCGATCTGCTGATCGTGGTCGGGGACGAGCGGGAGCGGCGCGAGGTGCGCGAGCGGCTGCCCAAGCGGCTGCAGGACCGTGTGGTGGAGTCGGCCCACGGGGCCGGCAGCAGGCTGCTGGACGACGAAGTGGAGCGGATCCGCGCCGAGCACGTCCGTCGGCGGGTCGAGGCGGAGCTGGACCGCTTCCGGTCCGCCAAGGCCCCCGACGACGAGGGCCGTGTCCGGGCCGTGGAGGGCGTGCCGGCGCTGGTCGAGGCGGCCCGTGAGCACCGTCTGGAGGAGCTGCTGATCGCCCCGGACGGCCCCGACAACCACCGGGAGGTGTGGATCGGCGAGGACCCGGACCAGCTGGCGGTGCGCCGTACGGATCTGGAGATTCTCGGTGAGCAGCACTCCTGGCCGGCCCGTGCCGACGACGCCCTGCTCCGCTCCGCGGTCGCCACCGACGCGACGGCCCTGTCCCTGTCGCCGGTGGCACCGACCGAGGAGGACATCCCGTCGGGCGGCCTGGCCGCGATTCTGCGCTGGCGCTGAGCCCGTCCCCGGCCGGGGGCGGGCCGCCCACCGCGACCCGCCGCACGGCGCCGCCGCCCCGACGGAACGCGCGGCGCCCGCGGCCGGCCGGGACGGGGCGCCGCTGCCCGGCAGGCACGCCGGGACGGCCGCACGCATCCGAACCGCACGCTCCCTGCCGCACCCCGCCGACGTCCCCGCACAGGCGGCAACAGCGTCGCGCGGCCGGCCATGCGGGTACGCCCGCCTGCCCCCTGTCGGCCCGGGCCGGGGCGGGGCAGGGCAGGCACTCGGCCCGCCCCGCCCGGTCTCACCGGGCCGCGCGGCCGAGCACCGTCCGATCGGACTCGTCCGGCGACGCGATGCGGGTCGGCATGGCCGGACGTCGCCCTCCCCGCGTCCCCGGACGCCGGCTCCCCCCGCCGGGCCGGAGCCGCCCGGTCCGCGGGCAAGGCTCGCGGGCAAGGCTCCCCGGGGCCCGCCCGGGCAAGGCTCCACCCGGGCCCGCCCGGGCGGCGCTCCACATGGACCGGCCCGGTGCCACCGGGGCTGTCTCGCGCGCTTACCTCGCGCGCTCGACGCGGCGCTCGTCCCAGACCGGTTCGGTCGTCTCGCGGACCCTGCCGTCGCTGCCGAAGACCAGGTAGCGGTCGAAGGAGCGGGCGAACCAGCGGTCGTGGGTGACGGCGAGGACCGTGCCCTCGAAGGCCTCCAGCCCCTCCTGGAGCGCCTCCGCGGACTCCAGGTCGAGGTTGTCGGTGGGCTCGTCCAGGAGCAGGGCCGTGGCACCGGCCAGCTCCAGCAGCAGGATCTGGAAGCGGGCCTGCTGGCCGCCGGAGAGGCGGTCGAAGGTCTGCTCCGCCTGACCGGTCAGCTCGTAGCGGCGCAGCCGGGACATGGCGGCGCCGCGGTCCTGCGCGTGCTCCTTCCACAGGATGTCCAGCAGGGTGCGCCCCCGCAGCTCGGGGTGCGCGTGGGTCTGGGCGAAGTGCCCGGGGACCACGCGGGCCCCCAGCTTCCACCGGCCGGTGTGCGCCACGTCCTCGCCGGCCAGCAGCCGCAGGAAGTGCGACTTGCCCGAGCCGTTGGAGCCCAGGACGGCGACCCGTTCGCCGTAGAACACCTCCAGGTCGAAGGGTTTCATCAGGCCGGTCAGTTCCAGGCCGGCGCAGGTGACGGCGCGTACGCCGGTACGGCCGCCCCTCAGCCGCATGCGGATGTCCTGCTCGCGCGGCGGCTCCGGCGGCGGCCCCGCCTCCTCGAACTTGCGCAGCCGCGTCTGGGCGGCCTGGTAGCGCGAGGCCAGCTCGTGGCTGACGGTCGCCGCCTGGCGCAGGTTCAGCACCAGCTTTTTCAGCTGCGCGTGCTTCTCGTCCCAGCGGCGGCGCAGCTCCTCGAAGCGGGCGAAGCGCTCGCGCCGGGCCTCGTGGTAGGTGGCGAATCCGCCGCCGTGCACCCAGGCGTCGGCGCCGCCGGGTCCCGGTTCGACCGACACGATCTTCTCGGCGGCGCGGGCGAGGAGTTCACGGTCGTGCGAGACGAACAGGACGGTCTTGCGGGTCTCCTTCAGCCGTTCCTCGAGCCAGCGCTTGCCGGGCACGTCCAGATAGTTGTCCGGCTCGTCCAGCAGCAGCACCTCGTCGGTGCCGCGCAGCAGCGCCTCGAGGACCAGCCGCTTCTGCTCGCCGCCCGACAGGGTGCGCACCTGCCGCCACTGCGCCTTCTCGTACGGCACGCCGAGGGCGGCCGTGGTGCACATGTCCCACAGCGTCTCGGCCTCGTAGCCGCGGGCCTCCGCCCAGTCCGCGAGCGCCTGGGCGTAGTCGAGCTGAGCGGCCTCGTCGTCGACCGTCATGATGGCGTGCTCGGCCGCGTCGACGGCCCGGGCGGCCTGCCGGATGTGCGGCGGGGCGACCGACACGAGCAGGTCGCGCACCGTGGTCTCGTCCCGTACGGAGCCCACGAACTGCCGCATCACGCCGAGGCCGCCGCTGACGGTGACGGTGCCGCCGTGCGGCTTGAGCTCGCCGGAGATCAGTCTCAGCAGCGTCGTCTTGCCCGCGCCGTTGGGTCCGACGAGGGCGACGGCGGCCCCCTCGCCCACGCGGAAGGACACGTCGCCGAGCAGCGCCCTCCCGTCGGGGAGGAAGTACTCCAGGTGCGCGGCTTCCAGATGTCCCATGACCACGCATTCTGCGGGCGCCCCGAACACCTGGGCAAACACTTATCCGCAGCTCTCCCGGCCGACGCGCCACCACCGCACCCCGCGGCGCGTCCGCCCCCGCCGCCTGCGCAGCCCCCCGCCTCCCCCGCCGCCGCGGCGGCCGGCGCGCGCGGCAGCGGCCGAGGCCGTTGCGGCGCGGGCGGCAGCGGCCGGGGCCGGCCGCCGGGGCCGGGCGTCGCGGGCGGCGTGGGCGTCGCGGGCGTCGCGGCGCGGGCCCCGGCTCCCCGCGCCCTACCCCGCCCGCAGCGGCCGGCCGGCCGGGCCCGGCTCTCCCGTAGGGGTGATGGTGGCGTCCGCCCAGGTCAGGGCCGTCCAGCCGGTGGCGGGTGTGCCCTCCAGGGCGACCACTCCGGTGTTGCGCAGGGAGTGAGTGGCGGCGAAGTCCGCGTCCAGGTTGCGGGCGCGGACGGCGGTCCACAGCCGGATGGCCGCGCCGTGGCTGACCATGGCGACCGTGCGCGCCCCGCCGCGGGCGGCCTCCGCGACCACCGCGTCGTACCGCGCCAGCGCCTCCGCGCCGGTCTCCCCGCCCGGCCCCGGCATCCGCAGGGACGTTTCTCCCGCGGCCCAGGCCAGCACCGTGCGCATGTACCGCCGTCCGCGCTCGGATTCGCCCGGCTCCCTCTCCAGCTCGCCCGCCGACAGTTCCCGGAGGCCGTCGCGGACGAGGACCTCCAGCCCGCGCGCGGCCGCCAGCGGGGCGGCGGTGAGCTGGGTGCGCACCAGGGTCGAGGCGTACACCGCCTCGACGTCCTCCCCCGCCAGCGCCCCGGGCAGCGCGGCGGCCTGCCGCTCGCCCAGCTCGGTCAGCCCCGGCCCGGGAACGGCCGTGTCCAGCAGCATGTCCACGTTGGAGGGCGTCTGGCCGTGGCGTACGAGGAGCAGGCGCATGGGGACCTTTCCGGTCGGGGCTCGAGCTGCCGTACGGCGCACACCGCGCACAACAAACGGCCGCTTCAGGGTAACGGTCCCTGTATGAGCCCAGACGTCGACCTCACCGCCCCGAAGACCGGTGCCCACTCGGTTCTGCGGCGCCTGCTCGCGGTGGACTCCCGCCTGTTCGAGTTCGCGGCCGAGCGGCACTGGCCGGGCGCCGGGCCCGTGCTGCCGCGGCTGAGCCGCAGTGCGAACCACGGCGTGCTGTGGTTCGCGACGGCGGCGGCCGTGGCGGCGAGCCGGACACCGCGCGCCCGCCGCGCCGCCGTGCGCGGGCTGGCCTCGCTGAGCCTGGCCTCCCTCACCATCAACACGCTCGGCAAGCGCTCGGTGCGCCGGTCCCGGCCGGTGCTGGACCCGGTGCCGGTGATGCGCCGGCTCAAGCGGCAGCCGATCACCACCTCCTTCCCGTCCGGGCACGCGGCCTCCGCCGCCGCCTTCGCGACCGGTGTCGCCCTGGAATCCCCGGCCTGGGGCGCCGCGGTGGCCCCCGTCGCCGTGTCCGTCGCGCTCTCCCGCGTCTACACCGGTGTGCACTTCCCCAGCGACGTGCTGGCGGGTGCGGCCCTCGGCGCGGGCGCCGCCTTCGCCGTACGGGGCCTGGTGCCCACGCGCGCCCAGCTCGCCGCGCCGGCCCGGCCCCGCGCCGACGTGCCGGCGCTGCCCGGCGGCGAGGGCCTGGTCCTGGTGGCCAACAACGCCTCGGGCACCGCCGACCGGGCCCGCGCACTGCGGGACGCGCTGCCCAAGGCGGAGATCGTCGAGTGCGAACCGGACGACGTGCCCGCCGAGTTGGAGCGGGCGGCGGCCCGCGCCCGGGTGCTCGGGGTGTGCGGCGGCGACGGCACGGTGAACGCCGCCGCCGGGACCGCCCTGCGCCACGGCCTGCCCCTGGCGGTGCTGCCCGGCGGCACGCTCAACCACTTCGCCTACGACCTGGGCGTGGAGGACGTACGGGATCTGAGCCGGGCCCTGGAGCGGGGCGAGGCGGTGCGCGTGGACGTGGGCCGCTTCACCGCCGGCGACCACGAGGGCGTCTTCCTCAACACCTTCAGCCTGGGTGTCTACCCGGAGCTGGTGCGCGAGCGGGAGCGCTGGTCGGACCGGATCGGCGGGTGGCCGGCCGGGGTGCTGGCGGCGGTCAAGGTGCTGCGCGCGGACCGGCATCCGCTGGAGGCCGAGATCGGCGGGCGGCGGCGTCCGCTGTGGCTGCTGTTCGCGGGCAACGGCACGTACCACCGGATGGGCCTGGCGCCGGGCCGCCGGCTGGACCTGGCGGACGGCAGGCTCGACGTCCGGGTGGTGCACGGGGGCCGCAGGCCCGCCCTGCGGCTGCTGTCCGCGGCGCTGGCGGGCCCGCTGACCCGCTCCCCCGCCCACGCGGCGGTCCAGGTGCCACGCCTGCGCCTGACCGGTGTCGCGCCCGGCACCCTGCTCGCCTACGACGGCGAGGTCATGGAGGTCGAGGGCGAACTGTGGCTGGAGAACCTGCCGGAGGCGCTGACGGTGTACCGCCCGCTGCCCAAGGACTGACCCCGGCCCCCCTACCCTCCGCTGCCCCTGCCATCCCTCCCCGGCCCCGGCATCGCTGACACGCCGTCAGTCCAGTATGCAAAACGCGGGTCTCATCATTCGGCACGTCCGCGTACCGTGATCCGTACCGCCGCCCCGGGCCCCGCCCCGGGCAAACTTCGTACGAGCGAAGGGGTACAGCCATGCCGACGTCACGGGAGACGGCCGTCTACACGCACGGGCACCACGAGTCCGTCCTGCGTTCCCACACCTGGCGCACCGCCGCCAACTCCGCGGCCTACCTCCTCGGCTCGCTGAAGCCCCACATGAAGGTGCTGGACATCGGCTGCGGCCCCGGCACCATCACCGCCGACCTGGCCGCACTGGTCCCCGACGGGCACGTCACGGGCGTGGACCGGGCCCCGGGCATCCTGGACCGGGCCCGCGCCACGGCCGCCGAACGCGGGGTGACCAACGCCGACTTCGCGGTCGCGGACGTGCACGCCCTGGACTTCCCCGACGACACCTTCTGCGTCGTCCACGCCCACCAGGTGCTCCAGCACGTGGGCGACCCGGTGCGGGCGCTGCGCGAGATGCGCCGGGTGACCCGGCCGGGCGGGCTCGTCGCGGTCCGCGACGCCGACTACGCGGCGATGACGTGGTACCCCGAGGTGCCCGGACTGGACGACTGGCTGGATCTGTACGAGCGGGTGGCCCGCGCCAACGGCGGCGAGCCGGACGCCGGGCGCCGGCTGCGGTCCTGGGCGCTGGCGGCCGGCTTCACCGAGGCCGGCGTCACGTCGGCGTCGAGCACCTGGACGTACGCCACGGACGCCGAACGGGCCTGGTGGAGCGGGCTGTGGGCGGACCGCACCCTCGCCTCGGAGTACGCCTCGCGCGCCACCTCGGGCGGCCATGCGACGGCCGGGGAGCTGCGGGCCGTGGCGCAGGCGTGGCGGGAGTGGGGGCGGTGCGCGGACGGCTGGTTCGCCGTCCTGCACGGCGAGATCCTGTGCCGCAAGGAAGCCTGACCGCCGTCCTCACTTCCGGGGCAGCAGCGGTCCCAGCGGCCCGAGGTCCAGGTTGAGGTCCTCGGGCCGCAGTCCGTAGCGGTCGCGCAGCTCGGCCATGCGGTCCTCCAGGAGCATCAGCGTCAGGCCGATCCGCTCCTCCTGCTCCTCCGTGAGGTCGCCCACGTCGAAGCGGCGCAACGCCTGGCGCTCCATCAGCTGGCGCAGCAGCTCCACGACCGTGAGGACGAGCTTGACCAGATCCCGTTCCACGGTGTCGGGCTCCAGTTCCACACGCTTGCGCGGGCTGCGCGAGGTCACGACGGCTCCTCCAGGGCCTCGAACGGGGAGGGAACGTTCGCGTTGACCGAGCTGATCAGCGCGTTGAGATCGATGCGGACGAGATCGACGTCCGCGATGCGCAGGGTCAGGTCCCCGGTGATGACGACGCCGCCGGCCAGCAACCGGTCGAGCAGGTCCACCAGGGCGATCTCACGGCGTTCGACGACGGTCATGCCCTGCCGCCCTCCCCGGGCACCACTTCCGGTGCCTCCTCGGGCGCCTCGCCCGCGAAGGAGTACGCCGCCCAGGGGCCGGTGAGCTCCACCCGCAGCCCCGGTGCGTCGTCCTTGGTGCGGTCCACCAGTTCCACGAACTCCTCGGAGCGCGCGCGCTGGACGAGGTACGCCGCGTTGAGCACGTTGCGCCCTCCCGTGCCCGAGAGGGCGGCGCTCTGCGGGGCGTGCAGCCGGGAGTCCTCGGCGAAGGCGGCGAGCTGTTCGTGCAGCGCGGTCGCGAAGGTCTCGGCGCGCTGCCACAGGTCCTCGTGGGCGCGGGTCTGCTGCCGGCGCTGCCGCAGATAGTCGCGGCCCGACGCGGGCTTGCGCTCCGGGCGCGCGGCCTCCTCGGGCCGGTCGGTCTCGACGTAGACCTTGACCCCCCACTCCACCCGGCCCTCCAGACGCTGCAGCATCCCGCGGATGTGGTCCTCGCGGGACTCGATCATGGTGCGCACCGCGCTGTCGTCCCGGAAGACGGTCGCCATCCGCAGCGGCAGCGGGGTGGTGACGACGGTGAGCGCGTCGATCACCCCCTGGTGGGCGCGGGCGGTGGCGGCCAGCCAGTCCAGGTCCTCCAGGTGGGCGCGCAGCGGTTCCTCGTCGAAGTCGCGCTCCGGCACCTCGCTGACGACGGCGGTCAGGCCGTGGTGGTGGAGCAGCTTGGGCGGGGCGCCGCCCACCCCGGTCAACTGCGCCTGGAGGGGCGCCCCGAGCGGGCGGCAGACGGCGTAGACGTACCGCAGTCCGGTCATGGTGCCTCCTTCGGGAGCGAACGGCCCGTGCTCTCGCCACCGGACACGCGCCGTGCGCGGTCGGCACGGTGCGTGTCCGGTGTTCCCTGCCCCAGTTCCAGTTCCTCCAGCCGCGCCAGCCGCTCGCGCAGCTCGGCGTTCTCCCGGGCCAGTTCGTCGCGGCGGGCCCGGGAGGAGAGCGCCGGGTCGCTCTCCCACCAGTCGATACCCATCTCCTTGGCCTTGTCCACCGAGGCGACGACGAGCCGGAGCTTGATGGTGAGCAGTTCGATGTCGAGGAGGTTGATGCGGATGTCACCCGCGATGACGACACCCTTGTCGAGCACGCGCTCGAGGATGTCGGCGAGGTTGGCGCCGCTGCTCGGGCCGTAGGGGTCGGACAGCCGGCGGGGAGTCGTCATCGACGGCCCCCGCCCTCGGCGTGCTCGTACTCCTCCTCGGGCACCTCTTCACCCTCCTCGGGCTCCTCCCCGTCGCCCTCCTCCTCGTCCTCGTACTCGCCGTCGTCCTCCTCGTCCTCGTACGGCTCCTCTTCCTCTGCCTCGGACTCGTCCTCGTAGCCGGCCTCGGCCTCTTCCTCCTCCGGCCCCTCCTCGCCCCCCTCTTCCTCCTGTTCCTCCTCCGCCTCGGGCTGTCCGGCGCCCTCGGAGTCCTCGCCCTCCTCCTCGGCGCGTTCCTCCTCGGCGCGTTCCTCCTCGGCGACGGCGTCCTCGTGGCTGCGGACGACCTCGCCGTCGCGGATCTCACCGCGCCAGCCCTCCTCCGCCTCGCCCTTGAGGGTGATGAAGCGGGCGAAGTGCTTCAGGTCGAGCCGGGTGCGGCGGCCCTGGGCGCGCCAGATGTTGGCGGTCTTCTCGAAGAAGCCGCTCGGGTAGTACTCGATCACCAGCAGGATGCGGGTGAGGTTGTCCTCCAGGCGGTGGAAGGAGACCACGCCCCGGGGCGTGCCCTTGGCGCCCTCCGCGGTCCACTGGATGCGGTAGTCGGGCACCTGCTCGGTCGTGGTGGCCTTCCAGCTGCGGCTGGACCACCAGATCTTCCCCTGCCAGTCCGTGGTGGTGTCGTCGCCGCGGCTGACGCTCTTGACGCCCTTGGCGAAGGTGCTGAAGTCCTGGTACTGGGTCCACTGGTCGTAGGCCGTGCGGACGGGTACGCCGACGTCGATGTGCTCGATGATGACGGTCGGCTTGTTCCCCGCCCCGCGCTTGCGCTTGCCTTTGCCGCCCCCGCCGGTGAGGTTCTTCAGCGCTCCCATGACGTTGTCCTTGGCGCGTGAGGCGCCCACCTCCACGGCGGTGCGCAGCGGGCCCTTGCCCTCGGCCAGCTTGCGGCCGCTGTCCAGGGCGAGCTTGGCGAATCCGGGGCTGTTGCCCTCGGCTATGTCGTTGAGCTTTCCGGTGGTCTGGCCGAGCTTGCGGCCGAAGCCGACCAGCAGCCGCTGGGCCTGGGCGGCGAGGTACTCCTGCGCCTCCGCCTTGAGCCGGTCGGCCGCCTCGCTGTGCGCCAGGTCGGTCAGCGGGTTGTCCTTCGTGGCCTTGCCGGCCGCGTCGCCCGCGGCCGAGGTCGCGGATCGCAGGGTCTCGGTCATCGGTCACCGCCGCCCTTCGCCGGCCGGGACCCGGCAGCGCGGGGCGCGCCGGACGCGGCCCTCTTCGCGGCCGTCCGGCCGGCCGCGGTCTTCCCGGCCGCCGCCTTCTTCGCCGCGGCCTTCTTCCCGGGGACCTTCTTCCCCGGCGCCTTCTTCGCGGCCTTCCCGGCGGCCCTCGGGGCCGCGCCCGCGTCCCGGTCCTCGCCGCCGCGGCCCTCGGGCTCCTCCGCCTCGTCGGCCTCCCCGGCCTCCCCGGCCTCGCGGCCCTCACGGTCCTCGTAGTCGTCCTCGTACGGCTCCCGGCCGCCGCCGGCGTCGCGGTCCCCGGTCTCCCGGTCCTCCGTGTCGCCGCCGCCGTCCGGGGCCACGCCCGCCAGGCTGTCGCGGACCTGCGCGGTCCGGCCGTGCAGCCGGTCGGCCAGCGCGGTCATCTGCCGCTCGACCATGGCGCCCGAGGCCGCCTTGCCGACGCCCCGCAGATCCTGGCGCAGCTGGTCCCCGATCTCCTTGAACTGCGGGTTGTCCTTGAGCTGCTGGTTGACCAGGCCGGCGAGCTGCCGCGGGCTCAGGTTCATCTTCTTGCCGGCCACCAGGCTGCCCACGGCGACGGCGAGTTTCAGTTTCTTCGTACGCCCCAGGAGGTATCCGGCCCCTACCGCGAGGCCCAGTCCCACTCGATTCATCGTGCCGTCCCCTCACCTGTCCCCGCGCCACCGCGCAGGCCGATCTCCAGCCGGTCCAGGAGCTCGTCCTCCCGGTGGTCGAATTCCTCCTCGGTGATCTCTCCCGCCTCCAGCTGCTGTTCCAGCTGCGCCAGTTCTGCGCGCACGGTGGCCGGGTCGTAGTAGATGCGCTCGGCCTCGCGCAGTACCTGCCTGATCGCCCAGGCGCTGCCGCGCGCCGGAGCGAACGGCAGCAGCAGCACCTCCGAGATCAGTCCCATGACTCAACTCATTCCGCTCCGGCGTCGGCTCCTGCCGCGGTGCCGGCCGGCTCGGCGGGGCCGGGCTCGACGAAGCTGTAGGGCGGCAGCGGCCCATTGACGCGCAGTTCGAGGTGGGGCAGGTCCTTGCGGGCCTGCTCGACGGCCGTCAGGAACTCCTCCGCCGAGCCCCTGTCGACCAGGAAGGAGGCGTTGACCAGCCAGCCCGTGGACTCGGGGCCCTCGCTGACCGCGGCGGCCGCCGGCTGCAGGGCGCGCAGCACCTCGGCGGCGTCCCCGGCCTCACGGGCCTGCACGGCCGCGGCGACCATCTCGCCGAGCCGGATCTTGTCGTCGTAGCTTCCGCCGCCGGCCCGCCGGTTGGCCTCGGCCTGCGCCCGGATCTCCGGGTTCCCGGACATCACCAGGTGCAGTACGGCCTCTTCGACATGGCTGCCCTTGACGTTGTACTCCACCTTGCCGTCCAGGGCCCGCAGGCGCTCCAGGTAGTGCTCGGCGCGCTCGCCGAGCACGCGGGTGACGGCGTCGTCGTCCGGGGCGACGCTGCCGAACCGCATGGGCAGCACGCAGCCGCCGGCGCCGGCCTCGCTGAGCACGTTCTGGTGGGCGAGCAGGTCCTTGCGCTTGGGGCGCAGCCCCTCGGGCGCGTCGCTGACCACGGCGGCGAGTTCGCCCGCCTCGAGGATGCGGACCTGCCGGGGAGGATCGCCGACGCCGCCCATGCCCTCCGGCAGCGACGGGTGCGAGGCGGCCGTGATCCCGTAGACGTACGTGCTCACTCCTGCTCCTCCTTCCTGCGCGCCGCGGAGGTCTTCCGGGCCCGCGGCCGGGATTCGGTCTCGCCCGCGTTCTCGTCACGGCCCTGCTTGAAGGCCTCGGAGATGGTCTGGGCGGCGCCGGACAGCGCGCCCTTGGACTTGCCGCGCGCGCCGGACTCGGTGACCTCGCCGACGATGTCGGGCAGGCCGGGGTCCTTGTGCGGGCCGGATTCCAGGTCGAGGCGGTTGCACGCCTCGGCGAAACGGAGATACGTGTCCACGCTGGCGACGACGACACGCACGTCGATCTTCAGGATCTCGATACCGACGAGGGACACCCTCACGAACGCGTCGATCACGAGCCCCCTGTCCAGAACGAGCTCAAGAACGTCGTAGAGACCGCTGCTGCCGCCTCCGCCGCCGGATGTCTGTGCCGGGACTACGGTCATGCCGGCCGTGCCTCCTTCTGTACTGGATGACTGTGTGGGCGATGTCTGTGGGCAATGTCTGTGGGCAATGTCTGAGGGCGATGTCTGAGGGCGATGTCTGTGGGCGATGTCCGTGCGCCCGGCGCGGTGCCGGGGCGGGTGCGACCCGGGTGGCCCGGTGCCGGCGGGGGCCTAGCCGGACCGGCGCCCGTCGGCGCGTCCGCGCTCGTAGCGGCGCAGGCGCCGGTAGCCGGTGAGCTGTCCCTCGTCGTCGAGTTCGACCAGGTAGCTCGCCATCAGGCTCATGGTGTCCGGCACCCGGCTGAGTTCGAGGACCTCGACCTCCAGGGACCAGCCGTCCCCGGTCCGCTCGAACGAGGTGACGGACTCCGCCTCCAGGTTGGTCAGCTCCGCGAACTGGGCCTTCGCCTCACGCAGCACCTCCATGGGCCGCGGCCGGCGGGCCGTCGCACGGTTGTCCTCTTCGGTATGAGACTCCTGTGATTTCCGGGGTGTTTTCCGGGGCTGCTGTGATTCCTGCGGCTCGGATGTGTTTTCTGTATTCGCCATGGCCACCTCTTCTCTCCGTGTGGCCGCAGCTTCCCTGGCCAAACCTTCACCGGCGCGGCCATCCCCGGCGCAGGGCGTTCCACCTGCGCAGAGCCGGTATGTGCATCACCCACGCAGTGCGTCGAGGCGGCGCCGGGCCGGTCCGAGGGCCCGGCCGCGCCGGAGCACGCCGGCCCAGGGGTCGGTGCGGGCCTGGTCGAGGGCGTCGGCGATGGTCCAGCGGCCCGGGCCGAGGCCGGGGTCGTCGAGCTGGTCCCAGGACAGGGGCACGGCGACGGGTGCGCCGGGCCGGGCGCGGACGCTGTAGGGGGCGACGGCGGTCTGGGCGTAGCCGTTGCGCTGCACGTCGAGGTAGAGGCGGTCGCCGCGGTCCTTCTTGCGGGCGGCCGTGGTGAACCGGTCGGGGTGCCGGGCGGCCAGTACCTCGGCGGTGTCCCGGGCGAAGGCGCGCACCTCGTCGAAGCCGTGCCGGGCGGCCAGGGGCACGATCACGTGGAGGCCGCGCGAGCCGGTGGACATCAGCGCCGAGGGCAGCCGCAGCTCCCGCAGCAGTCCGCCCAGCAGCCGGGCCGCCTCGCGCACCGGGCCGAACTCGTCGCCGCTTGCCCCGGGCCGTCCAGGCGCCGGGGCCGGGGCCGGGTCGAGGTCGAACACCATCCGGTCCGGGCGGTCCAGCGCGGTGGTGCGCGACAGCCAGCGGTGCAGGGTGAGGCAGGCCTGGTCGGCGAGGTACACGAGGGTGGCCGTGTCGTCGCACACGGTGTGCGTGACCGTGCCGCCCTCCTTGGGGACCTCGGCCCGGGTGATCCAGTCGGGGTAGTGGGCGGGCGTGTTCTTCTGCATGAAGACGGGTCCGTCCAGCCCGTCCGGCCGCCGCTCCAGCATCAGCGGGCGGCCCCGCAGGTGCGGCAGCATGAACGGCGCGACGGACCGGTAGTAGTCGACCAGGTCGCCCTTGGTGTACTCCTTGGCGCTCCCTCCGTCGTCCGGACCGGCCGCGTCGCCGTCGCCGTCGTGGCCGGGGAAGAGGACCTTGTCCGGCCGGTGCACCTCCACCGTGCGCCGGCCGGCCCGCACGGTGCGCGGGGAGCCGCTCACCGCACCACCGCCTTCTCGGCCAGCAGCCGGGCGGCGGCCGCGATCGACTCGGCGTCGATGCCGGCGGCGTGCAGCTGCTCGGCGGGCGAGGCGGAGCCCGGCATCGTACGGACGGCCAGGCGCACCAGGCGCGGTACCGGCCGGCCGTCCAGGAAGGCGTCGAGGACCGCGTCGCCGAGGCCGCCCTCCTCGCGGTGGTCCTCCACGGTGAGCAGGCAGCCGGTGTCCTGCGCGGCCTGCCGCAGCGTGTCGCGGTCGACGGGCTTGACGGAGTACAGGTCGATCACCCGGACCGGGATGCCCGCCTCGGCGAGGGTGTCCGCGGCGGCGAGCGCCTCGTGCAGGGTGACGCCCGCGGCGACGACGGTCAGCCGGTCCTGGGCCGAGGAGCGCAGCACCTTGCTACCACCCACGGGGAACTCCTCGTCCGGGCCGTAGATCACCGGGCTCTCGCCGCGGGAGGTGCGCAGGTAGCGGATGCCGTCCAGGGACGCCATCCGCGCGACCAGGTGGGCCGTCTGGTTGGCGTCGCTCGGGTACAGCACGGTCGAGCCGTGCACGGCCCGCATCATCGCCAGGTCCTCCAGGCCCATCTGGCTGGGGCCGTCCTGACCGATCGAGACGCCCGCGTGGGAGCCGTTGAGGCTGATGCCGGAGCCGCTGACGGCGGCCATCCGCACGAAGTCGTGCGCCCTGGTCAGGAAGGCCGCGAAGGTGGAGGCGTAGGGCACCCATCCGCGCCGGGCCATGCCGACCGCGGTGGCGACCATCTGCTGCTCGGCGATGTAGCACTCGAAGTAGCGGTCGGGGTGCTCCTTGGCGAAGAACTCCGCGCGGGTGGAGTCGCCCACCTCGCCGTCCAGGGCCACGACGTCGCCGCGGGCGGTGCCGAGCGCGGCGAGGGCCTGCCCGAAGGCGTCGCGGGTGGCGGCCTTGTCGCCCTTGTCCCAGCGGGGCAGTTCGAGGCTGCCGTCGCCTACGGGCCGCGACGCCCGGGCGGAGGGCGGTGCGTGCACGCTCACCCGCAGGTCGCGCACGCCGCCGAGTTCCTCGATCGCCTCGTCGGCGTCCTTGACCGGCTTGCCGTGCAGCCCCTCGCGGTCCTCGGTGGCCGCCACGCCCTTGCCCTTGAGGGTGCGCGCGATGATCGCGGTGGGCTGCCCCACGGTGGAGACCGCCTCCCCGTAGGCCCGGTCGACGGCGTCGACGTCGTGGCCGTCGATCTCGATGGTGTGCCAGTCGAAGGCGCGGAAGCGGCGCGCGTAGGCGTCGAGGTCGTGGCCGTGCCGGGTGGGGCCGCGCTGGCCGAGGCGGTTGACGTCCACGATCGCGATCAGGTTGTCCAGGTGTTCGTAGCCGGCGTGCTCGGCGGCCTCCCAGATCGAGCCCTCGGCCATCTCACTGTCCCCGCACAGCACCCACACCCGGTAGTCGGCGTGGTCCAGCCGCTTGCCGGCCAGGGCGATGCCGGCGCCGATGGGCAGGCCCTGCCCCAGGGAGCCGGTGGCGGTCTCCACCCAGGGCAGCCGCTGGGGCGTGGGGTGCCCCTCCAGCCGGCTGCCGAGCTTGCGGAAGGTGAGCAGTTCCTCGTCGTCGATGGCGCCGGCCGCCTTGTAGGCGGAGTACAGCAGCGGTGAGGCGTGTCCCTTGGACAGCACCAGGCGGTCGTTGCCGGGGTGCTCGGGGTGCTCGAAGTCGTACCGCAGGTGGTGGGCCAGCAGTACGGCCATCAGGTCGGCGGCGGACATGGAGGACGTGGGGTGCCCGGAGCCCGCCGCTGCGGCGGCCCGCACGCTGTCCACGCGGAGCTGCTGCCCGAGGTCGACGAGTTCTGCGGTGTTCATGTGTCTCCTTCGGAGAGGTCGTCGTCACGTTTGACCGGGCCGGGAGCGGGGTGCGGCCTGCGCGCGGCACGCCCGGCGGGCGCGGGGCCGCCGGGCCGGCTGCTGCCGGGCTGTTCCGGGGCCGGTTCGCCGCCCGGCTGGTTCTTGGCGGGCTCACCGCCCGGCTGATTCCTGGCGGGCTCACCGCCCGGCTGGTTCTTGGCCGGCTCACCCCCCGGCTGGTTCCTCGCGGGCTCACCGCCCGGGCTTCGCTCGGCGGGGTCACCGGCCTGGGGGTTGCCGGTGGGTCCGGCGCCCGGCTGGTTCCCCGAGGTTTCGCCGCCCGCATGCCGCTCGGCGGGTCCGTCGCCGGGGCGGGCGCTCGCGGAGGCGGCGTCCGCCGCGGTCCCGGCCCGTGGCCCGAGGACCCCCTCCGGCACCCGCGCCAGTTCGGGGGAGGAGGACTCCAGGGGCACCGCCCAGGACCGTACGAGCCCCAACTGCACGGACTGGCGCGGCAGTACGGCGTCCAGCAGCCAGTCCGCGGCCACCCGGACACGGTTGCCCGGCATCGCGGCCAGGTGGTAGCCGCGGGTCACCGCGCCGGCCGCCGGACCGGACAGCGGGATGCCGAGCGGATTGGCGGCGGCCTGGGCCCCGCCGAGGTCGACCACGAAACCGAGGTCGCGGTGGCGGTAGGGGCGGCGCTCGCCGACGCCGAGCGACGCGGCCACGTTGATCGCGGCGACCTTTCCGTGCCGCCAGGCGTGCTGGGCGGTCATCGGGGTGAACTTCCCCGGGTTGTTCAGATCCGGCACGGCGGCCGCGTCACCGCACGCGAACACCTCCGGCCTCCCCGGCACCTGCAGATACGGGTCGACGACCAGCCGGCCGCGCTCCAGCGGCTGACCCGTGCTCTGCACGAGCGGGTCGGGCCGTACGCCGACGCACCACACGAGCGTGCGGGTCGGCACGAACTCGCCGTCCGTGAGCACCACCCCGTCGTGCGTGGCCTCCTTGACGGAGGTGCCCATGCGCACGTCGACGCCGCGCTCGCGCAGCACCCGGTCGGCGGTGGCCGACAGCCGTTCGTCCAGCTCGGGCAGCACGCGGGGCGCGATGTCCAGCAGCAGCCAGCGGGGGCTCATCCCCTGGCGCAGCGGATGCCTGTGCACCTGGGCGTCGGTGTACATCTTGCCGTGCGCGGCGACCTCGGTGCCGGTGTATCCGGCGCCCACCACGACGAAGGTGCAGCGGGCGGCGCAGGACCCCGGGTCGGGGGCGGCGGCCGCCAGCTCCACCTGGCGGGTCACGTGGTCGCGCAGGTACAGCGCCTCCGGCAGCCCGCGGAAGCCGTGCGCGTGCTCGGCGACGCCGGGGATCGGCAGCAGCTTGTTGACGCTGCCCACGGAGAGCACCAGCCTGTCGTACTCCAGCGCGCCCTTCTGGCCCTCCGGGCCGGTGTAGTGCACGGTGCGCGCGTCCAGGTCCACGTCCTGGGCCTCGCCCAGGACCAGCCGTACGTGCCGCAGGGTGTCGGAGAGGGACACGGTGACCCGCCGCGGCTCCAGGATGCCGGCCGCCACCTGGGGCAGCAGCGGCAGGTACAGGAAGTAGTCGGTGGGGTTCAGCACGGTGATGTCGGCCTTGCCCCGGGACATCCGGGACAGGGTCCGGGCCGTGCGGTAACCGGCGAAACCGGCACCGACGATCACGATGCGGGGTCGACTCACGGTTCGCCTCCGGCGCTGTCGCGTGGCTGCTGCGGAACCTCCCGCGTCCCCCTGGCCGGTGCGCCCAAACGTGCCCGGCGCGCGGGGCGGCGGGTGCGCCCGAACGTGCCCGGCGCCCGGGGCGGCGGGTGCGCCCAAACGTGCCCCGCCCGCGGGACGGCGCGCGCCGCCGCGGCGGCGGTTTCCGGCGGGGCCGCCGGGAAACCCGGTGGGGCGTTCCGCCCGCCCACCCCCCGGAGGCAGACCCCCATGCCCGAGTACGGCTACTTCCTCTCGTGCGAGCAGTACGGTCCCGCCGAGCTGATCGAGCAGGCGCGGATGGCCGAGCAGGCCGGCTTCCAGGCGCTGTGGATCTCGGACCACTACCACCCGTGGAACGACGAGCAGGGCCAGAGCCCCTTCGTGTGGTCCGTGATCGGCGCGCTGTCCGAGGCCGTGTCGCTGCCCGTGGAGACCGCGGTGACCTGCCCGACGGTGCGCGTGCACCCCGCGGTGGTGGCGCAGGCCGCCGCCACCAGCGCGGTGATGCTGGACGGCCGGTTCCGGCTCGGGGTCGGCACGGGGGAGGCGCTCAACGAGCACATCCTGGGCGGTCCATGGCCTCCCGCGCACATCCGCCTGGAGATGCTGGAGGAGGCCATCCAGGTCCTGCGGCGGCTGTTCACCGGCGAGGAGGTCAACCACCACGGCACGCACTACACCGTGGAGAACGCCCGCCTCTACACCGTCCCGGACGAGCCCGTGCCGATCGACGTGTCCGGCTTCGGCCCGGCCGCGACCCAGCTGGCCTCGCGGATCGCCGACGGCTACATCACGGTGAGGCCGGACGCGGCCAGGGTGGAGCAGTACCGCAAGGGCGGGGGCGGCGGGAAGCTCGTCAGCGGCGGCACCAAGGTCTGCTACGGCACCGACAAGGACGAGTGCGTGCGCACCGTGCACCGGCTGTGGGCCAACGAGCAGCTGCCGGGCGAACTGGGCCAGGTGCTCCCCTCCCCCAGGCACTTCGAGCAGGCGCAGCAGCTGGTCACCGAGGACATGGTGCGCGAGAACCGGGTGTGCGGCGACGACGTGGAGGAGCACGTGGCGGAGCTGAAGCAGTTCGCCGACGCGGGCTTCGACCGGATCTACGTCAACCAGATCGGCCCCGACCTGCGCGGCTTCTTCGACTTCTACCGCACGAAGGTACTGCCGCAGCTGTGAGGAGGCGAGGCGGGCAGTGGTCGCCCGTCGTGAGGCGGGGAGCGGCGCCCCGCGCGGGGCAGCGGTGCTCCGCTCGGCGCATGGCAGAGCCCCGCTCGCCCGGTCAGGTCACGGGCGGGCGGGGCGACATGGACGGCGGGTGGGCCCCGGACGGGCGGGACGGTGGTCGGTGCCGCCGTCGGGCCCGGTGGTGCCGCGGTCGGGCCGGCCGGTGTCGGGGCCGCCGTCGGGCCGGTCGGCGTCGGGGCCGTGGTCAGGCCCGGTGGTGCGGTTCGATGTCGTTGGTGCCGGGGGCCTGCGGCCGGGTGCCGGCCGGCGGGGCGGGCGGCACGGGCGGGACCGGCGGGCGCGCGGGGACGGTGCCCCGGTGGGCCGCTCCCGCGTCCGCCGCGTGTCCGGTGCCGGACGGGCCGGTCGCGGACGGGCGGGCGGCGGCGCGCAGCGCGGCGGCCACCGCACCGAGGAGGGCCGCCGTGATCAGGGCCGCCGCCCAGCCGGGCAGGACGATCGCCAGGGCCAGTCCCACCGCCAGGGCCAGCGCCGCGCCCGCGTACAGGGCGGCGGCGCCCGACCCGGCGTACAGCGCGGCCGTGCGGCGCCGTTTGCGCGTCTGCTCGCGCAGTTCGTCCCGCACCGTCTCGCGCGCCACCTGCGCCAGCTCGTCGACGAGTTGCCGGTCCAAGTGCTCCAGGTGATCCAAGCGCTCCATGGACCTCGGGTACCCGCACAAGCGTGCGCATAACTCGGCGGTGCGCGGCCCGGCGCTCGGCGCTGCGCGGCCCGGCGGGTGCGGGCGCCGCGGTCACGGGAAGGAACTCCGGCCGCCGTCGTGCCCAACTAGGCTCGTCCGTATGGAGATTCTGGGAGCCACCTTGCGCGTCTGCGTCGACGATCTGGACACCGCGGTGCCGTTCTACGAGCGGCTCGCGGGCGGCACCGCTCTCCGGTTCGAGCGCGGTGGCGTCCAGGCGGCCGCGGTCGGCTGCTTCCTGCTCATGAGCGGCCCGGAGGAAGAGCTCGAGGTGCTGCGCAAGGTGGCGGCGACCATCGCCGTGGAGGACGTCGACGAGGCCCACCGGGTGCTGACCGGGCTCGGCGCCCGCGTCGTCGCGGGCCCGGTCGGCACCCCGGCGGGCCGCAATCTGATCGCCGTGCACCCGGACGGCGCGGTCTACGAGTACGTGGACCGCCGCACCGGCTGACGGCGACCGCGGTACGTGGACCGCCGCACCGGCTGACGGCGACCGCGGTACGTGGACCGCCGCCCGGTTCGGCCTCGGCCCCAGTACGTGGATCGCCGCTCAGGGCGACGGCGGCCGCATCCGGAAGTCGTGGCGCTCGGGCAGCTCCCCGTCGTCGACGCGGGCCCACACCTGCCCGATGCGTTCGTCGCCCTCGCGCAGGTCGGCGACCTCGAAGCCGTCGTCGAAGACGGCCCGCGCCTCGGCGCGCCGCCCCTCGGCGAGCAGCAGTTCGGCCTCCAGCAGCCGGAACCGGCCGCGTGCCCGGGTCGGCGGGTCCAGCCGGTCCCACACGGCGCGCGCGTCGCCGGGCCGTCCCGCCCGCACCAGCGCCTCGATCGCCTCGCGGCCGAGCGCGGCGGTCGCCGCCGTCCACCGCTCGTCGTCACGCCGCTCGTCGCGCCGCTCGGCCTCGTCGCGCCGCTCGGCCTCGTCGCGCCGCTCCCGGCACAGGTCGTCGAAGGCCGCGGCGTACCGGTCGGCGGCGCGCTCGTGGTGGCCCGCCTCCTGGTCGGCGACGGCCAGGCAGCGCAGCAACGGCCAGGTGGACGGGGCCAGTTCGAGAGCCCGCTCCCAGCTGCGCACCGCCTGCGCCCGGTCGCCGGCGTGCCACTGGGCGATGCCGAGGTGGTACTCGGTGAGCGGGGTGGCCGGCGCCGTCTCCAGCATGTCCCGCCAGTGCGGGGCGACGAGGGTCGGTCCCGGGGGCCCGGCGCGGCGCGGTCCGGGGAAGGAGCCCGAGCGCAGCAGTTGCCGCCACGGCTCCTGGTCCGGGCCGACGGCGGCCTCGGCGAAGGGCGTGCCGGGCAGCTTGAAGTCCCCGCGCAGCACTTCGAGCGCGCCCCAGCCGGACCCGGTGGCGAGGATCTCGCCGGGCTCGGTGTCCGCGTGCGGCCGCCAGGCGGCGTAGGCGGCGTCGACGGCGGCGCGGGGCAGGGCGGCGTCGAGGCGTTCCTCGGTGCGCCGCACGGCGGTCTCCCAGTCCCCGGCCGGTGGCGGGGCGTCCAGCGGTCCGTAGGCTTCCAGCCAGGTCAGCTCGGCGCCGGCGTCGATCGGTACGTGCTCCAGCTGGGTGCGGGCCAGTCCGGCCTGGACCTCGCAGTAGCCGCCGGTGCCGGGTTCGGTGAGCCATTCCTGCCAGCGCCGCCCGCCGGGGCCGGCGCCCCAGACGAACAGCTTGCGGCCGCGCAGCAGGTCGGTGGAGGTCTGCACCAGCCCGTGGCCGTGCTCGTCGAGCGCGGCGATCCAGCGCCGGCGCCCGTCGGGCACCTCGTAGAAGTAGTCCGCGGGGTAGGTGCTGTTGAGCGGGTACGTCCGGTCGACGCCGCCGTACTCCGGCACGGGCACCCGGCGCAGCCGGCGTTCGTAGCCGAAGTGCCACGCCTCGGTGGCCGGGGCGAGCACCCGGCGCTCCTCGGGAACGGCGATGTTGGACCACCAGTAGGCCGGCACGGGACGGTCGTGCGGATTGCGCACGCGCACCCCGACCAGGAGGAAGTCGGACCCGTCCGGCAGCCACAGGTCGACCTGGAAGGGCAGGTCGCGCAGCCGCTCCCACTCCCACAGGCGCAGCATCTGCCCGCCGTCGGGTGCGGGGACGCGGGCGGCGTGCAGCGGTGAGCAGGACAGGGCGGTGTGGCCGGTGGCGCCGATGTTCCATTCGATGCCGCCGGAGTACCAGGCGCCGTTGAGGGCGAAGTTGGCGGGCTGCAGCACCGGGTTGCGGTAGAGCAGCTCCCGTCCGGTGGGCGTGTGGACGAGGGAGGCGACGCGGCCGCCGAGGCCGGGCAGCACGGTGGCGCGCAGCCGGTCGTTCTCCAGGACGAGGGCCTCGACGCGGCGGGGCTCGCGCTCTCTGCCGTAGCCGTCGCGCACCGGTACCGGCAGCAGGCTGTGCAGTGGTGCGTAGCCGACCTGGCGGGCCATGTCGCGGGGCAGGTCCCGCTTGTCCCGTTCCTCGATGCGGTGCGTCTCGTCCAGCGGCCGCAGCGCGGGCAGCGGGTTGTCCGGCCCCAACGGTGCGGCGGGCAGCGTCAGTACCTCACGTCGGATCGTCGTCACGACGACCATGGAACCCGGTCCCCGGCGGCCTGGCCAGGGGCGGTGCCGGTCAGGATTGCGCAAAGGCCCCCGGCCGGGCGGCGGCGGGAAGTCCCGCGGCGCGGCGAGCGCGCGGTTCACCGAGGAGGGGCCGCCGGCCCGCGGGTCCTCGCCGCCGTCACCGGCCCGGACACCATGAGGGTCAGCCGCAGGCCCGCATCTCGGCGGTGATCGCCCAGCGTTCGTGGTCGCGCCAGGCGCCGTCGATGTGCAGCATCCGCGGCGAGAACCCCTCCAGGCGGAAGCCGCACCGGCGGGCGAGCGCGATGGACGCGGTGTTGCCGGGCTGGACGTTGATCTCCAGCCGGTGCAGCCGCATCGGGCCGAAGGCGTACCCGACGACCAGATCGAGGCCCTCGCGCATCAGTCCGCGCCCGGCGGCGTGCGCGAAGGCGCCGTAGCCGAGCGCCCCGCACTGGAAGGCGCCGCGCACGATGTTGTTGATGTTGACGAACCCGGCGATGGACCCGTCGTGCTTCTCGCAGACCAGGAAGCCGGCCCGGGCCGGGTCGTCGATCAGCCGCCCCGCGTAGGCGGAGTACGCCTCGGCGGTGTCCGGCGGGAACAGCCACGGGTGGTGCAGGTCCTTGCTCTCCCGGGCCCGGGCGGTGAACTCGTCCGCGTCCCTCTGGGTGAAGGGGCGCAGTCCCACGCGGGGGCCCTCGGCGAGGTGACGGGAGGCGGTGTGCGGCATCCCGCCACCTTAGAGCGGGCCGCCCGGCCGCGGGTCCTCAGCGCAGAGCCGGGTCAGCGCAGGGCCGGGTCAGCGCAGGGCCGGCTCGTCGAGTTCCAGCGTGCCGGCGCCCGCGTCGAGTTCGGCGGCCACCCCGAAGGGGACGGTCAGCGCCCCCTCGCAGTGGCCGAAGCCGAACTCCTCGGCGACGGGGACGCCGAGCCCGCCGAGCCGGTCGGCGAGCAGGGCCCGCACCCGCTCCGGGTCGTCGCAGGCGTGCCAGGAGCCGAGCAGCACCCCGCGCACGCCGTCCAGCCAGCCGGCCCGCAGCAGCTGGGTGAGGTAGCGGTCCAGGCGGTAGGTCTCCTCGCCGACGTCCTCCAGGCACAGCAGCCCGCCGGCCGCGGAGGGCCGGGCGTGCGGGGTGCCGAGGTCGGCGGCGAGCAGTGCCAGGCAGCCGCCCAGGGTGACGCCCCGGGCCCGTCCGGGCACCAGGGCCCGGCCGCCGCCGGAGGCGATGGTGCGGACCGTCTCGGGCGCGAACAGGGTCGCCCGCAGGTGCTCCTGGGCCCGGGCGTTCTTGACGAAGTCGACGCCGGCCGCCATCGGCCCGTGCAGGGTGACCAGGCCGAGGCGGGTGGCGAAGGTCTCGTGCAGGGCGGTGATGTCGCTGAACCCGACGAACACCTTCGGGCCGGCCGCCCGCATCGCCTCCCAGTCGAGCAGGTCGGCCATGCGCTGCGCCCCGTACCCGCCCCGGGCGCACAGCACCGCGTCCACGGCCGGATCGCACCAGGCGCCCTGGAGGTCGGCGGCGCGGTCGGCGTCCGTCCCCGCCAGGTAGTCGAACGTGCCGTGCCGGTCCAGCACGTGCGGGGCCACCACCGGGTCCAGGTCCCAGCCGCGCAGCACGTCGAGCCCGGCCTCGAGGCGCTCCTCGGGCACCGGCCCGCTGGGGGCCACGACGGCCACCCGGGCGCCGGGGGCCAGCCGGGCGGGGCGCAGCAGTTCCTTCACGTGTCGAGCTCCAGGGCCGGGATGCCTGCCGTGGCCAGGCCGAACACCTGAGCGTACAGCGAGAGCTCCGCCTCCAGCGCGCGCACCAGGGTCTCCTCCCGCCGGAACCCGTGGCCCTCGCCCTCGAAGGCGAGGTAGGCGTGCGGCACCCCGCGGCCCTTGATGCGGTCCAGGAACCGCTCGCACTGCGCCGGCGGGCAGATCACGTCGTCCAGGCCCTGGAGCAGCAGGAAGGGCGCGGTGATCCGGTCGGCGTGCTCGGCGGGCGAGCGCTCGGCGTACCGCTCGGGCACCTGGGCCAGCGGCCCGACGAGGGTCTCCAGGTAGCGCGACTCGAAGTCGTGGGTCTCGCCGGTGGCCCAGGCGGTCAGGTCGAGGATGGGGTAGAGGATCGTGCCGCAGGCGTAGACGTCGGTGGTGGTCAGGGAGGCGGCGGTGGTCCAGCCGCCCGCGCTGCCGCCCCGAATGGCGAGCCGGGCGCGGTCGGCGGTGCCCTCCTCGGCGAGTGCGAGCGCGACGGCCGCGCAGTCCTCGACGTCGACGACGCCCCACTGCGCGCGCAGCCGGTCGCGGTACTGGCGGCCGTACCCGGTGGAGCCGCCGTAGTTCACCTCCACGACGCCGATGCCCCGCGAGGTGAAGTAGGCGATCTCCAGGTCGAGCACGAGCGGGGTGCGGCTGGTGGGTCCGCCGTGCGCCCACACCACGTACGGCGGCAGCTCGCCCGCGGGCGCCGTACAGCCGGGGTGGTGCGGTGGATACACGTGGGCGTGGATGTCGCGGCCGTCCGGGCCGGTGAAGGTTCGGGCGTGCGGCTCCGGGTAGTACGCGGGGTCGACCGGGTCGGTGTGCGCGGCGCCGATCACCCGGGCGCGGCCGGTGCGGGTGTTCAGCTCCACGACCTCCGGGGCGCTGCGCGGTCCGGCGGCGACCGCGACCACCCGCTCGCCGTCCGCGGCGAGGCAGGCGTCGAACTCCGTCCAGGGGCCGGCCGCGTCGACGACCTCGCCGGTCTCCGGGTCGAGCACGCCGAGCGAGGCGGCGCCGCGGCCGTGCACGACGGCGATCAGCCCGCTGTCCAGGGGCGCGAACCAGCGCTGCCCGAGCTTCCACAGCGGCCCGCCGAACTCCTCCTCGCGCGGGCACAGGGGCCGGCCGTCGCGGTAGAGGTTCCACCAGCCGCCGCGGTCGCTCGCGTACAGCAGGGAGCCGTCGGCGGTCCACTCGGCCTGGGCGACCGACTCCTCGGGGCCGCCGGCGACGGTCGAGGGCGCCCCGAGCGTGCCGTCCGCGGTCACCTCGGCCAGCAGCAGTTCCGTCCCGTCCCACGGCATCCGCGGGTGGTCCCAGGCGAGCCACACCGCCTTGCGCCCGTCGGGCGAGAGGCGGGCGCCGGTGACGAACCGGTGCGCGTCGTCGGTGAGTTCGCGGACCGCTCGGCGGTCGCCCGCGGCCGAGCCGTCCAGGGGCACGGCGGCGAGCACCCGCCGCACGTCGCCGGGGCCCTCGCCGGTGAACTCCTCCAGCACGCACCACACCTCGTCCCGGCCGGGCGGCACCTGCGGGTCCGCCCAGCGCAGTCCGCCGCCCACGGGCGACACGGGGGTGAGGGGGCGCGGCTGTTCACCGGGACGCCAGCGGTACAGCCGCTGGTCGGCGAAGTGGGCGAAGACCACCAGCGGTACGCCGTCCTCGACCGTCCCGGTCCAGGGCCGGCCGCCGTACTCCATGACGCGGCTGCGCACGTTCCACGGCTCGGGCAGCACCGGCTCCTCGGCGCCGTCCGCCGTGCGCCGCACCAGGGTCCGCCGGCCGCCCTCGGCGGGGCGGGGCTCGGTCCACCACACCTCGTCGCCGACCAGGCCCACGAACTCGGGCCTGCCGTCGTGCGCGGCGGCCAGGGCCGCGTCGACCGGCGAGGGCCAGGAGCCGTACGGCAGGACGCGCGCCGTCCCCCGCCGCGGCTCCCGCACGCCTTCCGCCACGTCCCGTCCCATGTGCTCCCCCACTGCTCCGGTCATGCGCCGCCCCGCTCCTTCCGTCCCGCGTCCGCCCGCCGGCCGCGTCACGCCCTCGCTCCCGCTCATCGGCTCCGTCACACGCTCGCTCATCGGCTCCCCCACCCGGCTCAGGCCGTCCGCAGGAACCGGTCCAGGACCCGGACCCCGAAGTGCAGCGCCTCGACGGGGACGCGCTCGTCGACCCCGTGGAACAGGGCGTGGTAGTCGAAGTCCTCGGGCAGCTTCAGCGGGGAGAACCCGTACCCCGTGATGCCCAGCCGGGAGAACTGCTTGGCGTCGGTGCCGCCCGCCATGCAGTACGGCACCACGTGCCCCTCGGGCGCGAACTCCTCGACGGCGGCCCGCATCGCCGCGAACGCCGGCGCGTCCACCGGAGCCTGGAGCGCCACCTCGCGGTGGACGAACTCCCAGTCCACGTCCGGCCCGGTCAGCCGGTCCAGGGTGGCCCGGAACTCCTCCTCGCCGCCGGGGAGGTACCGCCCGTCGACATGGGCGACGGCCTCCCCCGGGATCACGTTGACCTTGTAACCGGCGTCGAACATGGTGGGGTTGGCGCTGTTGCGCAGGGTGGCCTCCACGAGGCGGGCGGCCGGGCCCAGCTTGTCCAGCAGCGCGTCGACGTCCCTGAGGTCGGTGTCGACGCCGTGGAGCGCGGCGAGTTCGGTGAGGGCCGCGCGGACGGTCGGGGTGAGCCGCAGCGGCCACTCGTGGGCGCCGATCCGGGCCACGGCGGCGGCGAGCCGGGTCACCGCGTTCTCCCGGTTCACCCGGGAGCCGTGGCCCGCGCGGCCGCGCGCGGTCAGCTTCAGCCAGGCGGTGCCGCGCTCACCGGCGGCGATCGGGTAGATCTGCCGTCCGGCGCCGTCGTGGAAGGTGAACGCCCCCGACTCGCCGACACCCTCGGTGCAGCCCTCGAACAGCCCGGCGTGCTCTTCGGCGAGGAACCCCGAGCCGTCCTCCGCGCTGGCCTCCTCGTCGGCGGTGAACGCGATCACCACGTCCCGGCGGGGCCGTACGCCCTGCCGGGCCCAGGACCGCACCACGGCCAGGATCATCGCGTCCATGTTCTTCATGTCGACCGCGCCCCGGCCCCACACCACCCCGTCGCGGACCTCCCCGGAGAACGGGTGGACGCTCCAGTCCGCGGCGCGCGCGGGCACCACGTCCAGATGACCGTGGACGAGCAGGGCGGGCGCCGAGGGGTCGCTGCCCCCGACCCGGGCGACCACGTTGGTCCGGCCCCGGGTGCGTTCCAGCAGCAGGGGCTCCAGGCCGGCGCCCGCGAGGCGTTCGGCGGCGTACTCGGCGGCCGGGCGCTCCCGGCAGTCGCCGCCGCCCCGGTTGGTGGTGTCGATGCGGATCAGGCCGGAGGTGAAGTGGACGACCTCGTCCAGTGCCCGGGCGTCAGCCATACTGCTCCTCCACGGCGGCCGAGGCGATCGTGGTGACCGCCTTGAAGGTGCGGATCGCGTCGTACATCGTGGCGCCGGTGTACGCCACCTTGCGTTCGCCGATGCGGGACACCCCGGGCACGACGGTGACCGCCATGGCGAGGTGCTCGGCGTCGAACTCCACCGCGACGGTGAACGGGCCGTCCCCGGCGGGCCGGTGACGGACCGCCAGCAACGCCGCCTCCTTGGCCGCGGCGCGGATGTCGGCGGCGGTGCGGGCGGGGGTGCGGCACACCGCCGCGTACCGCGAGACATGGTCCTTGACGGCGACCTTCAACGCCCCGGGCGCATATCCGAGGGCGTCCTCGCAGGCCACGTCGTCCCCGGTGACGAGGACCACCGGTACGCCGAACTCCGCGGCCACCCGGGCGTTGAGCAGGCCCTCGCTGGCCCGTACGTCGTCGAGCCACACGCCGGTGATCTGGTTGGCGAGATAGGTGTGGGCGAGGACGCCCTCCATCCCGGCGCCCGCGTGATAGCCGACGAACGCGATGCCGTCCACGTCGCCGTGCTGCACGCCCTCCACCATGGACAGCGCCTTGTGCCGCCCGGTGAGCATCTGCGCCCGCTCGTCCAGCTCCTCCAGCAGCAGGTTGCGCATGGTCCAGTGGGCCTCGTTGACCAGGACCTCGTCGGCGCCGCCGTCGAGGAAGCCCCGCACGGCGGCGTTGACGTCCGAGGTGAACATCGCACGGCACCGCTCCCACTGGGGCGTCCCCGGCAGCACGTCGGCGGGCCAGGTCACACCGGTGGCGCCCTCCATGTCGGCGCTGATGAGGATCTTCATGCGCCTCACGCTACGCGTCCGCGCCGAAGCGCGGCCAGCCCTGTGGACAACTCTCACCGGTGCAGACCAATGGCGCCCCGGACACCGGTCCGGGACGCCGTCGGCCGAGGTCACCGGCGCGTCAGGACGCGGGAGCGCCGGTGCACGGGAGGCGCCGCGTGCGGGAGGCGCCGCGTGCGGGAGGCGACAGGGCACGGGAGGCGACAGGGCACGGGAGGCGACAGGGCACGGGAGGCTCCGGGGCGCGGGAGGCGACAGGGGTCACCGCCCGCCCGCCGGACGCCGGTTCGCGCGGGCGGGGCCGGCGGGCTCAGCGCTCCAGGAAGTCGAAGAGCTCCTCCCAGCGCCGGACGATGGCGTCCGGCTCGAAGCGCCGCACGCTCTCGAGGGCCCGCTCGCCCATCGTGTCGCGCAGCTCCTCGTCGGACATCAACCGCACCAGGTGGCGGGCGAGTTCGACGGTGTTGCCGGGGCGCGCCAGCAGGCCGTCCTGCTCATGGCCGACGATCTCGCGGACGCCGGGTGCGCAGTCGAAGGCCACGCACGGCACGCCGAACGCCATCGCCTCCAGGAGCACCAGCGGGAAGCCCTCGCCGCGGGAGGACTGGACGAACACGGAGGCGGCGCGCAGCGCGGCCGGCACGTCCTCGGTCTGGCCGGCGAAGTCCACCGAGCCGTCCAGCCCGAGCTCCGTGCACCGCTGCCGCAACTGCTCCTCGGACTCCCCCCGGCCGTAGATGCGCAGGGTCCAGCCGGGCTGCTGGGGCGCGGCCTGGGCCCAGGCGTCCAGGAGCAGGTCGACGCCCTTCTCGTGGGAGAGGCGGCCGATGCTCGCCACGACCTTCTCGGTGCGCGGCGACGGCTCGTCGGGCACGAACGGCAGCGGGTTGGGCATGAAGCCCATGTTGTTCATGCCCTCGCCGACCCAGCGGTCGGCGTCCTCCTGGGTGAGGGCCAGCAGGCGGTCGACGTCCTTGTAGTACCTCTTCACCCGCGCGAAGCGGGAGGACTTGCGGGCCGTGTCGAAGGACTCGTGGGTCATGCCGATGACGGTGTGCCCGGCGGTGTCCGCGAGGGCCACCCACTCCATCGCCCACACCTGCGGGACGATGATCACCGCGCCGGGCCGGGCGGCCCGGAACAGTGCCGTCAGCCGGCCCGCGGCGGCCCGCATGTGCGCCTCGTGGCGGCGCAGCGCCGGGTCGGCGGAGCCGAGCAGCCGGCGCCGCCGCGGGCGGCCGGGGGGCCGGCGGGCGTACAGCGTCACCGTCTTGAACGGCGGGTTCTCCCCGAGGTCCATCGGGTGGTTGGCCGGGGCGATGCCGGCGATGGTGACCCGGTGGCCGCGGCCGGCGAGCAGCTGGGCGAGCTGGGCCTGCCAGCGTCCCACGCCGCCGAGTTCGTCGACCTCGTTGGCCACGAAGATGATGTCGCGCTGGGTCATCGGGCCTCTCCCGCGGGGCCGAAGAAACGGTCCACGATCTGCGCCGCGGCGTCTCCGCGGTCGTACTCGCCGTACTTGTCCACGAACTCCTTCAGCCGCGTCTCGTACTGGGTGTGCACGGCGGTCAGGTCGCCGAGCGCGGCGAACAGCTCCTCCTCGGTGCGCGGCACCGGGCCGGGCGCCTCGGCGAGCAGGTCGAAGTAGGTGCCGCGGGTGTCCTCGGCGTACTCCTCCCAGTCGTGGGCGTAGAACACCATGGGGCGCTGGAGGAGGGCGTAGTCGAACATCACCGAGGAGTAGTCGGTGATGAGGCCGTCGGCCAGGGTCAGCAGCGGGGTGATGTCCGGTTCGGAGCTGACGTCGATCACCCGTCCCGCCACCGACGGCGGCAGGGTGAGCCGGTTCAGGTAGTGCGCCCGCACCAGCAGGGTGTACTCCTCGCCGAAGCGGGCGGCGAAGCGCTCCACGTCGAAGGGGAACACGAAGTCCCGTACCCGGCCGTCGGGGTGGGCGCGGAACGTGGGCGCGTACAGCAGCACCCGGCGGTCCGGGCCGATGCCGAGGCGTTCGGCGATCCGCCGCGCCCCGGGGCCGGGCGCGGCGCCCTCCCTGGCCCGCACCAGGGCGTCGTTGCGCGGGTAGCCGGTGCGCAGCAGCTTGTGCTCGGGGATGCGGTAGGCGCGGGCGAGGGTGCGCACGTCGTGCTCGGTGCGGACCACGAAGTGGTCGAAGCGGTCCAGGGCCTGCTGGTAGGCGCGCTGCTCCTGCTCGGACTGCATCCGCTGGGTGGGTTCGTCGAAGCCCATCCGCTTCAGCGCCGAGCCGTGCCAGGTCTGGATGTAGGTGGTCTCGGGGCGCTTGGTCAGCCGCAGCGGGTAGCCCTGGTTGTCGATCCAGAACTCGGCCTGGGCGAGCGCCTTGAGGTACCGCCACGACCAGCGGCGCACCAGCTCCACGCCCGGCCCCTCGGGGAAGCCGGTGGGGCGCTGCCCGGCGTAGGACCAGATGGCCGTGACCGGGGTGCCGCGGCGGCGCAGCTCCTCGTAGATGGCGCGCGGGCTGTCGCTGTACTGCTTGCCGAGGTGGCTCTCGAAGACGACCGTGCCCTTGCGGACCGGGAGCCTGCGCAGCATGCGGTCGTAGACCTGGAGCTTGCGGGTGCCGGAGTTCAGGTCCCGGCGCACGGCCCGCAGTTTGCGGTAGGCGCTCTTGGCGGTGCGTGCCGGGCGGCCGTGCAGGTTGCGCTCGACGGCGGCGCGCCCGGTGCGGGCGAGCCGGCTCTCCTGGATCAGCCGGAAGGCCAGGTGGCCCTTGGCGGACACCTGCGGTTCCAGGCGGTCGGCCATCAGCCGGGTCAGCCGCGGCCGCACGGGGAGGGTCCCGGCGTGTTCCAGGTCGACGGTGCCGACGGTGAGCCGGCTGGTGGTGCGCTTGCCGTCCGCGGTGAGGTGCAGCCGGACGTCCCACACGTCGTCGACGATGCCCAGCGGCCTCAGCTTCCGGGCCAGGGGCACCTCGGCCCGCCAGGCGATCACCTGGCCCTCGTGGCGCGGGGCGGGCACCGGGAAGGTGAACGTCTGCAGGCTGCGGCGGCGGGCGCGGAACTCCAGCTCGGCCGACAGCCGGGCGCCGGGCGCGATGACGCCGAGCGGGTTGACGACCTCGCCGGCGAGCACCACGTCGCCGCCGCGGGCGGTGTACTCGGTGAGCCGGTTGCGCAGGTACATCTGGTTCAGCCGCTTGGCGTGGTAGCCGAGCGCGGTGACGTCGAGGACGGTGCGCGCCTCGGGGTCGTCCAGGTAGCGGTCGGTCCAGTAGATCCGGCCGTCCCGCTCCACCAGCGGGGCGGAGATCTTGTCCCGGTTGATGAGCGTGTCGATGGCCGGCATCAGGTCGGTCCAGTCCTCGCGCAGCAGCAGCTGGGCGCAGATGGCGTGGACGCGGTCGAGCTCGGCGTAGGCGGCCTCGGGGAAGTCCTCCACATAGCCGCGCGCGAGTTCGGCGAAGCCGTGCCGGTAGTCGTCGTCGAGGAACGGCAGTTCCCGCAGGTAGAGCACCAGGTCGTGCTTGAGGAACTTGATGTCCTTGCGCAGCTTCAGCTCGTCCTGGCCGGCCCGCTCGAGCAGGGCGTCGATACGGCGGTGGATCTCGACGCGGTCGGCGAAGTTGCGGATCTCGTTGCGCCGGTTGCTGATCGACTTCGCGGCGGTCTTCTGGACCACGTTCCAGTGGTAGACCGTGTTGGGGATGAGGGTGATCCGCCGCGCGGCCAGGTAGGCCTGGGCGGAGAAGAGCAGGTCCTCGTAGTGGATGCCGCGCGGGAAGGTGAGCTCGTTATCCAGCAGGAACTCGCGCCGGTAGCACTTGTTGGTCGACAGCGTGTCGAAGACGAACAGGTCCGGCAGTTCGGCGACGGAGTCGAGGGTGCGGGTGCCGCGGTACAGCCAGGGGTACCACAGGACCCGCTTGTCGTGACGGCTGTCGGTGTGAACCCGGACACACAGGCCGGAGACGAGGTCGGCGCCGGTGCGGTCGGCGGCCTCGATCATGTTCCGGCAGGCGTTCCGCTCCAGCGTGTCGTCGCTGTCGAGGAACATCACGTACCGGCCGCGGGCCGCCTTGACGCCCTGGTTGCGGGGTTCTCCGCAGCCTCCGCTGTTCTCCGGGAGCCGGATCGCCCGGACCTTTCCGGGGTGGGCCGCGGCGAGCTTCTGCGCGACCTCGTAGGAGCCGTCCGTCGAGCAGTCGTCGGCGATGATCACCTCGACATTGCGCAGTGTTTGCCCAAGGACGGAACCGACGGCCGTCGGAAGCCGCTCTTCGTCGTTGTAGACGATGACGACAACGCTGACGTCCGGATCGGGCGCGACAGTCGACACGGCCACCTCTTGTCTCTGTTCCGTTCGGTCCGCGGGGGAGGTCGGGTCAACCCTACAGCGTGTAGGGATCGCGGAAACACCCACCCCCCTCCAAACTACGTCAATGCGACAATACGCAGTCGCTCAGACACGCAGACCGTACGCCGGCCGCCCCCGGCCCGCCGCCGAGGCCCCGGCGGACCGGGGCGCCGACGGGGGCGGCCCGCCCCGAACCACCTCGGCGGCGGCTCGACGGGGGCGCCGCCGGCGGTGAACTCGGTTGCTTCCAACGTTATTTCACCGTGGGCGAGAGCGTCTCAGTCCTCGTGGCCGAGCTGGAGGTCCCGCTCCGTGCGTCCGCCTCCCGCCACTTGCAGCACCGTGGCGACCGGCGGGTAGCCGGCGGCGATCACGGTGTACTCGCCGGAGGACAGGTCGACGAACCGGAACGTTCCGTCGGGTCCGGTGGTGAGGGTGTCGACCACGTTGCCGGCGGCGTCGAGGAGGGTGACGCGCGCGTCCTCCACGGGCCGCCCGCCGCCGGCCCGGACGGTGCCGCGCAGCACGGCGCCGCCCGCCAGCTCCACGTCCTGGCGGGTCTCCCGGGCGGCCTGCACGGTGACCGGCAGCGCGGCCGGGCGGAACGCGGGCGCGCTGGCGGCGAGGGTGTACTCCCCGGCGACCAGCTCGGAGATGACGTAGCCGCCCTCGCGTCCGCTGCGGGTGGTGGCGACGACCTCGCCGTGCACATTGGTCAGGGTGACGGTGGCGTCCCGTACGGGGGTGCCGTCGGCGGTGCGCACGCCGCCCGCGAGGCGTCCGGCGCCGCCGAGGACCACGTCGAGCTCCACGGGCCGCTCGCCGACGGTCACGGAGACGGCCTGCGGCTGGTGCCCGCCGGCCGCCGCGATCAGGACGTACGCCCCGGGTCCCGGCGTGGACAGCGCATAGCGCCCGTCGTCGCCGCTCGCGCCGCGCCCGATCTGCTGCCCGGAGACGTCGATCAGGGTGAGCGCGGCGCGCGGCACCACGGTCCCGTCCGGGTGCTGCACCGTGCCGCAGACGGGGACCCCGGCCGGGTGCGACGAGCGGGTCTGCGGGGGCACGCCGGGGTGTGCCGCGGTCAGGGGGCCGCCCGCGGTCAGCGGGTCGGTCTCGGTCTCGGAGGCGTGGTGGGACACCAGGGGTTTCTCCTTGAGGAAGAAGGCGACGAGCAGGCCGAGGACGAGCACCGGCACCAGGTAGAGGAAGAGCCGCGGCATGGCGTCGGCGTACGCCCGGACGTAGGCGTCGCGCAGGCCGGGCGGCAGCGCGCGTACCGTCTGCGGGGTGATCGACTGGGGGTCGGGCAGGCCGGGGACCGTCCGTGCGGGCAGGCGTTCGCGCAGCGCGTCGGTGAGGCGGCCCGCGAACAGGGTGCCGAAGACCGCGGCACCGACGCTGCCGCCGATCTGCCGGAAGTAGTTGTTGGCGCTGGTGGCGGTGCCCAGGTCGCGGGGGTGCACGGAGTTCTGCACGGCGAGGACCAGGACGGGCATCACCAGGCCGATGCCGGCGCCGAGGACGGCCATCCAGACGCTGTACTGCCAGCGCGGGGTGTCGATCTCGAGGCGGGACAGCAGCCACATGCCGACGGCGGACAGGGCGCCGCCGAGCAGGGGGTGGCTCCGGTACCGCCCGGTGCGGCTGATCAGCTGTCCGGAGACGATCGAGGCGACGACGATGCCGCCCGTCATGGGCAGCATCAGCAGACCCGACTCGGTGGCCGTGGCGCCGTCCACCATCTGCAGGAAGGTGGGCAGGTAGCTCGCCGCGCCGAACAGGGCCACGCCGACGACCAGTCCGATCAGGCCGCTGACGTTGAAGACGGAGTCACGGAACAGCCTGAGCGGGATGAGCGGCTCGACGGCGAAGCGCTCGACGACCAGGAAGAGGCAGACCGCCACGGCGGCGCCCGCGCCGAGGCCGAGCACGACCCGTGAGTCCCAGGCGTACTCGGTGCCGCCCCAGCTGCTCAGCAGCACCAGGCAGACGGAGGCCGCGGCGAGCAGCAGCGCGCCCAGGACGTCGAACCGGGCCCGGACCGGCGGCCTGGGCAGCTTCAGCACGAGGGTGACGACGGCCAGGGTGACCAGGCCGAAGGGCACGTTGACGTAGAAGCACCAGCGCCAGGAGAGGTGGTCGGTGAAGTAGCCGCCGAGCAGCGGCCCGGCGACCGAGGCGAGGCCGAAGGCGGCGCCGATCAGCCCCATGAAGCGGCCACGCCGCCGGGGCGGCACGATGTCCGCGATGATGGCCTGCACGCCGATCATGAGGCCGCCCGCGCCCACCCCCTGCACGGCGCGGAAGGCGATCAGCTCGTCCATGGTCCGCGCCCGGCCGGCCAGCGCGGAGCCGGCCACGAAGACGACGATGGCGAACTGGAAGACGCCCTTGCGGCCCAGCAGGTCGCCGAGCTTGCCGTAGACGGGCAGTCCGACGGTGGCGGTGAGCAGATAGGCGGTGATCGCCCAGGACATCCGGTCCAGGCCGTGCAGCTCGCCGACGATCTTCGGCAGCGCGGTGGCGACGATCATCTGGTCCAGGGCGGCCAGGAGCAGCGCGAGCATCAGCGCGAGGAAGACCAGCCGCACCCGCCGGGGGCCCGGGACGGCACTCCGCGACGAGGGCGGGGGCGCGGGGATCTCCGGCGCCGCCTCGGCCGGCCCTTCCTGCACCAGAGTGATCCCGCCCACGTGCCGCTCCCTCGTCGTGTCCGTGCACAATTCCCGCATTGAGCGACAACCAGGAACAAGCACGACGAGTTACGGCACTTCGCCGGACTCCGGCGGGATCCACTCGAACCGGTGAGCCGCCAACGGCGCGCGTCCACCGCGGAGTTGCCCGCCGGGTCCGGCGGGCGGGCCTACTTCGCGACCTCGGCGGCGAGCTTGGCGAGCATCGCGTCGTAGATCCGGGCGAGGCCCTTGGGGGCGAAGGTGCGCTCGAAGAAGCCGCCGATGCCGCCGGCGCCCTTCCAGGTGGTGGTGACCACGACCCGGGAGGCGCCCTCGCCGGCCGGGGTCACCCGCCAGGTGGTGACCATGGAGGAGTTGCGGTCCTTCTCGACCAGCTCGCCGTCGGTGGGCTCGGTCACCTCCATGAGGCAGTCGCGGATCCGCTTGCTGGTGGCCTGGAGCTTCCAGTGGACGAGGGTGCCCTCGCCGTCGCCGCCCTCGCGCACCTCGTACTCGCTGAAGTGCTCGGGCAGCAGCCTCTCGCGGGTGCCGCTGTAGTCGGCGAGGGCGTCGAACACCTTCTCCGCGTCCGCCGCGACGACCCGCTCCGTTGTGGCCTCGACCTGCGCCATCCGTTCCTCCAGGACATCCGATCTCGGGGTTGGGGCAAGCCAACCACCCCGCCGCCCGGCCGCCCAAATCGGGTGTGGCAAGTGATCGGTCCCGGCACGCCGGGCGATCGGGATGGGGTCCGGTACGGTCATCCGCACGATCAAGGGAACAAGTGTTCTATTCTGTGGGTCAGTGCTACCGAGGAGGCCTCATGCGCTGGGAGAACCTCACCGCGGACCCGGGCGGCTCCGCGGACCCGGGCGGCTCCGGGGACGCGGAACACGGCCGGGCCGACGCCGCGCTGTTCGGCGCGGACGCCGTGACCACCCGTACCTTCGACACGCCCGAGTTCCGCGGGATCACGTTCCACGAGATCCGGGCCCGCTCGATCATCAACCGGGTGCCGGGCGCCTCGCGCATGCCCTTCGAGTGGACGGTCAACCCCTACCGGGGCTGCACGCACGCGTGCGTCTACTGCTTCGCCCGCAAGACGCACAGCTATCTCGACCTCGACACGGGCCTCGGCTTCGACAGCCAGATCGTGGTCAAGGTGAACGCGCCGGAGCTGCTGCGCCGCCAGCTGGCCTCGCGCCGGTGGCGGGGTGAGCACATAGCGATGGGCACGAACGTCGACTGCTACCAGCGCGCCGAGGGCCGCTACCGCCTGATGCCGGGCATCCTGACCGCCCTGCGCGACCGCGCCAACCCCTTCTCGATCCTGACCAAGGGCACGCTCATCCTGCGCGACCTGGAGCTGCTGACCCAGGCGGCGGAGGTCACCGACGTCGGCCTCTCCGTCTCCGTGGGCTTCACCGACCCCGCGCTGTGGCGCACCGTGGAGCCGGGCACGCCCTCGCCCGAACGCCGGCTGGACGTCGTGCGCACCCTCGGCGAGCACGGCCTGGGCTGCGGGGTGCTGATGGCGCCGGTGATCCCCTTCCTGAGCGACCAGCCCGCCCAACTGCGGGCGACCGTACGGGCGATCGCCCGGGCCGGGGCCACCTCGGTCACCCCGCTGGTGCTGCATCTGCGGCCCGGCGCGCGCGAGTGGTTCATGGCCTGGCTCGGCGCGCACCACCCGCACCTCGTGGGCCGTTACGAGCGGCTGTACGCCGAGGGCGCCTACGCCCCGAAGTGGTACCAGCGCCGGATCACCCGTCAGGTGCACGAGCTGGCCCAGGAGTACGGCATCGGGCCCGCACGTGCGGGGATGCCGCGGCGCATCCGGCCGCCCGAGCCGGTCCCGCCCACGGCGACCGGCCCCGGAGTGTCCGAACCTGTCCAACTCTCGCTCATCTGAGATCATTCGAGCGCATCACGCGGCCCAATTGGGTCAAGAATTGTCGGAACGCGTTCTTCCGGGGGTGCTTTCCGGGACGATGCGGCGAGGATCGCGAGACCCGCGGTCCGCAGCCTCTCCCCGTCCTGGGAGGACTCATGAGAAGAAGCGCTGCCGTGCTGTGCGGTACGGCCGTCGTCGTCGCCGGTTCGCTCACGGCCGTTCCCGCCGACGCGAGCCCGGCACACTCCGCCGGCACCGCGGTCACCGCCCAAGTGGCCAAGGTGACCTGGAAGAAGTGCGGCACCACGGCGAACCCCACGCTCCAGTGCGGGTCCGTCAAGGTGCCGCTGGACTACAGACATCCCACCGGCAAGAAGATCACGCTGGCCCTGTCCCGGGTGCCGCACACCGCGAAGACGTACCAGGGACCCCTGCTGGTCAACCCCGGCGGCCCCGGCGGCAGCGGGCTCTCGCTGGCCGGCTTCGTCGCCTCCTCGCTGCCCAAGAAGGTCGCCGCCCAGTACGACGTCATCGGCTTCGACCCGCGCGGGGTGGGCCGGAGCACCCCCGCCCTCGACTGCAAGCCGGGCTACTTCAAGCCGGTGCGGCCCGACTCCGTGCCGAGCACGCCCGCGATCGAGAAGGCCAACCTGGCGCGCGCCAAGGCCTTCGCGGCCGCCTGCGGCAAGAAGTACAAGAGCCTGCTGCCGCACATCAACACGGTCAACGCCGCCACGGACATGGACTCGATCCGGCGGGCGCTGGGCGCGAAGAAGATCAATTACTTCGGTTACTCCTACGGAACCTACCTCGGCGCGGTCTACGCCAAGCTCTTCCCCGAGCACGTCCGCCGCCTGGTCCTGGACTCCATCGTCGACCCGACCGGCGTCTGGTACGACGACAACATCCAGCAGGACTACGCCTTCGACAAACGCTTCAAGGCCTTCTCGGCGTGGGTCGCCAAGTACGACTCGGCCTACAGGCTGGGCACCGACCCGGCCAAGGTGCGCGCCAAGTGGTACGCGATGCGGGCCGCGCTGGCCAAGAAGCCCGCGGGCGGCAAGGTCGGCGCCTCCGAGCTCGAGGACACCTTCATCCCGGGCGGCTACTACAACGGCTACTGGCCCTTCCTCGCCGAGGCGTTCTCGGCGTACGTCAACGGCAAGAACAGCGCGCCCCTGGTCGACGCCTACAACAGCTTCGCGGCCGTCGACCCCTCCGGCGACAACGGCTACAGCATCTACACCGCCGTGCAGTGCCGGGACGCCTCCTGGCCGCGCGACTGGCGGCAGTGGCGCAAGGACAACTGGTCGGTGTACGCCAAGGCGCCGTTCATGGCGTGGAACAACGCCTGGTACAACGCGCCGTGCGCGTTCTGGCCGACCTCCTCGCAGCGGCCGCTGAACATCGCCAACAGCAAGCTGCCCCCGGTGCTGCTGTTCCAGGCGACCGATGACGCGGCCACGCCCTACCAGGGCGGTGTCACCGTGCACCGGCTGCTGCGCGACTCCAGCCTGGTGGTCGAGCGGGGCGGCGGCAACCACGGCATCACACTGAGCGGCAACGCCTGCCTGGACGACCACCTGTCGGCGTACCTCACCAACGGCAAGGTGCCGCGCGGGCACGTCGGCGTCGCCAACGCGGTCTGCGAGAAGCTGGCCGACCCCAAGCCGCAGAGCGCCAAGAGCGGAAAGGCGCTCGCCGGCGCCTCCGCCTCCGCCTCCGCCGCCCCGCACGGGGTGACGCTGCACGATCTGGTCGGATTCCGCGGCTGACTCGCCGCGCTCCGCGAGCGGGCCGCCGGGCGTGAGTCCGGCGGCCCGTGCGGCGTCCATGACGGCCCGTGGGGGGGCCGGCCCGACGCAACCGCCCGTGGTCCACCATGGACGCATGAGTGAACCGACCGCCGTGGTGCGGGAGATGACCCTGGACGACTGCGCGGCGGTCGCCGCCCTGCGGGTCGGCGGCTGGCGCGGCGCCTACCGGGGGCTGATACCGCAGTCGTACCTGGACGCGCTCAGCGTGGAGCAGGACGCCGAGCGGCACCGCGCGCGCCTGGCCGACCGCGACGGCACGGTGGTGAACCTCGTCGCCGAGGAGGACGGCCGGCTGACCGGATGGGCGTGCCACGGACCGTACCGCGACGGCGAACTGCGCACCGAGGACGCCGAGTTGTACGCCCTCTACGTGGACCCCGGACGCCAGGGCGGCGGTGTCGGGCGCGCGCTGCTGGCGGATACGGTACGGCGGTGCACGGCCGCCGGACACGAGCGCGTGTTCCTCTGGGTGCTCGAGGGCAACGCCCGCGCGCGGCGCTTCTACGAGCGGGCGGGGTTCCGCGCGGACGGCGCCGAGGAGCCGTTCGAGGCGCACGGGGTCGCCGTACCGGAGCTGCGGTACGTCAGAGATCTGCGGGACGGGTCCGCCTTTCCGGACCCGCCGCCCGCCATGGACCCGCCGCCCGCGATGGACCCGCCGCCCTTCACCGGCCGGCCGCCCGCCATGGACCCGCCGGCCTGAGGCTCGTCCCCGCTCACCTCTGGCGCGGGATGCGCGCCAGCGCGCGCACCGCGGCCTCGGCGAGCGCGGGATGGGCGAGCGCCTCGTTGAGCACCGGGCGGGCCCGGGGGTCGGCGAGGTCGCCGAGGCCCTCCACACAGGCGAGGGCGACCCGGCGGTAGGGGTCGTGCGGCTTCAGCCGGCGCCGCAGGGTGGTGATCAGGGCGGGCACGGACTCGGGGGCGCGCAGTTCCACGAGGAGCCGCACCGGGTGCAGCGCGTAGGCGACGCGCAGCTCGTTGGTGGCGAGCGCCGCCGCGGCGCGGGCCGTGCGCGGGTCGCCGAGGCGGGCCAGGGCGTGGGCGGCACCGACGCAGCGCTGCGGGTCGCGGTGGTTGAGCAGCAGGACCAGCGACTCGAAGGCCCGCCGGTCGCCGGCCAGTCCCAGCCGGAACGCGGCCAGCTCCCTGGCCCACAGCGGCTGCCCGGGCGCGGTGAGGATGCCGGCCAGTTCGTCCAGGTCCTCTGTCACCGCGAGGTGGCCGAACACCACCGTGCCGCCCGACTCCTGCCGTAAGCGCTCCGTGAGCGATCGCAACTCTTCGTCCACGAAGGCCAGCGTAGGGGCGCCGCCCTCCGCGCGGGACGTACATCACAAACTCTAGGGGGTGGCGCGCTCGTTACCCACCGGTTAAGCTCAGACGAGCGAGTTACCCACTCGCACTGACTTGCAGTGGCCTGGTGACGCAGCCACTGCGAGTGTTGTCGGTTCGGTGCCCGTAGGTACCGCAGTACGACCCGGCTCCGGGACAGGGCCGGTCGGCATCCCGCCGCTCGACGGGCGTGTGCGCGCCCCGCGGCGAGAAGCACCGGGCGTGTGCGCTCGCAGCCCGGCAACACCCGCATCCCTCTTCCGCACCCGGTGCGCCCTCCGGCGCACCGGGCGGCGCTCCCAGTCGTCACCCTCATTCCTGGAGTCCCGCGATGGCCACTCCCCTCTCCGACACCTCCCTGTCCCCGCTGAAGACGATCGCCGTCGTCGGCCTGGGCACCATGGGCACCGGCATCACCGAGGTGCTCGCCCGCGCCGGCCGCGAGGTCGTCGGCATCGACATCAGCGAGGCCGCGGCGGCCAGGTCCGTCGCCGCCCTGGAGACCTCCACCGCCCGTTCCGTCGACCGCGGCCGGCTGACCGAGCAGGAGCGCACGGACCTGCTGGCCCGGGTGCGCACCTCCACCGACCTGGCCGCCGCGGCCGACGCCGACCTCGTGATCGAGGTCGCGCCGGAGTCGTACGAGGTCAAGCAGCAGATCTTCCGCGAACTGGACGCCGTGGTGCGGCCGGAGACCATCCTGGCCACGGGCACCAACGCGCTGTCCGTGACCCGTCTGGCCGCCGACTCGGCCCACCCCGAGCGCGTGCTCGGCCTGCACTTCTTCAACCCGGCGCCGGCCATGAAGCTGGTCGAGGTCGTCTCCTCGGTGCTCACCGCGCCGCACGCGGTCTCCGCCGTCACCGACCTCGCCCTGGAACTCGGCAAGGAGCCCGTCGCGGTCGGCGACCGGCCCGGCTTCGTCGCCGACGGCCTGCTGTTCGGCTACCTCAACCAGGCCGCCGCGATGTACGAGGCGAAGTACGCCTCCCGCGAGGACATCGACGCCGCGATGCGGCTGGGCTGCGGCCTGCCGATGGGCCCGCTGGCGCTGCTGGACCTGATCGGCGTCGACACCGCGCGCACTGTGCTGGAGGCGATGTACGCCGAGTCCCGGGACCGGCTGCACGCGCCCGCCCCGATCCTCAAGCAGCTCAGCGAGGCCGGTCTGACCGGCCGCAAGGCCGGCCGCGGCTTCTACACCTACGAGGCCCCGGGCAGCGGCACCGTGGTGCGTGACGCCCTGACCCCGCTGGACGGCGACACCCTCACCCCCGGCCGTCCCGTCCGCTCGGTCGGTGTGGCGGGCTCGGGCACCATGGCCTCCGGCATCGCCGAGGTCTTCGCCAAGGCCGGTTACGAGGTCGTCCTCGCCGCACGCAGCGAGGAGAAGGCGCAGGCCGCCAAGGCCCGTATCGGCAAGTCGCTCTCGCGCTCCGTCGACAAGGGCCGGATGACCGCCGAGGCCGCGGCGCAGACCCTGGACCGGATCACGGCGACCGGCAGCTACGACGACTTCGCCGACGTGGACCTCGCCCTGGAGGCCGTCGCCGAGGACCTGGCCGTCAAGCAGCAGCTGTTCGCGACCCTGGACAAGGTCTGCAAGCCGGGCGCGGTGCTGGCCACCACGACCTCCTCGCTGCCCGTGGTGGCCTGCGCCAGGGCCACCTCGCGCCCGCAGGACGTCATCGGCATGCACTTCTTCAACCCGGCCCCGGCGATGAAGCTCGTCGAGGTGGTGCGCACCGTGCTGACCGGTGACGACGTCCACGCCACGGTCCGCGAGGTCTGCGGGAAGATCCGCAAGCACGCCGTGGACTGCGGCGACCGCGCCGGGTTCATCGTCAACGCGCTGCTGTTCCCCTACCTCAACAACGCGATCAAGATGGTGCAGGAGCACTACGCCTCGCTCGACGACATCGACGCCGCGATGAAGCTCGGCGGCGGCTACCCGATGGGCCCCTTCGAACTGCTCGACGTGGTGGGCCTGGACGTGTCGCTGGCCATCGAGAAGGTGCTGCACCGCGAGTTCCGCGACCCGGGGCTGGCCCCGGCACCGCTTCTGGAGCACCTGGTGGCCGCGGGCTGCCTCGGCCGCAAGACCGGCCGCGGCTTCCGCGAATATGCCCGGCGCTGACCGGGGCGGCGACCGGCCCGGCGACTGGTTCGCGGCGGGGCGGGAGTGGGGCGGGCTGCTGGACCCGGCGGCCGGCCCCGCTCCCGCCGGGCACCGGGGAAAGCGGGGACAGGCGCACCAAGCTGCGCGGATGCAGTACGTTCGGGTCATGTCCCAGCCCGCCAGGTCCTCACGTACACCAGCCACGCCCGACGCGCCGGAGAGCGCCGCGGGATCGCGCGCCGCCGCCCAGCGGCTCAAGATGCGCCGGGAGCTCGCGGCCGCCGCGATGGAGCTGTTCGCCACCAAGGGCTACGAGGCGACCACGGTCGACGAGATCGCCGCGGCGGCCGGGGTCGCCCGCCGCACCTTCTTCCGCCACTTCCGCTCCAAGGAAGAGGCGATCTTCCCCGACCACGACGACACCCTGGTCCGCGCCGAGGCGGTGCTGAAGGCCGCCCCCGCGCACGAGCATCCGCTCGACACGGTGTGCCGCGGCATCAAGGAGGTCATGAAGATGTACGCGGCGCGGCCCGAGATCTCGGTCGCCCGCTACAAGCTGACCCGCGAGGTGCCCACCCTGCGGGAGGCGGAGATCGCCTCGGTGGCCCGCTACGAGCGGCTGTTCACCCGCTATCTGCTGGGCCACTTCGACGAGCGGGCGCACGCGGACGACGCCAACGACGACCCGCTGCTCGCCGAGGTCGCCGCCTCCGCCGTGGTGACCGCGCACAACCACGTGCTGCGGCGCTGGCTGCGGGCGGACGGGCAGGGGGACGTGGAGGCCCAGCTGGACCACGCGTTCGCGATCGTGCGCAAGACGTTCGGTAGCGGCATCGGGGCCGGGCGGAGTGCGCCGGCCGAGGCGGCCGAGGCGACCGCGTCGGCCGCGCGGGACGTGCCGCGCCAGGACGGTGCCGCGGCGGTCTCCCGGGAGGGGGAGGTGCTGGTTGCGGTGGCCCGCACGGACGCTCCGCTGGAGGAGGTCATGCGGACGATCGAGGAGGCGCTGAAGGTGCGGTGAGGGGGCCCTCCTCGGCTCCCTTTGCCCACCCGCCCGCCCGACTCGCTGGGGTGAGGCGGCACCGTCCCCCGGGGCTCCGCCCCGGGACCCCGGCAGGGGGCTCCGCCCCCCGCACCCCCCTCTGCCCCATCCGGCCCGCCCGACTCGGTGGGCAGAGAAGTTGCCGCCACGGGGCTCCGCCCCGGACCCCGGCGGGGGCTGCGCCCCCTGCACCCCCTCTGCCCCATCCGACCCGCCCGACTCGCTGGGCCAAGACGGCACCGCCACGGGGGCTCCGCCCCCGCACCCCGGGCGGGCCGCCCCGGACCCCCGGCGGGGGCCGCGCCCCCCGCACCCCCTCTGCCCCATCCGGCCCGCCCGACTCGGTGGGCAGAGAAGTTGCCGCCACGGGGCTCCGCCCCGGACCCCGGCGGGGGCCGCGCCCCCCGCACCCCTCTGCCCCATCCGACCCGCCCGACTCGCTGGGCCAAGACGGCACCGCCACGGGGGCTCCGCCCCCGCACCCCGGGCGGGCCGCCCCGCACCCCCGGCGGGGGCCGCGCCCCCCGCACCCCCTCTGCCCCATCCGGCCCGCCCCGACTCGCTGGGCCAAGACCGCACCGCCACGGGGGCTCCGCCCCGGACCCCACGCGGAGATCCGCCCCCGCACCCCGCGCGGGCCGCCCCGGACCCCGGCGGGGGCCGCGCCCCCCCGCACCCCCTCTGCCCCATCCGACCCAACCGACTCGCTGGGCTCCGCCACGGACCCCGGCGAGGGCTACGCCCCCCGCGCCCCCAGGGGCTCCGCTCCCGCGCCCCCGCCCGCATGTGAGAACGGCCACCCCCAAGGGTGGCCGTTTTGCCATGTCAGCGGTGCTTTTCGCACGGCTCTCGCCTGGCATTCGATCGATCATCGCTCATTTGTTACGTAAAGATTTCGCCTGAGCGAAATTCATGGCACTCAGTGCCTTGTCAGCTGACACGCGGTGTCATACGTTGAAGAGGTCCGGGCGGCCGGCGTGCAGAGACCAAGCGCACGTCGGCTGTCCCAGCAACCTCGTTGCCCGCCCGGACGCCTGCGTCACAGGCACCTCCTGCGCCACAAAGCGCTGCCGAAGCTCCACCCGCCGAACCGACGGCACCCCCTCACCCACCCTCAGCAGCACCGACGTAACCCTCAGCACCCCTCCCTCAGGGTGCTCATCGCCGGAGGCAACACCGTGACCGTGAAGGACATCCTGGACGCGATCCAGTCCGCGGACTCCACGTCCGCCGACTTCGCCGCCCTGCCGCTCCCCGAGTCGTACCGCGCGATCACCGTGCACAAGGACGAGACGGAGATGTTCGCGGGCCTGGAGACCCGCGACAAGGACCCGCGCAAGTCGATCCACCTCGACGAGGTGCCGCTGCCCGAGCTGGGCCCCGGCGAGGCCCTGGTGGCCGTCATGGCCTCCTCGGTCAACTACAACTCCGTGTGGACCTCGATCTTCGAGCCGCTGTCCACCTTCGGCTTCCTGGAGCGCTACGGTCGCACCAGCGAGCTGGCCAAGCGCCACGACCTGCCGTACCACATCATCGGCTCCGACCTCGCGGGCGTCGTCCTGCGCACCGGTCCCGGCGTCAACGCCTGGCAGCCCGGCGACGAGGTCGTCGCGCACTGCCTGTCCGTGGAGCTGGAGTCCTCCGACGGCCACAACGACACGATGCTCGACCCCGAGCAGCGCATCTGGGGCTTCGAGACCAACTTCGGCGGCCTCGCCGAGATCGCCCTGGTCAAGTCCAACCAGCTCATGCCCAAGCCGGGCCACCTCAGCTGGGAGGAGGCCGCCGCCCCCGGCCTGGTCAACTCCACCGCCTACCGCCAGCTGGTCTCCCGCAACGGCGCCGGCATGAAGCAGGGCGACAACGTGCTCATCTGGGGCGCCAGCGGCGGCCTCGGTTCGTACGCCACCCAGTTCGCCCTGGCCGGCGGCGCCAACCCGATCTGCGTCGTCTCCAGCGACCAGAAGGCGCAGATCTGCCGCTCCATGGGCGCCGAGGCGATCATCGACCGCAACGCCGAGGGCTACCGGTTCTGGAAGGACGAGCACACCCAGGACCCCAAGGAGTGGAAGCGCTTCGGCAAGCGCATCCGCGAGCTCACCGGCGGCGAGGACGTCGACATCGTCTTCGAGCACCCCGGCCGCGAGACCTTCGGCGCGAGCGTGTACGTCACCCGCAAGGGCGGCACCATCGTCACCTGCGCCTCCACCTCGGGCTACAACCACGAGTACGACAACCGCTACCTGTGGATGTCCCTGAAGCGGATCATCGGCTCCCACTTCGCCAACTACCGCGAGGCCTGGGAGGCCAACCGCCTCATCGCCAAGGGGAAGATCCACCCGACGCTGTCCAAGGTGTACTCCCTGGAGGACACCGGCCAGGCGGCGTACGACGTGCACCGCAACCTGCACCAGGGCAAGGTCGGCGTGCTGTGCATGGCCCCCGAGGAGGGCCTGGGCGTGCGCGACGAGGAGATGCGCGCCAAGCACATTGACGCGATCAACCGCTTCCGGAACGTCTGAGGCGGCGGAGGTCACAGATGACAGAGCGTCAGCCCGCCGAAGGCAGGCGGGAGAAGGACCGGCCGTGGCTCATGCGGACCTACGCCGGTCACTCCACGGCCGAGGCGTCCAACGAGCTGTACCGGCGCAACCTCGCCAAGGGCCAGACCGGCCTGTCGGTCGCGTTCGACCTGCCGACGCAGACCGGCTACGACTCCGACCACGTGCTCGCCCGCGGCGAGGTCGGCCGGGTCGGCGTACCGGTCGCGCACCTCGGTGACATGCGCCGGCTGTTCCAGGACATCCCCCTGGAACAGATGAACACCTCGATGACGATCAACGCCACGGCCATGTGGCTGCTGGCGCTCTACCAGGTCGTCGCCGAGGAGCAGGGCGCGGACATCACCAAGCTCCAGGGCACGACCCAGAACGACATCGTCAAGGAGTACCTCTCGCGCGGGACGCACGTCTTCCCGCCGGGGCCCTCGCTCCGCCTGACGACGGACATGATCGCGTACACGGTCTCCCACATCCCGAAGTGGAACCCGATCAACATCTGCAGCTACCACCTGCAGGAGGCCGGGGCCACGCCGGTGCAGGAGATCGCGTACGCGATGTCCACCGCGATCGCCGTGCTCGACGCCGTGCGCGACTCCGGCCAGGTGCCGCAGGAGCGCATGGGCGACGTGGTCGGCCGTATCTCCTTCTTCGTGAACGCGGGCGTCCGCTTCATCGAGGAGATGTGCAAGATGCGCGCGTTCGGCCGCATCTGGGACCGGATCACCCGCGAGCGGTACGGCATCGAGAACCCCAAGCACCGCCGCTTCCGCTACGGCGTCCAGGTCAACTCCCTCGGCCTCACCGAGGCGCAGCCGGAGAACAACGTCCAGCGGATCGTGCTCGAGATGCTGGCCGTGACCCTGTCCAAGGACGCCCGCGCCCGCGCCGTGCAGCTGCCGGCCTGGAACGAGGCGCTCGGCCTGCCCCGCCCGTGGGACCAGCAGTGGTCGCTGCGCATCCAGCAGGTGCTGGCCTACGAGTCGGACCTGCTGGAGTACGACGACATCTTCGAGGGCTCGAAGGTGATCGAGGCGAAGGTGGACGAACTGGTCGAGGCGGTGCTCGCCGAGATCGACCACATCCAGGAGCTGGGCGGCGCGATGGCCGCCGTCGAGTCCGGGTACCTCAAGTCCCAGCTGGTCGCCTCGCACGCCGAGCGCCGGGCCCGGATCGAGTCGGGCCAGGAGAAGATCGTCGGCGTCAACATCTTCGAGAGCACCGAGCCCAACCCGCTCACCGCCGACCTGGACACCGCCATCCAGACCGTCGACCCGGCGGTCGAGGCCCGGGTGATCGAGTCCCTGCGGCACTGGCGGGACACCCGCTACCAGCCGCCCTTCAACCACCCGCGCCCCTGCAAGGCGCTGGAGCGGCTGAAGGAGGCGGCCAAGGGCTCCGAGAACCTGATGGAGGCCACCCTGGAGTGCGCCCGCGCGGGTGTCACCACCGGCGAGTGGGCCGGCGCGCTGCGCGAGGTGTTCGGCGAGTTCCGCGCCCCCACCGGCGTGTCCTCCGCGCCCGTCGCGGTGGCCGCGGCGGAGGGCACCGCGCTGGCCGACGTCCGCCGGAAGGTGGAACTGACCGCCCGCGACCTCGGCGTCGGCAAGCTGCGCTTCCTGGTCGGCAAGCCCGGCCTGGACGGCCACTCCAACGGCGCCGAGCAGATCGCCGTACGGGCCCGCGACGCCGGGTTCGAGGTGGTCTACCAGGGCATCCGGCTCACCCCGGAGCAGATCGTGGACGCGGCCCTCGCCGAGGACGTGCACGCGGTGGGCCTGTCCATCCTCTCCGGCTCGCACGCCCAGCTGGTGCCCGACGTGCTGGAGCGGCTGCGTGTGGCCGGTGCCACAGATATACCGGTGATCGCCGGTGGCATCATCCCGAATGGTGACGCCGAGGATCTCAGGGCCGCCGGAGTGGCCGCGGTGTTCACCCCGAAGGACTTCGACATCACCGGGATCATCGGCCGCATCGTCGACGAGATCCGGAAAGCGAACAAGCTCGACCCCCTGGAGGTCCCCGCATGACCAGCCCTGCTCCCCAGGTCAACCGACTGCGCCCGCGGCGCTCCTGCCTGGCCGTCCCGGGCTCGAACCCCCGCTTCCTGGAGAAGGCGCAGGGCCTGCCGGCCGACCAGGTGTTCCTGGACCTGGAGGACGCGTGCGCGCCCCTGGCCAAGCCCGAGGCGCGGCACACCATCGTCAAGTTCCTCAACGAGGGCGACTGGACGGGCAAGACCAGGGTCGTGCGCGTGAACGACTGGACGACGGAGTGGACGTACCGCGACGTCGTGACGGTGGTCGAGGGCGCCGGCCCGAACCTGGACTGCATCATGCTGCCCAAGGTGCAGAGCGCCCAGCAGGTCGTCGCGCTGGACCTGCTGCTGACCCAGATCGAGAAGACGATGGGCTTCGAGGTCGGCCGCATCGGCATCGAGGCGCAGATCGAGAACGCGCAGGGCCTGAACAACGTCAATGAGATCGCGCAGGCCTCCCCGCGCATCGAGACCATCATCTTCGGCCCGGCCGACTTCATGGCGTCGATCAACATGAAGTCGCTGGTCGTGGGCGAGCAGCCGCCCGGCTACCCGGCGGACGCCTACCACTACATCCTGATGAAGATCCTGATGGCCGCCCGCGCCAACAACCTCCAGGCGATCGACGGCCCCTACCTGCAGATCCGCAACGTCGACGGCTTCCGCGAGGTGGCCGGCCGCGCCGCCGCGCTCGGCTTCGACGGCAAGTGGGTGCTGCACCCCGGCCAGGTCGACGCCGCCAACGAGGTCTTCTCGCCCTCCCAGGAGGACTACGACCACGCCGAGCTGATCCTGGACGCGTACGACTACTACACGTCCGAGGCGGGCGGCAAGAAGGGCTCGGCGATGCTCGGCGACGAGATGATCGACGAGGCCAGCCGCAAGATGGCGCTGGTCATCGCGGGCAAGGGGCGTGCCGCCGGCATGCAGCGCACCAGCAAGTTCGAGATCCCGGAGGCCTGAGCGGCATGCAGTTCGGACGCACCTACGAGGAGTTCGAGGTCGGGGCGACGTACAAGCACTGGCCGGGCAAGACGGTCACGGAGTACGACGACCACCTCTTCTGTCTCCTCACCATGAACCACCACCCGCTCCACATGGACACGAACTATGCGGAGAAGACGACGGACTTCGGCAAGAACGTCGTCGTGGGCAACTACATCTACTCCCTCCTGCTCGGCATGTCCGTGCCGGACGTGTCCGGCAAGGCGATCGCCAACCTGGAGATCGAGTCGCTCAGGCACGTGGCGCCCACCTTCCACGGCGACACGATCTACGGCGAGACCACGGTCCTGGACAAGTGGCCGTCGAAGTCGAAGAACGACCGCGGCATCGTCCACGTCGAGACCCGGGGCTACAAGCAGGACGGCACCCTGGTGTGCGTCTTCCGCCGCAAGGTGATGGTGCCGACCGAGACGTACATCAAGGAGCGCGGCGGCGAGCAGCCGGGCCGCCCGGAGCTGAAGCAGCAGGAGAAGTAGAGCCATGGCCCGTCTCGCCCAGACCGCCGGTCTGACCGACGTCCAGCAGGAGATCCTCTCCACCGTCCGCGACTTCGTGGACAAGGAGATCATCCCGGTCGCCACCGAGCTGGAGCACCGCGACGAGTACCCGCAGCAGATCGTCGACGGCCTGAAGGAACTCGGCCTGTTCGGCCTGATGATCCCCGAGGAGTACGGGGGTCTGGGCGAGTCGCTCCTGACCTACGCGCTGTGCGTGGAGGAGATCGCCCGCGGCTGGATGTCGGTGTCCGGCATCATCAACACCCACTTCATCGTGGCGTACATGCTCAAGCAGCACGGCACGCAGGAGCAGAAGGACCACTTCCTGCCCCGTATGGCGGCCGGCGACATCCGGGGCGCGTTCTCGATGTCCGAGCCGGGCCTGGGCTCGGACGTGTCCGCCATCACCTCCAAGGCGGTGAAGGACGGCGACGAGTACGTCCTCAACGGCCAGAAGATGTGGCTGACCAACGGCGGCACCTCCTCGCTCGTCGCCGTCCTGGTGCGCAGTGACGAGGGTCACCCCGAGGGCACCGCCCCGCACAAGTCGATGACGACCTTCCTGGTGGAGAAGGAGCCCGGGTTCGGCGAGGTCCGCCCCGGCCTGACCATTCCGGGCAAGATCGACAAGATGGGCTACAAGGGTGTCGACACCACCGAACTGATCATGGACGGGCTGCGCGTACCGGCCGATCGGGTGCTCGGCGGCGTCACCGGCCGGGGTTTTTACCAAATGATGGACGGCGTCGAGGTCGGCCGGGTGAACGTGGCGGCCCGTGGCTGCGGCGTCGCACAGCGTGCCTTCGAGCTGGGCGTCCAGTACGCCCAGCAGCGCAGCACCTTCGGCAAGCCGATCGCGCAGCACCAGGCCATCCAGTTCAAGCTGGCGGAGATGGCCACCAAGGTCGAGGCCGCGCATGCCATGATGGTGAACGCTGCCCGCAAGAAGGACTCCGGGCAGCGCAACGACCTGGAGGCCGGGATGGCGAAGTACCTGGCCTCGGAGTACTGCAAGGAGGTCGTGGAGGACGCCTTCCGCATCCACGGCGGCTACGGTTTCTCCAAGGAGTACGAGATCGAGCGCCTCTACCGGGAGGCCCCGATGCTGCTCATCGGTGAAGGCACCGCCGAGATCCAGAAAATGATCATCGGCCGCCGGCTGCTCGAGGAGTACCGGTTCCAGGGCTGAATGTCCGGCTACGGGGTGTTTTCTTCGAGAAGAAGATCACACCCCGTCAGCGGTCTTCCGCCGCCGACTCGGCAGCTCGGCTTACCCAGTTGCGGCCCTTAACCGCTACGATCGCGGAAAGCCGCCGTCCCCCGTCGAAAGCGCGGCATCATCCGCTACGAAGGTCATCCATGCCCCACAGCCAAACCTCTGCACCTCGCGACAGCCTCGCCGGCGTACGCCTCGCGCGCGGAGCATCGCCGTGGCTTCTGCCGACCGTCGCCACCGCAGCCGTCAGCCTGCTCCGCGCCCGCCGCTCGGGTGCCGCCAGGGCCGTCGCCGTCCCCGCCACCGCGCTCGCCGCGGGGATGCTGTGGTTCTTCCGCGACCCCGAGCGCGAGATCGCCCAGGGCCGGGTCATCTCGCCCGCCGACGGAGTGGTGCAGAGCATCATGCCGTGGAAGGACGGCCGTACCCGCGTCGCGATCTTCATGAGCCCGCTGAACGTCCACGTCAACCGCGCCCCGCTGGCCGGCACGGTGACGTCGGTCGAGCACATCCCGGGCGGGTTCGTGCCGGCGTTCAACAAGGAGAGCGAGAACAACGAGCGGGTCGTCTGGCACTTCGACACCGAGCTGGGCGACATCGAGATGATCCAGATCGCCGGCGCGGTCGCCCGCCGCATCGTCCCCTACGTCCCGTCGGGCACGAAGGTCGAGCAGGGCGACCGGATCGGCCTGATCCGTTTCGGCTCGCGCGTCGACATCTACCTGCCGGAGGGCGTGGACGTGGCGGTCGAGGTCGGCCAGAAGACCGTGGCAGGGGTGACTCGCATTGACCGTGATTGATCCCGAGACCCAGGCCGGCTGGGTGCCCGAGGCCGACGACGCGGACGACGAGGAGGAGATGCCCCTCTCGCTGCGCCTGTCGATAGCGGACACCCTCACCCTGGGCAACGCCACGTGCGGCTTCATGGCGGTGTACTTCACCACCACCGGCATCCTGATCCCGCACCTCACCGGCAGCCAGGAGTCGGGCATGGCCCGGCACAGCGCCGCCACGGCGGTCATCCTGATGCTGTGCGCCGCCGTCTTCGACCTGTTCGACGGCCTGGTGGCGAGGAAGCTGCGCAGCTCCCCCATGGGCGCGGAGCTGGACAACCTCTCCGACCTGATCAGCTTCGGCCTGGCGCCCGCGTACTTCGTCCTCGTCTACGGCATGGTCGCCGACGACGCCCACCAGCGGGTGGCCGCGCTCGGCGCGATCGTGGTGCTGCTGGCGGTGGTGCTCAGACTCGCCCGGTTCTCCTGCGTGACGATGAAGGACGGCATGTTCCAGGGCATGCCCAGCCCCTTCGGCGCGCTGACGGTGGTCTCCATCGTGCTGCTGGAGCTGCCCTTCGTGGCGACGCTGCTGGCGATCCTCGGCACGGCCTGGCTGATGGTGAGCCGGGTGGAGTACCCCAAGCCGCGCGGCCGTCTCGCCGTGGCGATGCTCTCGTGGATCGTCCTGTCCATGGGCCTGCTGGCCGCGTGGGCCTTCGACGCCCCGAGCGGCCAGCTGCTGCTGCAGACCGGCTGCGCGCTGCAGCTGGTCATGGGCGCGGTCATCCCGCTGTTCGCCACGGCCCGCCGGGTGAACAACTTCCGCGGCAACCGGCGCGAGGCGCGGGCGGCACAGCTGCCGTAGCGTCCACGCCGTGCCGGCGGTACCACCGCAGTACCGCCGGAAGGGCCACAACACCGGAAGGGCCCCGGACCGTCGTCAGTCGACAGGTCCGGGGCCCTTCCGGCGCATGGCGCCGCTCCGGCGCAGGGGTGCGCCGCGCGCCGCTGCCGTGAGGCGCTGCCGTGCGGCGCTCCGGTGCGCCGCCTCACCGATCCCTCGGGGCCTCCCGGTCGGGGACTCCGGGGGCAGGCTCTTCGACCGGCTTTCCGGCGGACTCGGGGGCCGACTCTTCGTGCAGGGGGCGCAGCCCCCGCCCGGGGTGCAGGGGCGCAGCCCCGCATGGGGTCCGGGGCGCAGCCCCGTGACGGTGCCGTCTCAGCCCAGCGAGTCGGGCGGGCCGGATGGGGCAAAGGGGGGTGCAGGGGCGGAGCCCCGCGTGGGGTCCGGGGCGGACCCCCGCCCGGGGTGCAGGGGCGCAGCCCCGCGTGGGGTCCGGGGCGGAGCCCCGTGACGGCAACCCCTCACCCCACCGAGTCGGGCGGGCCGGATGGGGCAGAGGGGGTGCGGGGGGCGCAGCCCCCTGCCGGGGTCCCGGGGCGCAGCCCCCTGCCGGGGTCCCGGGGCGGAGCCCCGGGGGACAGCCCCCTCACCGCACACACTCCCGCCCCACCCGCTCCCCCACCACCTCCAACAGCCTCCCCGCCTCCGCGACACACTTCCCCACGTCCGGCTCCACCTCCGTGAGGGCGTACACCCTCACGAACCCCGCCGCGGCGACCCGCTCCGGCGCCAGCCCCAGCCGCCCGCACACCGCGACGACGTCCTTGCCGGCCGCCCGCGCCGCCGCCGCGACCCCTGCGGGCGCCTTCCCGTGCAGCGTCTGCTCGTCCAGCGAACCCTCACCCGTGATCACCAACGAGGCCCGCTCCAGCGCCCGCGCGAACCCGAGCACCTCCAGCATGACCTCGATCCCGGGGCGGAACCGCGCCCCGAGCAGCAGCGCCGCGTACCCCACGCCGCCCGCCGCGCCCGCCCCGGGCGACCGCGCGTACTCCGCCGCACGCGCCCCCACCGCACCCCGGAGCACCTCGGCGAAGTGCCCGAGCGCCGCGTCCAGGGCCGCGACGTCGTCCGGCGAGGCGCCCTTCTGCGGGCCGTAGACCGCCGCCGCGCCCGTGGGCCCGGTCAGCGGATTGTCCACGTCGCCGGCGAGTACGAGGTCCACCGCGGCGAGCCGCGGGTCGAGCCCGGACAGATCCGCCCGCGCCAGCTCCGCCAGGCTCCCGCCACCGCGGGCGACCGGCCGGCCGTCCGCCGTCAGGAACCGCGCCCCGAGCGCGGTGAGCATCCCCGCGCCGCCGTCCGTGGTCGCGCTCCCGCCGACGCCGAGGACCACGGTCCGCGCCCCGGCGTCCAGCGCGGCCCGCAGCAGTTCCCCTGAGCCGTACGTCGACGCGGTGAGCGGCGCGAACACGCCCGCGGGCAGCCGCTGCAGACCGCTCGCCTGGGCCATCTCCACGACCGCCGTGCCCCCGCGCAGCGCGAACGCGGCCGTCACCTCGTCGCCCAGCGGGCCGGAGACCCGTACCTCCCGGCGGCCGAACCCGGCGGCGACCGCCGCGTCCACGGTGCCGTCCCCGCCGTCGGCGACGGGCAGTGCCTCCACCTCGAGGTCCGGTACGACCCGGCGGAGCCCGGCCGTGACCCGCTCGGCGACCTGCACGGCCGTCAGCGAGCCCTTGAACTTGTCCGCGGCGATCAGCACCCTCCCGGCGCCCTGCCCCGCAGCCTCCGCCACTCGCCCGTCCCCTCGTCTCCCAGGCCCCGCGCACGCCGGGGCCGGCCACGCCGCTGCGACCCTAACCGCCCACCGCCCCCGCCGCCACGCACCTCCCGACGGCCCCTGACCTCCACGCCCCTCCTGACCGCCCCGGCACCCCCGACCACCGCCCCCCGCCGCCACGCGCCTCCAGGCCGCCCCGGCACCCCCGACCACCGCCCCCCGCCGCCACGCGCCTCCAGACCGCGCACGGCCCCGGCCCGCACCCGCGGCGAACCGGAGGCGGGCGAGGAGCGCCCGCCTCCGAATACGGGTAGACCGGTCACATGACCCGAGCCGGCACCCCCGCGCACTCCGACCCCGTACGCGCCGACCCCGTACGCGCCGCCCCCGCGCACCCCGACCCCGCGCTCGCCGACCGCATCCTCGGCGGCTGGCTCGGCCGGATCGCGGGCAACATGCTCGGCAAGCCGGTGGAGCAGGGCGAGGTGTGGACGCGCGACCGTATCGACCGCTATCTGCGCCGGGCCGGCGCCCTCCCCCTCACCGACTACCTCCCCGAACCGCTGACCGCCCACCCGAACGGCGACGGCGACGGCGACAACGAAGACACGACCGGCGACGGCCACGACGACCTCCCCGCCCTACGCCCGGAGTGGCGCAGCTGCGTCCGCGGACGTATCCACGGCAGCTGCCGGGACGACGACGTGGACTACGCGATCCTCGGGCTGGACCTGCTGGAGACGCACGGCTTCGGCTTCAGCACCGAGCAGGTCGGCGACCTGTGGCTGCTGCGCCTGCCGTATCTGCAGACGTTCACCGCCGAGCGGGCGGCGTACCGCAATCTCGCCTCCGGTCTCAGACCGCCGCTGACGGCCACGTACGACAATCCGTACCAGGAGTGGATCGGCGCCCTGATCCGCGCCGACATCTACGGCTGGACCAGTCCGGGCGACCCGCGCCGCGCCGCGGCCCTCGCCCGCCGGGACGCGGTGCTGTCGCACACCGGCAACGGCGTGTACGGGGCGATGTGGGCGGCCGCGCTGATCGCGGCGGCGTTCGGGGCGCCACCCGTCCGGGACGCGCTGGAGTGCGCGCTCGCGGTGATCCCGGCCAGCAGCCGGCTGGCCCGTACCGTGCGCCGGGTGATGTCCCTGTACGAGACCGGCATGCCGTGGGAGGACACGCTGGCCACGACGGCGGCGGAGACCGCGGGCCTGGGCTGGATCCACACGGTCCCGAACGCCGCCGTCCTCACCGCGGGTCTGCTGTACGGCGACGGCGACTTCACCCGCACGATCGCGCTGACCGTGCGCGGCGGCCTGGACACCGACTCCAACGGTGCGACGGCCGGATCGGTGGCGGGCGTCCTCAACGGCGCCGAGGCGATCCCGGCCCAGTGGAAGGAACCGCTGGAGGACACGGTGCGCAGCGCCGTCTTCGGCTTCGACGGCGTCCGCATCAGCGAGCTGGCGGAACGGACCCTGCGACTGGCTACGCTTCCTGGATGACCACTTCCGACTTCTATCGCGGGGCTGCCCCGCGTCCTGTCCGGTGCCGCCGCGCTGTTCCGCGACGCGGAGGGCAGGGTCCTGCTCGTGGAGCCGAACTACCGCGACGGCTGGGCGCTCCCGGGCGGCACGATCGAGTCCGACGACGGCGAGACCCCGCGCGGCGGTGCGCGCCGCGAGACGCTGGAGGAGATCGGTCTGGACCGTGAGCCGGGCCGGCTGCTCGCGGTGGACTGGGTGCGCGGCTCGGGCCGTCCGCCGCTGGTGGCGTACCTGTACGACGGCGGCGTGCTGACCGACGACGACCTGAAGGCGATCCGGCTGCAGGAGGAGGAGCTGCTGTCCTGGCGGCTGGTCGCGCCCGCCGAGCTCACCGCCCACCTGCCCGGCGCGCTGGGCCGTCGCGTCCTGGCCGCCCTCGACGTCCTGGCCGAGGGCACCGGCACGGCGGAACTGGAGGACGGCCACCGAGTCGGCTGACCGACCGGCCCCGCCCCCTCCTACGTCCCGCCCCTCACCCGACGTCACCGGTCCCGCCCTCACCCGTCATTGTCCGTCCGGCCCTCACCCGCCCCGCCCCTCACCCGTCCAGCCCCTCCCCCTCCCCGGCGCGACACCGCCCGTCCGGCGCTGTTGACTGCCTGTATGCGCAAGGGCGGAGCAGCGCGCGGCGGACCCCCGTGGAAGGCCGCGCACCGGACGGGCCCGGACGCCTGCCGGAGAGGACTGGACGCATGGCGGGCGGCGGCCGGGCGCCTGTCGGCGAGCTGGGCGGGGCGGCTGTGGGCACGGCTGGACGCGGCGGACTTCTTCGGGCACTCCTTCCAGCTCGCGGCGCTCGCCTTCCTGTGCTTCTTCCCGTTCCTGATCCTGGTCACGGGGGCGATGGGTGAGGACACAGCGGCCGTCATGGCCGGATGGCTGGGCCTGAACGAGCAGGCGGCGCAGGCGCTGGCCGCTCTCTTCAAGCCCGGCTCGGCCTCGGTCACCCTCACCCTGACCAGCGCACTGCTGCTGGTCGCGGGGGCGGTCGCGGTGGCCGGCACCCTGCAGTGCTGGTACCAGCTGCTCTTCGACGTGCCCGCCCGGTGGTGGCGGGACGTCGCGGCCCGGCTCGCGTGGCTGGCGGCCCTGGTCGGATACGCCGCGGCACAGGCCGGGGCCGGCGCGGCACTCCCCTCGTTCGCCCTGCGCGGCCTGTCCGCCTTCGTCCTGGCGGCGCTCTTCTGGTGGGGCACGATGCGCCTGCTGCTCAGGGGCTCGGTCGGCTGGCGCTCCCTGCTGCCCGCGGCGCTGGCCACCGGTGTCTGCTGGACGGGCCTCGGACTGTTCTCGGCCCGCTTCTTCTCCGCCACGATCGTGGCCAACGACCAGAAGTACGGCCCGGTGGGCGTCGTCATGGTCATCCTGTCCTGGCTGGTGGCGGTCGGTGTGGTGATCCACCTCGGCGCCGTGACGGGCCATCAGTACTCCGCGCGCCGTGCCGCACCCCCCGGGCCGGGCCGGCGCCGCCCGCACGCCGCGGACGGCCCGCTCACCCCCAGCGGGTGAGGCGGCGCCCGCGAGGTCCCCCACACACTCGGTGCTGCCGGTCCGTCGCGCCGCCGGCCCGTACCGGACGGGTGTGCGCGGGTGCGGCGGCCCCGGGGAGACGATCATGCATTCCTATCCCCCCATCGCCGAGCACGGGATGATCGGCGATCTGCAGACCGCCGCGCTGGTGTCCTCGGACGGAACCATCGACTGGTGGTGCACGCCCCGCTTCGACTCGCCGAGCGTCTTCGCCTCCCTGCTGGACGACGCCCGGGGAGGGCACTGCCGGCTGGCCGTGGAACTGCCCGAGGGCAATGGCATGTCGGTCCGTCAGCTGTACCTGTCCGACACCGCCATCCTGGTCACCCGGTTCATGAGCCCGGGCGGAGTGGGCGAGGTGGCCGACTTCATGCTGCCCGCCGACTCGGCCCTGCCGCAGGAGCGGCACCGGCTGGTGCGGGTAGCCAGGGTGGTCCGGGGCAGTCTGCCCTTCGCCTTCGACTGCCGGCCGCGCTTCGACTACGGCCGGGCCCCGCACACCCTGACCCGGACCGACGAGCACTCCGCGGTCTTCCACGGCCCGGGCACGGACCTGCACGTGCGGTCCGCCCCGGGTTTCCCGCTGGGGACGGACGGCGACGACATCACCGCCCGCTTCACCCTGTCGGCCGGCCAGGCGACCGCGGTGGAGGTGACCAGCACCCCGGCCGGCGACCCCGGCCCCCGCGCTCCCTCCCTGGAGACGGTCGGCGAGGACTTCGAGGCGTGCCGCGCCTTCTGGCTGTCCTGGCTGGACTCCTGCGCCTACCACGGACGCTGGCAGGACATCGTCAACCGCTCGGCGATCACGCTCAAACTCCTCACCTACCGGCCGACCGGTGCGCCCATCGCCGCCGCCACCATGGGGCTGCCCGAGCAGATAGGCGGCGAGCGCAACTGGGACTACCGCTACACGTGGATCCGGGACGCGGCGCTGTCCGTCCGGGTCCTGATCGATCTGGGCTTCCACGAGGAGGCACACCTCTTCCGCCACTGGCTGCGCGACCGTATCGAGACCGGCGGCACCACCTCGGGCGACCCGCTGCAGATCATGTACCGCGTCGACGGCGATCCCCGGCTGACCGAGGAGGTCCTCGGCCATCTGGAGGGCTACCGGGGCTCCCGCCCGGTGCGGGCGGGCAACGCCGCGGCCGGCCAGCTCCAGCTCGACATCTACGGCGAGGCCTCGGACGCCCTGATCGTGGGCGGCGACATCGGCGCGGTCCGCGGCTGGCAGGCGCTCAGCGGTGTGCTCGACTGGCTCGCCGGCCACTGGGACCAGCCCGACGAGGGCATCTGGGAGACGCGCGGCGGCCGGCAGAACTTCACCTACAGCCGCCTGATGACCTGGGTGGCCTTCGACCGCGGCATCCACGCGGCCCACCGCTTCTCGCGCCCGGGCGACATCGGGCGCTGGACCGAGGCGCGCGACGCGGTCTTCCGGCAGATCGTCGAGCGGGGCTGGCACGAGAAGCGGAAGGCCTTCGTGCAGCACTACGACACCGAGGTCCTGGACGCCTCGCTGCTGCTGATGCCGAAGGTCGGCTTCCTCTCCCCACGGGACCCCGACTGGCTCAGCACCCTCGACGCGATGGACGAGGAACTGGTCAGCGACAGCCTCGTCTACCGGTACGACCCCGCCGCGTCCCCCGACGGTCTGCGCGGCTCGGAGGGAACCTTCAACCTGTGCAGCTTCTTCTACGTCGAGGCGCTCGCCCGCAGCGGCAGGCTCAACCAGGCCCGGCACGCCTTCGACAAGATGCTCACCTACGCCAACCACGTCGGGCTGTTCGCCGAGGAGATCGGCCCCTCGGGCGAACAGCTCGGCAACTTCCCCCAGGCGTTCACCCACCTCGCCCTGGTCTCCGCCGCCATGGCGCTGGACGAGGAACTGGGCAGGGCGCGCGGCGGGCCCCGTACCGGCGTTCACGGTCACCGGCGCCCCGCGACCCACGGCCTCACCACACCAGGCGAGGGCCCGGGAGAGGGCGGCGGCGGTGGCTGACACGGCCCGGCGCCGGCAACCGGCGGGACTGGGGCGGGTGCTCGCCGCCCTGGCCCTGGCGCAGTTCATCTGCAGCTTCGCCGGCTCCAACATGAACGTGATGATCAACGACATCAGCCGGGACCTGGACACCACCGTGCAGGGCGTGCAGGTGGCGATCACCGTGTTCCTGCTGGTGATGGCGGCCCTGATGATCCCGGGCGGCAAGCTGACCGACCGCTGGGGACGCAAACGCTGCTTCCTGGCCGGCCTCGTCGTCTACGCGATCGGCGCCCTGCTCAGCGCGGCCGCTCCGGGGCTGGGAACGCTGATCCTCGGCAACTCGGTCCTCGAGGGCGTCGGCACCGCGCTGCTCATCCCGCCGGTCTACATCCTCACCACGCTGCTGTACCGCGACATGACCTCCCGCGCCCACGCCTTCGGGGTGATCATGGCGCTCGGCGGCATCGGGGCCGCCGCCGGTCCGCTCATCGGGGGCCTGATCACCACGGCGATCAGCTGGCGCGCGGCCTTCGTGTTCCAGGCCCTGGTCATCGGGCTGATCATCCTGCTCGGCCGCCGCATCGACGATCCCCTGCCCGCCGATCCGGACCGCCCCTTCGACACCTCGGGCGCGGTCCTGTCCGCGGTGGGTCTCGTCCTCGTGGTCCTCGGGATACTCGCCGCGGACAACGACGTCCGGCTCATGGCCGCCCTGCTGGTCCTCGGCGCCCTGGTCCTGTGGTGGTTCCTCCGCTCCGTACGCGCCAAGGAGGCCGCGGGCCGGGAACCGCTGCTCTCGCTCGCCCTGTTCCGCGACCGCACGTCCAATCTCGGGCTCGTCACCCAGAACATCCAGTGGCTGCTGCTCATGGGCTCCTCGTTCACGGTGGCGGCCTATCTCCAGGTGGTGCGCCACTACGACGCCATCCGCACCGGGGTCGTCTTCACCGCCGCCACGCTGGGACTGCTGGTGGCGTCGCTGTCCGCGGAACGGCTGGCGAAACGGTGTTCCCAGCGCCTGCTCGTGATGACCGGCTTCGTCACGTGCGTCGCCGGGGTGGCGGTGCTCATCGCCCTGGTCTCGGCCTTCACGACCGCCTGGGCGTTCGTGCCGGGACTGCTGCTGATCGGGCTCGGGCTGGGCGTCATGCTGACCCCGTCGGTCAACGTCGTGCAGTCCAGCTTCCCCGAGGAGCAGCAGGGCGAGATCTCCGGCCTGTCCCGCAGTGTGTCGAACCTCGGGTCCTCCTTCGGCACGGCCATCGCCGGCACCATCCTGGTCTCCGGGCTCACCACGAGCGCCTACGCGGCGGCGATGATCACGCTGGCGGCCATCGGGCTCGCGGGCCTGGCCGCGGCGGCGCTGCTCCCCCGGGAAACGGGCCCCGCCCCCGCGTGCGCCGCCCCGACGACCCCGGCCCCGGGCCCGCAGCAGCGCGCCCCGACGTCCCCAGGACGCGATATCCGTTCGCAGCGGCCCGGGCGGCAGCCCTAGGCTCGGCGCATGAGCAGGCCCCTTGTAGCCATCCTGAGCGGCGCCGGGATCTCCACCGATTCCGGGATCCCCGACTACCGCGGGCCCAACGGGCTGTGGCGGAAGGACCCCGAGGCCGAGAAGCTCGTGACGTACGAGTACTACATGAGCGACCCGGACATCCGGCGCCGCTCCTGGCGGATGCGCCGGGACACCGACAGGCTCGCGCCCGAGCCCAACGCCGCGCACCGGGCCGTCGCCGAGCTGGAGCGGTCCGGCGTCCCGGTCCGGGTGATCACACAGAACGTGGACGGCCTGCACCAGCTCGCCGGGGTCCCCGCCCGCAAGGTCCTCGAACTGCACGGCACGGCGCGCGCCGTCGTGTGCACGGGCTGCGGTGCGCGCGGGCCGATGGAGGACGCCCTGGCCCGGGTCGAGGCCGGCGAGGACGACCCGCCCTGCCGGACGTGCGGCGGCATCCTCAAGTCGGCCACCGTGATGTTCGGCCAGCGCCTGGATCCGGAGGTGCTCGGCAACGCGGTCGCCGTCACCAAGGCCTGCACCGTGTTCATCGCCGTCGGCACCAGCCTCCAGGTCCAGCCCGCCGCCGGCCTCGCGGGCGTCGCCGCCGACCACGGCGCCCGCCTCATCATCGTCAACGCCGAACCCACGCCGTACGACGACCTCGCCGCCGAGGTCATCCGCACCCCCATCAGCACGGCCCTGCCCGCCCTGCTGCACCGGCTGAGCACCATGGGTTGACGGCCTCGATGGGCCGCCGGCGGACGGGCAGCTTTGCGGGCGGGTGACCGGGGACTCGCCGGGCGGGGCTCAGAACAGGCCTGTTCCGCGTTCGAAGTCCAGCAGGCGGCGTTTGCGGGGCAGGCCGCCGCCGTAGCCGGTGAGGCTGCCTGTCGCGCCGACGACGCGGTGGCAGGGGACGATGACGCCGATGGGGTTGCGGCCGTTGGCGAGGCCGACGGCCCGGGAGGCGCCGGGGTTGCCCAGGGCGTGGGCGAGTTGGCCGTAGGAGCGGGTCTCGCCGTACGGGATGGCGCGCAGTTGTTCCCAGACCTTCAGCTGGAACGGGGTGCCGCGCAGCCGCAGCGGGATGGTGAAGGTCCGCAACTCGCCCGCGAAGTAGGCGCTCAGCTGCTCCTTCGCCGCGGCGAAGGGGGTGTCGTCGCGGTCGCCGAAGGACTCCTCGGGCGGGCGGTGGCGCTGACCGGCCATGTACAGGCCGCACAGGACGCCGTCCTCGGCGACGAGGGTCAGGGGGCCGTAGGGGCTGTCGGTGACGGTGTGCTGCTTCATCGGGGAACCTCAGACGGGCAGGAAGTTGATGGGGTGGCTGTCGGTCGCCCACAGGTACTGCACGGCGTACGCCCGCCACGGCCGCCAGGCGGACGCGCGGGCGGTGAGGGCGGCCGGGGTGGAGGGCAGGCCGAGCGCGCGTGCGGCGCGGCGGATGCCGAGGTCGGTGGGGAGGAAGGCGTCGGGGTCGCCCAGGGCGCGCATGGCGACGACGTCGGCGGTCCAGGGGCCGAAGCCGGGCAGGTCCAGGAGCTGGGCGCGGGTGTGCTGCCAGTCGCTGTCCGCGCCCAGACGGAGTTCTCCGTCGGCGAGGCGGCGCACCAGGGTGGTGAGGGTGGTGCGCCGGGTGCGGGGCATCGCCAGTGACTCGGGGTCGAGGGCGGCCAGCGCCGCGGGCTCCGGGAAGAGGTGGGTGAGGCCCCCCTCGGGGTCGCCGACGGGTTCGCCGTGGGCGGTGACCAGGCGGGCGGCGTGGGTGCGGGCGGCGGCGGTGGACACCTGCTGGCCGAGCACGGCGCGCACGGCGAACTCGGCCTCGTCGACGGTGCGCGGCACGCGGCGGCCCGGGGCCTTGTCGACCAGGGGGGCCAGGGCCGGGTCCGTGCGCAACTGCTCGTCCACGGCGACGGGGTCGGCGTCCAGGTCGAGCATGCGCCGGCAGCGGCTGATGGCGACGGGCAGGTCGCGCAGGTCGCTGAGGGTGAGGCGGCAGCCGATGTGGTCGGGCCGCGGGGTCAGGGCGGCGATGCCATGGCCGTAGGGCAGGCGCAGGGTCCGCCGGAAGGCGCCGTCGCGCCACTCCTCGACGCCGGGTACGGCAGTCGCCGCGAGATGGCCGAAGAGGTTGTCCGGGTTGAGCGGGGTGCGGAACGGCAGGCGCAGGGTGAGTGCGCCGGGTGGGGACGCCGCGGGCCCGGCCGGGCGCCCGCCGGTGCTCCGCGGGACGCGGGCGCGCAGGTCGCCGGGGGCCAGTGCGAACACCTCGCGGACGGTGTCGTTGAAGGTGCGGATGGAGGAGAAGCCCGCCGCGAAGGCGATCCGCGACATCGGCAGGGCGGTCGTCTCGATCAGCAGCCGGGCCGTCTGGGCGCGCTGGGCCCGGGCGAGCGCGAGCGGGCCGGCGCCGAGTTCGGCGAGGAGCTGGCGCTCGATCTGGCGGGTGCTGTAGCCGAGGCGGGCGGCGAGGCTGGGCACGCCCTCCCGGTCCACGACGCCGTCGGAGATCAGCCGCATCGCGCGGGCCACGAGGTCGGCGCGGTGGTTCCACTGGGGCGAGCCGGGGCTGGCGTCGGGGCGGCAGCGCTTGCAGGCCCGGAACCCGGCCTGCTGGCAGGCGGCGGCGCTCGGGTGGAAGGTCATGTTCTCCGGCTTGGGCGGCACCGCGGGGCAGCTCGGCCGGCAGTAGATGCGGGTGGTCAGGACGGCGGTGAAGAACCAGCCGTCGAACCGTGCGTCCTTGGACTGGACCGCGCGCACACAGCGCTCCCGGTCGGTGTGCATCCCGTTTCGCATGGGTCCAGCATCGGGCACCGGGCGGGCGATGGCTGGCGGGAATCCGACAGTGACGTCGCCTGGGCTGGGGCGGTGCGGATCGCCCGGCTGCGGGAGGGCAGGTGGTGCCCTCCCGCCCGGGTCCGGGCGGTCAGTGCAGCTGGGCCGCGAAGGCGGCGTGGGCCCGGTCGTCGAAGAGGACGAAGCGGACCTCCTCGACGGCGGCCCGCGACGACCGGACGGCGGCCACGGCGATACGGGCCGCGTCGTCCATGGGCCAGCGGTAGACGCCCGTGGAGATCGCAGGGAAGGCCACCGTGAGGGCGCCGAGCTCCTCGGCCACGCGCAGTGACTCGTGGTAGCAGGAGGCCAGCAGGTGGGAGCGGTCCTCCTGAAGGCTGTGCACCGGGCCGACGGTGTGGATCACCCAGCGGGCCTGGAGCCGGCCCGCGCTCGTGGCGACCGCCTGCCCCGTGGGCAGGCCCCTGCCGTACCGCGAGGCGCGCAGGGCGCGGCACTCCTCGAGGATCTCCGGCCCGCCCCGGCGGTGGATGGCGCCGTCGACGCCTCCGCCGCCGAGCAGGGAGGAGTTCGCGGCGTTGACGATGGCGTCGGCGCTCTGCTGGGTGATGTCGCCCTGGACGAGGGTGATGGCGGGAGCGGTGGTCATCTGTGGCGCAGCCTCCTCCAGACCGCCTTGGCGGCGTTGTGCCCCGACATGCCGTGCACTCCGGGGCCGGGCGGGGTGGCGGAGGAGCAGATGAACACGGCGGGGTGCGGGGTGGTGTAGGGGAACAGGGACAGTTTGGGACGCAGCAGGAGCTGCAGTCCGCTCGCCGCGCCGGAGCCGATGTCGCCGCCGACGTAGTTGGGGTTGCGGGCGGCCAGTTCGGGCGGGCCGGCGGTGGCGCGGGCGAGGACGCGGTCGCGGAAGCCCGGTGCGAAGCGCTCCAGTTGGCGTTCCACGGCGTCGGTGAGGTCGCCCGTCCAGCCGCTGGGCACATGCCCGTACGCCCAGAAGACCTGCTTGCCGTCCGGGGCCCGGGTGGGGTCGGCCACGCCGGGCTGGACCGTGATGAGGAACGGGCGGTCGGGTGCGCGGCCCTCGCGGGACGCGGCGCGCAGCGCGGCGCCGATCTCGGCGCTGTCCGCGCCGATCTGCACGGTGCCGGCGACGCGGGCCGCCTCGGCGGTCCAGGGCACCGGGCCGTCCAGCGCGTAGTCGATCTTGAAGACGCCGGGGCCGTAGCGGTACCCGTCGTAGTAGCGGCCGAGGCCGGCGATGCGGGCCAGCGCGGTGGGCGAGGTGTCGAAGACGTACGCCCGCGCGGGCGGCAGGTCGTCGAGGCGCTTGACCTCGTAGTCGGTGTGCAGGACGCCGCCGAGGTCCTTGAGGTACGCGGCCAGGGCGTCGGAGATCGCCTGGGAGCCGCCGCGGGCCACCGGCCAGCCGCGGGCGTGCGCGGCCAGCGCGAAGACGAGTCCGACGGCGCCGGTGGCGAAGCCGTTGAGCGGGGCCATGACGTGCGCGACGAGGCCGGCGAAGAGCGTTCTGGCCCGTTCGTCGTGGAAGCGGCGCATCAGCCAGGTCGACGGGGGCAGGCCGGCCAGGCCGAAGCGGGCGAGGGTCACCGGGTCGCGCGGGAGCGCGGTCAGCGGAAGCGACATGAAGTCCTTGACCAGGGTGTCCCACCGGGTCAGGAAGGGGGCGACCAGTCTGCGGTAGGCGCCCGCGTCGCGCGGGCCCATGGAGGCGGCGGTCCGTGCGACGGAGCGGGCCAGCACCGCGGCGGTGCCGTCCGGGAAGGGATGGGCCATGGGCAGTTCGGCGTGCAGCCACTGCAGGCCGTAGCGCTCCAGGGGCAGGGCGCGGAAGGCGGGCGAGTTGACGGCGAGGGGGTGCGCGGCCGAGCACGGGTCGTGCCGGAAGCCGGGCAGGGTGAGCTCCTCGGTGCGGGCGCCGCCGCCGACGGTGTCGCACGCTTCGAACACGGCCACGGCGAAGCCGCGGCGGGCGAGCTCCACGGCGGCGGTCAGGCCGTTCGGTCCCGCACCCACCACGACGGCATCGAGCATCGACGGCACCTTCGGACCCCTTCGTCAGCCGATGGCCACTCGGGGTCAGGATATGCCGCCGCCCCGGCACCCAGGGGTCCAGGGCGTCCGGGCCCGGGTACAGGGGTCCGTCCCCGCCCGCGCATACGGCATCCGACCCGGGCGGCGGGCCCGGTTCCGCACCCTCGCCGGGGGCCCGGTTCCGCGCCCTCGTCCGCGGGCCCGGTTTCCGTCCCCGCCCGCGGGGCCGGTTCCGTCCGCGCGGCTCAGGACGCGCCGGACAGCAGCCCCAGCAGGTGCCGCGCCGTCGCCTCGTCCCGGGCCGCGGTGAACGGCAGGGCGTTGGAACCGGTGACGCGGAACGGCAGGCCCGCCGAGGTCAGGTGCGCGCCGCCGGCCTCCTCCACCAGCAGCAGGCCCGCGGCGTGGTCCCAGGCCGCTTCCCACGAGAAGACCACGGCGTCCGACTCGCCCCGGGCGACGGCGAGATACTCCAGGCCCGCGGAGCCGCAGGGGCGCGGGGCGACACCGTCGGCCCACAGGCCGAGCAGGGCGCGCTTCTGGTCGTCCGTCGTGAAGTCCGGGTGGGAGGTGGCGACACGCAGCGGGCTGCCCGGATCCGGGGCTCCGCAGCGCAGGGGCGTGCCGTCGAGGTGGGCGCCCCGGCCCCGTACCGCCGTGGCGAGTTGGTCGCGTGCCGGTGCGTACGTCCAGGAGGCCAGCACCTGTCCGCGCCGGGCGAGGGCGACCAGGGTGCAGAAGCCGGGGTCGCCGTGCACGAACTGCCGGGTGCCGTCGACGGGGTCGACGATCCAGACGGGGGCGTCGCCCCGTATGGCCTCGTAGACCGCGGGGTCGGCGTGCACCGCCTCCTCGCCGACGACGAGGGAGCCGGGCAGCAGCGCGCCGAGCGCGTCGGTGAGGTACCGCTCCGCCAGACGGTCGGCGTCCGTCACCAGGTCGTGCGGCCCGGACTTGTGCGCGACCTCGTGGTCCTCGAGCCGGCGGAAGCGGGGCATGATCTCGGCCGCGGCCGCCTTGCGGACCGCCTCCTCCACGTCGGCCGAGTGACGTGCGAGAAACCCTTCGATGGTCTCCGTCTCTTCGATCATGCCTCCCATGAGACCACGCCCCACTGACAATCCCCGCCCGGCCGGTGCGCTCCGGGTGGAATCGGGATGAACACCCGCCCTACGGGCCGCGCGCCGGTCACGGTCACCGCCCCACGGCGTACCCCTGCATGCCGCGCGGGTTGGCGGCGGCGGACAGCACACCGGTGCGCGGGTCCCGGGCGACCGCGCACAGGCGGCCCTCGGACCAGGCGTCGCCGACCGTCACGTCGTGACCGCGCCGGCGCAGCTCCGCGACGACGCCGGGGGGCGTGCGGGACTCGACGGTGACCGCGCCGGGGCGCATGCCGCGCGGGTAGAAGGAGCCGGGGAAGGAGTCGTTGTGCCAGTTGGGGGCGTCCACGGCGCCCTGCAGGTCGAGGCCGCCGCGGACGGGGGCGCGCAGCACGGCCGCGAGGAAGAAGTGCAGCTGCCACTGGTCCTGCTGGTCCCCGCCGGGCGTGCCGAAGGCCAGCACCGGCTCCCCGTCGCGCAGCGCGAGGGTCGGGCTGAGCGTGGTGCGCGGGCGGCGGCCGGGCGTCAGCGTGCCCGGCAGGCCCTCGTCCAGCCAGGCCATCTGGAGCCGGGTGCCGAGCGGGAAGCCCAGTTCGGGGACGACCGGATTGGACTGGAGCCAGCCTCCGCTGGGCGTGGCGGCGATCATGTTGCCCCAGCGGTCCACCACGTCGATGTGGCAGGTGTCGCCGCGGGTGGTGCCGTCGGCGGCGACCTCGGGTTCGCCCGGCGCCGGGGAGGTGGCGGGGTCGGCCACGGTCGGCTCGGCCACGGTCGGCTCGCCGACGCCCAGGGCGTCGAAGTCGCCCGGGTCGGCGGCGCGGGTGTGCGCGTGCGCGCTCAGCCGGGGGGCGCGGCCGCCGGGGCTGCCGGGCCGCAGTTCGTGACTGGCGCGGGGGCCGGCCAGCCGCCGTCGTACGTCGTTGTAGGGCGCCGAGAGCAGTTCGGCCAGCGGGACCTCGGCGGCGTCCCCGTACCAGGCCTCCCGGTCGGCCATGGCGAGCTTGCAGCCCTCGATCAGCAGGTGGACGTAGTCGGCGGACCCGTACGGGGGCAGCTCGGGCGGGAGCAGGGCGAGCTGCTGGAGGAACACCGGGCCCTGGCTCCAGGGGCCGGGCTTGCACAGGGTCCAGCCGTTCCAGTCGTACGTCACCGGGTCCTCGTAGTGGGCGGACCAGGAGGCGAGGTCGGCGGCGGTCAGGGTGCCGGTGCGGTGCTCCCCGCTGGTGTCCTTCGTGGGCCGCCGGGCCTGACGGACCAGCGCCTCGGCGACGAAGCCGCGGCGCCACACCTGGCGGGCCGCCTCGATCCGCGCCTCCCGCCCTGCCGCGCCCGCGGTCTCGGCGAGCAGCCTCCGCCAGGTGGCGGCGAGGGCGGGGTTGCGGAACAGCTCCCCCGGCCGGGGCGGGCGCCCGCCGGGCAGGTAGACCGCGGCGGAGGAGGTCCACTCGGTCTGGAACAGGGTCCGCACGCCGCGCACGGTCTCGCCGACGCGCTCGACGGGCGCGTGCCCGTGGTCGGCGTACCCGATGGCGTACTTCAGGACGTCGGCGAGGGACTTGGTGCCGTGGTCGCGCAGCAGGAGCATCCAGGCGTCGAAGGCGCCCGGGACGGCGGCGGCCAGCGGCCCGGTGCCGGGCACCAGGTCCAGGCCCAGTGCCCGGTAGTGCGCGGCGCTCGCCCCGGCCGGCGCCACGCCCTGCCCGCACAGCACCCGCACCCCGCCGCCCGCCGGGGCGAGCAGGATCGGCACCTCCCCGGCGGGCCCGTTGAGGTGCGGTTCGACGACGTGCAGCACGAAGGCGCCGGCCACGGCGGCGTCGTAGGCGTTGCCGCCGTCCTCCAGGACCGCCATCGCGGACTGGGAGGCGAGCCAGTGGGTGGAGGACACCATCCCGAAGGTGCCCTGGAGGGTGGGGCGGGTGGTGAACCGCATCTGTCATCACCTCACGGATCGCGCACGCGTGTCCTTCCCATTGTCCCGGCGGACCGGCGAGAGCCGGCCGTTCAGCGCAGGGGAGTCGAAGGCGTCGAACGGGCCACGTACGCCAGCCCGTCGTACTCCTGGGCCGGCACCGTCGGGGTCAGCTGGAAGCGGTACGTCACGCGCGGCACCGCGGCGCCGAAGGACCGTACGAACCGGCGCTCCGCCAGCCACTCGGCGACGGCGGGCAGGGCCCGGCCGGCGCGCAGGTCGACGATGTGGTCCTGCGGCGTGACCGAGGCGAGCACGCCCTCGACGGACCGCGGGCCCGCCGCGCCGACGGTGTGCTTTTTGGGCGCGCGCGTCGCGGAGTTGGCCGGGCGGGCGCGGAAGGCGCCCTCGCCGAAGAGCAGGCCGAGGGCGTAGTAGCGCTCCCCGAAGCGGCTCCGCAGGTGCCGGCCCATCGCGGGTACGTCTCCGGCGTAACAGCCGGTCGCGACATGGCCGTTGTGGGCCCACACGGCGACCCTTCCGGGCGTCCGTTCCGCCAGGGAGATCACCTCCTGCGCCATGTACCGGTCCCGGGCGGCGAGGGCGCCCGGTTCCCCGCCCGCGCCGTGCAGCGGCCGCGAGACGACGTCGGCCGCCGCCGCGATCAGCCGTGCGTGCCGGAGTGCGTCGTCGGCCGTCCCGGCTCCGGCGCGTGCGGCGAGGCGGTCCCGGTCCTCCTCGAGGAAGCGCACGAGTGCGCGTGCCTCGGCGGGCAGTCGCGGCCCCCGCACCGCGGGGGATCCCGGTTTCGCGTCGGCCAGGACGCCGAGCGGGCCGGCGGTGAGGCCCGCCCGTTCCGGCGCGAAGGCGCGCAGTACGGCGTCCAGGGCGGTCAGGGAGGGCCCGCAGCGCTGTGGGTCGATCCCGGCGAACCGCACGGCGCGCTCCGGCGGGACGGTCCGGTTGTGCTCCCGCAGCCACTCGACGACATCGAGCATCTCGCGGGTCCGCCAGGTCCAGAAGCCGAGGCCGGCGAGCGCGTCGGCGGCGTCACCGGTGCCGTGCACCACATGGTCGTCGACGGCCCGCGCGGCCGAGGCGCCGGCCTCCATGGCCAGGGCGGTGCAGCCCATCTCCTCGACGAGGAAGCGCAGTAATCGGTGTTTGAGCCGGAAGAATTCGGCGGTCCCGTGCGTCGCCTCGCCCATTCCGAGGACCTGGACGTCGTCCAGGGTCTTCCGCAGCGGTTCCAGGCCGGTGTGATCCGGTTTCGGCGCCCCGGCGTGCGCGTCGGGCAACGGCAGTGCGTTCTCCTCGAGCCACCGCCGCACTTCGTCGCTCATCGTTCTTTCCTTTCGCGTCACTTCCCCGCACGGCGAGCCTAGCCATCACGCGATCAAGTCCGGCTGGGCGAGGCGTATTTCGGCCGAGAGTTCCGCGAGGTCCTCGACGGCGGCGGGCCAGCCGTGCACGAGACCCGTGCCCGCCGTGTTGAGGACCACCTCGTCCACGCCGGCCCGGGCGTACTCCCGCAGCGCGGCCGCCACTTCGGCCGGTGTTCCGTGGACGAAGGTGCCCGATTCGACCAGGGCGCGCGCGTTGAGATAGGGCTGCGACGGGTGCACCCGCAGTCCCGCGCGTCCGAGCATGTCGGTGTAGTGCGGCGCGCCGAGGTGTGCGCGGGCGGCCGTGAAGGCGAGTTGCCGCGGATCGCGGCCCTTGCGGGCGACGGCGACGTGGACGACGGTGACCAGGCGCGGCGCCGGGCGGCCCCCCGCCGCGGCGCCGCGCTCGAGGGCGGGGACGAGGTCACGGGCGAGGTAGCCGGGCGGTGTCATCCAGGTGATCGCCGCGTCGGCCAGTTCACCGGCCACCCGGGCCAGCGCCGGGCGCAGGACGCCCAGGCCGATCTCCACTCCGGGATGGCCGAGTCGGGGCAGCGGGCCGGAGGGCGGCCCGTGCCCGCCGGGCGCCTCCGCCGCGCGCTCGTCGAGATGTCCGCGCAGCCGGCGGAGGTAGTCGGCGCACGCGGCTGCCGGGCTCTCGTAGGGCTCGCCGCGCAGACTCGCGACGAAGTCGGGTGATCCGGGCCCGACTCCGAGCGTGGTGCGGCTGCCGGTCAGCAGGGCGAGGGAGCGGGCCTGTGCCGCCGCCTCCATCGGGTGGCGCAGCGGCATCAGGGTCACGGACGTGCCGACCGGCAGCCGGAACCCCATGCCCGCGAGATACGCGAACAGCTGATGGGGTTCGACCGTGAGGGACTGGCCCTGCCACAGGCGCGCCAGGTGCCCTCCGGCGACGAGTTCCGCGAACGGAACCACGTCCGCGGGGTCCTTGGGCATGACGGGGAAGATGACGGACGTTTCCATGGGACTGGCCTTCACTGAGAGGCGGGTTCGCCGAGGTATCCCGCTGCCTGGAGCTTGAACAGCCGGGCGTAGACGCCGCCCGCGTCCAGCAGTTGGTCGTGAGTGCCCTCCTCGGTGACCCTGCCTTCGTCCAGGACCACGATCCGGTCGGCGAGGCGCACCGTGGAGAAGCGGTGGGCGATGATCAGGCAGGTGGCCTCGCCGGCGATGTCGCGCAGCCGGCCGAAGATCTCGGCCTCGGCCTCGGCGTCGATCGCGGACGTGGGTTCGTCGAGGACGACCACGGGGGCCTTGCGCATGAAGGCCCGGCTGAGGGCCACCTTCTGCCACTGGCCGCCCGACAGTTGCCGGCCTTCCTCGAAGTGTCTGCCGAGCATGGTGTCGTAGTGGTCGGGGAGGTCCGCGACGACGGTGTCGGCTGCGCCTGCGGTCGCGGCGGCCCGGATGCGCTCGTCGTCGTCCAGGGCCTCGACGCGGCCGAAGCCGATGTTGTCGCGGAAGGACATCTCGTAGCGGATGAAGTCCTGGAAGATGACGCCGATGTGGCGCTGGAGGTCGTCGAGGTCGTATTCCTCGATCGGTACGTCGTCGATCAGGATCCGGCCGGCCGTCGGTTCGTAGAGCCGGGTCAGCAGTTTGACCACGCTCGTCTTGCCCGCGCCGTTCTGGCCGACCAGCGCCACGCACTGCCCGGCGGGCAGCAGGAAGTCGACCCCGTCCAGGACGAGCCGGTCGGTGCCGGGGTAGACGAAGCTGACGTCGCGGAACTCGATGCCCTTGCGCAGCGTCGCCGGGAACGGCCGGCTTCCGCCGGTGATCCGGCGCTCCGGCAGGTCCAGGAACGCGAAGAGGTTCCCGAGGAAGAGCGTGTCCTTGTAGAGCGAGGCGATCCCGAGGAGCATGCCGTGCGCCGAGGCCTGGATGGCGCCCATGGACTGCAGACAGCCGGCCAGGCGGCCCACTTGCCCGTCGTCCGCGGCGGAGGCGATGGCCCACAGCAGCGCGCCGGAGGAGGCGAGGACGCTGAGCGTCCCCAGCGCGCCCACGAGGGCCGACTGGGACCGGGCCAGCCGCCGGTCGACGCGGAAGAACTCCCGGGCGAGTGCGCGGTACCGCTCGACGAAGTGCGGTCCGAGCTGGAACAGGCGCACCTCCTTGAAGGAGTGGTCCGTCGTGGTCAGGTACTGGTAGTAGTACATCCGCCGGCGGTCGGCCGCGCGGTCGTACTCGACGGCGTACGCCTTGTGCGTGTAGATCATGTGGGCGATCACCGAGGGGACCGGTGACACCAGGATGAACGCGGCCACCCACGGCGACCAGGTGAACAGCACGGCGCTCACCGAGACCACGGTGACCAACTCGCGGCTGACGGTGAGGAGCTCGGAGAACATCTGGTAGATGCGGCCTCCGCTGCTCTCCTGGAAGGCGCGCTGGAGGCTGTCGTACGCCTCGGCGTTCTCGTACTGCTCCAGGTCGAGCCGGGTGCCCTTGAGCATCACCCGCTCGCCGATCCTGGTGGTCAGTTCCAGGCGGAGCAGTGAGTCCAGGTACTGTCCCCACACGTCCAGCGCGTGTCCGGCCACGGCGATCAGCAGCAGGGCGGTGCCCGCCCGCAGCGCCTGGCCCTGTGCCCCGTCGCTGCCCCCGGCGGCGTGCGCCACGGACTGCACGGCGCTCGCCGTCAGCGCGACCTGTACGCCGGGGACGGCGGCCGACAGGACGGAGACGACGGTGAACGCGGTGACCTTCCGGGCGCTCAGCTTCCAGAACAGCCGCACCACGCGGAGCCAGATCACCTGGCCTCCTCGGCGGCCAGCCGGCCGCGCAGGGCGCGCAGGGTGTGCCGCAGCAGGCCGTAGCAGCGGTCCTCCCGGGCCCGGTCGACCGGCAGGAGGCGGTTGACCTGCATATGGGCGAGGCTGCCGAGGAGATGGGCGAAGGGCACCGCGAGGCGTTCGCGCGCGGCGGCCTCGCCGACGGCCGCGGCCACGGCCCGGACGGCCCCTTCCTGGGGGGCGAGGGCCGCCGCGATCCGCAGGCGGTGGTCGCGGCCCCGGTCGTGGGTGGACCGGTCCCAGGGCAGCAGCAGTTCGCACAGGTAGTCGCGTCGCTTGCGGAAGTCGTCGCGGGTGGCGGCGTCGTCGCCGTGGCCGGGGAGGAGGCCGGGGCGGTCGGCGAGGGGGACGCCCCACTGTGCGAGGAGGGTGTCCACCGCGGCCATGGCCAGGTCTTCGTCGGCGATGTCCGGGAACTCCGCGCGCTCGGCGATCAGTTGGGCCGTGGCGTCGCTGTTCGCCTCGAAGAACGCCTCGACGGTGTCGAAGGTGTCGGGGCCGCCGTAGCGCAGGGTCTCGGGGCAGTAGCTGTCCAGGGCGAGGTCCTGGGCGAGTCCGCTGTCCACCACGCCCTTGCCCCACGCGGCGAGCCGGCCGAGCATCCAGGGCCGGTCGCTGCGCACCCGGATGCGCAGATGCGGGCGCGGATCGGCGTAGCGGATGTAGAACCACCGGTCCACGACGTCCTGGGCGCGCAGGTGCGCGACGAGTTCGCGCAGCGGGCCGGCGATGATCTCGTCGTGGCGTTCGAAGGCGGCGTACAGCTTGAGGTACGACCATGCGCCGCCCGGCAGGTGGCGCCGTGCCGGGATCTCCACGGGGAGGCCGGGCGTGCCGCGGTCCACGACGTCGGGGCGGGCCGCCACGACGGGGACGACGATCTCCTCCGTGTACCGCCGCCCGGCGTCGTCGCTGAGCCAGTGGTGCGCGAAGTCCGGCAGCATCTCGTGCAGGAGGACGGCCGGACCGCCCTTGCGGCGGACCTCCTCGCGCAGTTCGGCGACGCAGCGGGGGTGGTCGAGGTCGAGCAGCAGCCGGTTGTCGTGCTCCACGAGGTAGACGTGGCGGGGCACGCTCCACCGCTCGCGCCAGGCCGTGAGGTCCGCGAGGCCGCGGCCGTCCAGCCGCCATTCCGCGGGGCGGAGCACCACCCGGCCGCGGGTCACCCGGGGCAGGAACTGCGCGTGGGCGACGGGGCCCCAGTGGAATCCGCCGGGCATCACGCAGCCGTCCTGCGAGGCCTCCAGCAGGAAACGGGCGACGTTGGGGGCCGCCAGCGGGCTGAGCATGTGGTGCTGTGTGACGACGACCTCGCGGCCGAGCCGCCGCGACCACAGGTGGAACCGGCGGTCGTCGGCGCCCACCAGGATGTCGTCCAGGGGCAGTACCCGGTCGGCGGGCACGGACGGGCCGGTGTTGACGGGTATCTCGTAGCGGCGCAGGCCCGGGTGCGCGGCGACGTTCCCGGCCCGGCCGTAGGTGGGGAGGTACGCCAGTTGTGCGTGGACCGCGTGCGGCTGGAGTTCCTCCTCGCGCCGGGCGAGGTCGCGCAGCCGCTCGACGGCACGGTCGCCGAGGAGGTCGAAGAAGCGGCCGAACGTGCGCCCGCCGTGGGCGAGTCCGTCGGCGCGGACGACGGCCCGCCACTCGCCCCGGTCGACGGCCCGCCGGTCGGCGGCCTCCAGCTGGAGGTAGAGGTCCATCGTGGGCAGCAGCGGCCCCGGGGACTTCTCGGGGGCGAGGCGGTCGAGCCAGGAGTCGGTGAGTTCCGCCTCGAGGGACCCGTCGTGCCAGGCCCGCTGTGCGAACTCCACGACGGCACGGTCGTAGGAGGAGGTGTCCTCGAGGCCGGCGGTACCGGGCGGGCCGGCCGTGCGGGGCGGCTGGGTGTACGACTCCGGGGCGTCCAGGCCCTGGTCCGGGCTGAGCAGCTCCAGGACGGGGACGCGGACGCCGTGGCCGTACCGTTCGAGGAACTCCTCCCGGTAGCGGGTCAGATGGGCCATGCCGTGGCCGGTGGCCGCGCTCAGCCGCATCAGCACGTCCACCGTGTCGGCCGCCGCGTCGGCGACGGCCCGGTTGAGCTCGTCCGGCCGCAGGCCGACGGTGGAGTCCAGCTGGTAGGTCTGGCCCGTGTAGCCGGGTACGAGCTTCTCCTGGGCGGCGCGCAGCCGCGCGAGCGAGGCCGGGTCGTCCGCGCGCCGGGTCAGCTCGACGACCTCGCGCAGCCGCTCGACGGCGTCGGCCGCCCGCGGGACGGCGGTGAGCCGGTCGAGCAGGTGCTCCTCGGGCCTGGCCGACGTCTGGGGCGGACGGAGGTCGCTGGTGAGGAAGTTGAGGTCCCACAGCCGCTGCACCAGGCTCTCCCTGGCCGTCGCGGACGCCTCGGGGAAGGCGGCCGACAGCGCGTCGACGATCTCCTGGTGGGTCACGGGCTGCTCGGCGGTGTCCAGGACGGTGCGCACGGCGGGGGTCGCCCGCACGCGCACCGAGGTGGCGTCGCTCCGGCCGTAGACGTCGGCGTGCGGCAGGACCATCCGGTCGCCGCAGACATGGGCCGTGGCGTTGCGGACGATCCGCAGCCCTTTCCAGATCTCCGGGTCGCTCTCGAGCCGCTCGATGCAGGCGAGGATCCACGCCATGTCGGCGCGCACCCGGGCGCCGGTGAGGACCGGGCTGCCCAGGCGTGCGGTGGTGCGGTCGGAGAAGGTGCCCGCGGCGACGCCGGAGAAGGCCCCGAAGGGGGTGGGCCGGGTGGACATCCGGGTGAGGTAGCGCCACAGCCGCGAGTGCAGGCGCGCCACGCTCCTGTGGGACATCCGTTCCAGGTGCGTGAGCCCTTCCGCCAGGTCCTCGCTGGCGACGAAGACCGCCCGCCGGACCTCGGGGTCGCGGGCCAGCCGTAACAGCGCCTCGTCCGTCCGCCGCGGGTCGCTCATGAAGCCGAGCCAGGTCTGCACGGGCAGCGCGGGAGCACGCAGCAGGTAGAAGTCGGCGGGTACGTACCGGGACATGCGCGTCACCTCACGAGGAAGGCCCGGAACCAGGCCGGTCGGTCGTCGTTCAGGGCCGCGAGGATCGTGAGGGCCACACCGGCGGCCCCGGTCAGCAGGCCCGGGTCGTCCACCAGGTGTCCGGGCAGTTCGTGGTCGGCGAACACCGCCGGCCGCTTCTCGTCCGCGTGGCCGAGCAGCCGGTCGAGCAGCACGGGCGTCCGGTCGCGCGCCAGGCGGCTGAAGGGCGCGAACGCGAGGCACATCATCAGCAGTCCGGCCTGTCCGTGGCACAGGGTGGGCGAGGGCGGCCCGGCCCGCTCGGCCCTGCGCAGGACGGCCTCGAACGCGGTGACCGCGGTGGCCAGCAGGCCGCTGTCGCCGGTGGCGCGGGCGACGCCGAGCAGTGCGGAGGCGACCCCGGCGGTGCCGTAGCACCAGGCGATCCGGTCGTGGCCGTGGGTGTGGGGCCGTTCCTCGCCGTGCTCGTCGACCGGCACGCCGTCGTGCCACAGCGGGCCGGACTCGTCGGCGGCCCGGTGCCCGAGGATCCAGGCGGTGAAGGTGGACACGGCCGGTTCCAGTCCCGGGTGCCGGTGGCCCGCGGCGGCGGCCGACGCGAGGGCCGCGGCGACGCCCGGCACGCCGTGCGAGAAGCCCAGGTTGAGGTAACCGTGGGGGTATCGGGCGTGGTGGTCGCCTACGGGCGGGTAGACGTCGGGGACGAGCAGCCAGCGGCGCGGGGTGCCCGCGGACCGCGCCGGTTCGCTCAGCCACACCAGATGGTCGATGAGCCTGTGCACGGCCTCACGGACGGCGGGGCCCGGGTCGTCGACCGTGGCGAGGTAGGCGAGCACGCCGGCCGCTCCGCCGATCCAGTCGTAGTCGGCGTCGCTCACGGCGCGTTCGACGGCCGGGTAGTCGGTGTCCAGGACCTGGGCGGCGAGCTGTTCGTGCACCCGGCGCAGGCTCGGCAGGAAGCGCGGTTCGTCGGCGGCGCAGTCGGCCAGCGCCAGGGCGAGCCCGCTGGTCCCGCCGAAGACGCCCGGGTTCTCCAGCGGTACGGTCCGGGTGCCGGCCACCGCCTCCCTGATGTGCCCGAAGGCGGTCTCCCGGTCGCCGAGCCCGGCGCGGGCGGCGTACAGGTGCAGCAGGGCGGTCCCGGCCTGGCCGTGACTGAGGCTCGGCGGGTACCAGCCCACGGGGTGCACCGCCTGTTCCGCGGCGGTCAGGGCCAGTTCGGCCACCTGGTCGGTGGTCGTGGTCCGTTCGGCGACGAGACGCACCGCGCGGTGTGCGCGTTCGGTGAGCGAGTCGTCCAGCATGTCCATCCCTCGGGTCGCGGCCGTACGTGTGTCGCGGTGGAACGGGTGTTGCCGTGCTGAACCCACGGCAACACCCGTTGCCGGACGTGAGTCCGGGCGTCAGGGCTTCTTCACGCACCCCGCGGTGCAGTTGGTGGTGCACACGCAGGTGCAGGTGCCCTTGCAGGTCACGCGGGTGCAGACGGAGCGCGTGAGGAGCGAGGAGATGGACGCCGGTGAACGGTCCACCGGGGCCACGGACGGCGAGGTGACCCGGACGTCCAGGTCGAATTCGTTGCCGGCCATGTCGTTTCCTTTCCGTGAGGAATTCCGCCCGACAGCGGAATCACGCAGAAACTTTCTGCGCGATTCCTATTCTGCTCGCCGGCCGCATCGGCACATATTGTCGTCGGCGACAGTATTCCGGAAGACATAGGACGCCAGGCAGAGAGTCAACCGCGAATGCAGTTCCAGCTTTTCGGAAATGGCCGACAGATGGGCGCGCACCGTCCGTTCGGTCAGATGGAGCCGGTGCGCCATGTCCTCGTTGGACAGCCCTTCCGCCATCAGGGCGAAGACCTCCGACTCCCGCGGAGTCAGCCGGTCCAGGCGCTTCAGGGCGGCGGTCCACTCGGGTGGGTGGCGCCGGGCTTCCCGGGTGCCGTGCGCGGACGAGGTCACAGCGCCCGCTCCTGCGCGGACTTCGGGGACGCCGCAGACGCCGGGGACTGCGCGGACTCCCCCGGTTTCTCCGCCGGCTCCCCCGGCTCCTCCGCCGGCTCGCCCGACTCCTCCGCCTGGATCAGATGGCCTTCGACCAGTTGCCCGTACACCGGGTCGCGGGCGAGGAGTTCCTCATGGGTGCCGACGGAGCTGACCCGGCCGCCGTCCATGACGACGATGCGCGGCGCGGCGCGCACGGTCGACAGCCGGTGGGCGATGACCAGCAGGGCACAGCGTTCGGAGACCTTCGTGAGGGCTTCGGCCAGTTCGGCCTCGCTGATGGTGTCGAGGTGCGAGGTGGGCTCGTCGAGCACCAGCAGATCGGGCTCGGCGAGCAGGGCGCGGGCGATGGCCACGCGCTGGCGCTCACCGCCCGACAGCCGCAGTCCCCGGTCCCCCACCTCGGTGTCGAGCCCGTCGGGCAGGCGCCGCAGGAGCGGGCCGAGGCCGACGGTGTCCAGCACGTCGCGGACGGCGTCCTCGGAGGCGTCGGGCGCGGCGTAGGCGAGGTTGTGGCGCAGTGTTCCGTACAGCAGGGGCGTGTGCTGTTCCACCAGGGCCACGTGCCGCCGGTAGGCCCGGTGTTCCAGCCGCCGGAGGTCGGTGCCCCGGAAGAGCACGGTGCCCTCGTCCGGGTCGTGGAAGCGCTCGATGAGGGAGGTGACGGTGGTCTTGCCCGCACCGGACCTGCCCACCATGGCGAGGTGGCCGCGTTCCGGGATGCGCAGGGACACCCCGTTCAGGACCTGGCGGTCCCCGTACCCGAAGGACACGTCCCTCAGTTCCAGGAGCGGGCCGGCGCCGGGGCCGGGGACCTCGGCCGGGTCGGGGGTGCTCTCCACGGGCAGTTTCAGGGCTTCCTGGATGCGTTTGAGGGAGCCGAGGCCGCGCTGGATGAGGCTGACCGCGCTGAAGAGGCCGGCCAGCGGCATCACCAGATAGGTCGCGTAGAGCAGGAAGGCGACCAGTTCGCTGATCGTCATGTCGCCGCCCGAGACCCGTACCGCGCCGATGAGGAGCACGAGCAGGAACGAGCCGTTGACCGCGACCTCCATCATCGGCGACACGAGGGAGCCGAGGCGCGCGGAGCGCACCCCGCTGGCGCAGGCCGCCTCCGCGTCCGCCCCGATGCGCTCGGCCTCGCGGAGTTCGGCCCGGCAGGCGCGCACGGTACGGATGTTGCCGAGTGCCTGTTCGAGATCGGCCGTCATGGTGCCGACGTCCGTGAGGGACTGCTCGGTGGCCCCGCGGATGCCGGCCATGACCCCGGCCACGACGATCGCCGCGGCGGCGATCGTGGCGATGACGACGGCGAACATGACGGGATCGAGCCAGAGCATCAGTCCCGCCGTGCCGGCCGCGGTGAGGGCCACGGTGACGAGCTGGACGAAGCTGCCCGCCACCATGTCGCGCAGCACGGTGGTGTCCGTCCCCACCCGGGAGAGCAGATCGCCGACGCGGTGGCGGTCGAAGGCGTCGACGCGCACCAGCAGCAGCCGGCCGGCCAGGTTCTTGCGCAGCCTCAGGACCACGCCCTCGCCGGCCACGTCGAGCAGGAACTGGCCCGCGCCCTCGATGCACGCCTGCGCGGCGAACAGCCCCGCGAGCAGGAGAGCGGGGCCGAGCAGCGGCTGCCCGGTCCCCACCCGGTCGATCAGCCGCATCGTCATCAGCGGCTGCAGCAGCCCGAGCGCGGTGCCGACGACCGTCAGCGTGAGCGCCCAGGCGACGGTCGTGCGCCGCCGCAGGAGCAGCGCGAACAGGTCGCGGACGCCGACGCGTTCATCCTCGGCCGTGCCGGCCATCTGTTCCCTCCCTCGTGTCGTGCGGTGCCACGCTGATCAGCACCCGGAAATAGCCCTCGGGGACGCCCTCGCCCACCATGCGGCCGCCGGCCTCCACCCAGGCGTGCGCGGCGAACGGCGGGGCGGTGCGCACCCCGACGCACCAGGTCGGCCAGGTGCCCCGGGCGCGGCACAGCAGCGCGGTCGCGAGGGAGCGCTGAAGGCAGCCCTCGCGACCGGCGCACACCAGGCTGACCGTGGTCACCGCGTCCCGCGCGGCCGCCGCCTGTTCGAAGCCGGCCGGCCGCGCGCCACGGGCGAGCAGGGTCAGCAGCCGGCGGATGCGGTCCGGCGGCAGACGGGTGAGCGGCTTGGCCCCCGCCACGGCCAGGCGAGCGGCCAGCCGCGCGCGCCGGGAGACCGCGGACCGGGGGCGCAGTACGGTCTGGAAGCTCACCGGTCGACCAGCCCCGCCTCGAGCAGCGCCGCGAGGAGCGCCTCGGCGTCGGACCGGGCCCGCTCCGCGCCGACCTCGAACTCGGCGGTGAGCCGCCCGGTCACCGCGTCGAGGTCGCCGCCGGACAGCAGTTCGTCCAGCACCAGGCCGCCGGTGGGGTTGAGCTCCCAGTACTTTCCGCTCCGCCCGTCCAGCAGGATCCTTCCGTAGTCGGTCTCCACCAGTGACACATCGGCTCTCAGCCGCATGGGCTCCCCTTTCGGACGGCATGGACGGCATGGACGGCATGGACGGCATGGATGGCATGGATGGCATGAACGGCGTGGACGGCATCGACAGCGCTCAGGTCGTGCGCAGCCAGATCTCGCAGGCCAGCGTGGAGTCCAGGCCGGCGTACCGGAGTTCGGGCGAGGACGGCTGCAGGGTGGTCGCGACGAGCCGGTCCGGGTCGACCAGTCCCAGCCGGGCGAGGCGGGAGTCGTGCCACAGCCCGGCGATCCGGGCGCGGTTCTCCCGCAGTCCGTTGGCCGCGTCGGCGGACGCCTCTCCCTTGGTCTCGCGTTCCAGTACGGCGGCGGGGACGACGCCGCGCAGTGCCGCCTTGAGCAGGGGCTTGTACCGCCAGGGCGAGGACCGGGCCTCGGCCCTGACCGACCAGCACGCCTCGATGACGCGGTCGTCGAAGAACGGGCTGGCCAGGGGCAGTCCGCCGTGCTCGGCCACCTGGTGCAGGACGCGGGTCACCCGCGTTCCGTGGCGGAGGATGTTCAGCTCGTTGTGCCGGGCACGGGTGCGGCCCAGGGGAACGGCCGACTGCGCCGCCCGCCGCATCCTGTCGCGCGCCGCGGCGACGGCGTCCGGTGTCGCCCAGCCGGGCATCCGGGGCGGGACGTCCCAGGCGAGCACGTCGGCGCTGTGCGGCGCGGCCCGTGCGGCGGTGAGCCGTCCGGCGCTGTCGGCCAGCCACTGCCCGTAGGGCCTGCGGTCGGCGATCACCGACAGGGCGTCCCGCAGCGGCCACCTGTTGTGCGCCCGGTAGCCGCGCAGATGGCGCAGGGCGCCGAGCGGGTCCCTGGTGAGCCGTTCGAGTGCGTGCGCCGGGTGGCCCCACAGGACGTGGTCGCCGCCCATCCCGGTGAGATGCAGTGCGGAGCCGCGGGCCAGCATCTCGTCGTGGCCGGCGAGCTGCCGGGGCTGGTCGAGAATGGTCGGCGCGGGTTCGTCGACCGGCCCGGTGACCTCCAGCAGGCCGCTGTAGAACAGCGGGACCCGGTCCGCGGGGAGCACGACGTGCTCCGCGTGGTCGAGGCCGGCGGCGGCCAGCTTCGCCCAGTGGAGGTCGTCGTCGCCCGGGTCGCGGCTGGCCATGGTGAGGGCGACCGGGGCGGCCCCCGCCGCGGCGGCGAGGGCGCAGACGGCGGTGGAGTCCAGTCCGCCGGAGAGGTCGGAGCTGAGGGTTCCGGCCACCCGCGTACGCACCCGGACCGCCGCGTCGAGTTCCGTGCGCAGCAGCGCCGCGCCCTCCTCCGGGCCCAGCCGGGGCTCGGGCGGGCTCCACCACCGTGTGCGGGAGACGCCGTCCGGGCGCAGCTCCAGCTGGAAGCCCGGGGGGACGGCGTGCACCCCGCGCCACAGCGGCATGTCACCGAGCGGATGGGGGACGGAGTCCAGCAGGCGGACGGCCAGGAGTTCCTCGTCCAGGGGCGCGTCGAGCAGCCGGGCGACGACGTCCGCGCGGTCGCCCGCCACCGTCGTGCCCTCCGCCTCGCCGTGGAAGACCCTCCGCATCCCGGACGCGGTGCCGCGGATCCGCAGCCGCCCGCCGGCCGCGACGACGAGATGGAACTCGCCGCGCAGTGAGCGTGCGGCGCGGGCGGCGGACTCGAGATCGCCCTGCCCGGCGAGGAGTTGCGCCGTCTCAGGCTCGTCGGCGGAACTGCACCCGATGACCGCGATCCGCAGGCCGTGCCGGGTGGCCGTGACGAACGCGGGGCCCCAGGATCCGATGAGAAAGGGACGGCCGGAGGCGTGGGACACGCGCTTTTCCGGCGTGGCCCCCAGTCGTTTTTCCGCAAGCGAGGCCACGGCGAGGCCGGCCTCGCTGTCGGGAAGTACCAGAAACCAGCTCTCGCCGTGGCTCGACATCGTTCTCCTGGATATTCCCTAGGCGGCAAGCGGCAGCCGGACCCTGGGCTCGTGCGGACCGCGCCGCAGGAATCCGGTGTCCGATCGGAAGTCACCGGCAATGAACATCGCCGGCGCCTCGTAGATCTTCCGACCCATGCATTTCACCTCCCTTCCGAGAAGGAGTGGAAGCGGTGGCCCGACCGGCCGTCCGCTCACCGGTGAATCTAGACGGAGGCGAATACGGGCAGCAATGAAAGAACACACCCGATACGCTGGGTGGTGGTGCGGCGATTACGCGGCAGCGGACCGCGCGGATCGCCGCGAGCTGGCGCTTTCCGCGCGCCGGGAAGATGCGGAGGGAACCGGGGGCGGGGCGGGGGCACATGGCTTCCCTGGCGTCATCGTGACCCTGCGTATTGGTTTCATCGAACGGTGCCGCGCCGGTACGGGCCGCGGGCCGCCGGCCCGCGTCGCACCGGCGCGGCGGGTCCGCCGAGTCCGCCGGGTCCCCCGGGCCCGCCGGGTCCGCCGGGCCCGCCGGGTCCGCCGGGCCCGCCCACCGGAGGAATCCGCTGTACGGCGGCCACGACGGCGGCCCGGGAGATCCCCGAGGCGTCGGCCCGGTTGACCACATGCCGGAGCTGCTCCGCTATCTCGGCGAGGTCCGCTCTTCCGCCGGGGTGCATCACGACCGTGCCCCGGCCCCGGCCGAAGTCGATCAGCCCTTCGGCGCGCAGCATGCGCAGCGCGCGCAGCACCGTGTTCTTGTTGGCGCCGTATCTTTTTCCGAGTTCGCCGGCCGAGGGCAGATACTCGCCCTCCGCATAAACGCCTGACAATATCTCCTGCTTCAGCTTTTGGCCTATCCGGGCGTAGAGCGCCGATCCGGCACCGCTGGTCATTGCCGCGTTTCCCCCTTGTGCCTTCATGCACGGCGCCGCCGGGTCGCCGGAGGTCAGCCGGCAAGGCGTTCGGGCTACCGTGCGATTGCGCAAGCAAGCGGGACCGTACTGAGCGGATGAAAGCGTGTCAACTGATCCGCTGGCGCTTCCCGTCGCCCCTGTTTGGCCTGAATACATTGCCCATCGAGTGCCCGACGGGGCGGTGACAGGCATAGGTTGAGGCGACACCCTGTCCGCTGGGGGCAGGAAGCTTTCTCTCGCCCGGGAGTTGGAGACGTGACGAGCAGTGGCAGCGCCGAAAGCGGTACGACAGGTGCGTCGTCCCTGGCCCGACGGCTCGAGGACATCGTCAACGCGTACTACCGGGGCAACCGGCCTCCGTACAGCAAGATCGCCGAGGAGATCCGGGAGAGCACGGGGCGCACGTTCTCGGCCACATATCTGTGGGAACTGGCGACGGGCCGGAAGCAGAACGTGACGCGTGATCACCTCCGGGTCCTGGCGGAGCACTTCGGGGTGACCCCGGACTACTTCACCGACGAGGAGGTCTCCGAGCGGGTGAGGCGGCAGATGGAGTTCGCCGTCGCCCTGGGGAACAGCAAGGTGCGCACGCTGGCCTTCCGCGCCGACGGGCTGCCCGAGGCCGGGCTGGACGCCCTGCTGGCCGTGGTGAACGCGATGTCCCCCGAGCCCGGCCCGGGGGGACGTCCCCCTCGTTCCGGCCGGAAGGGACGGCACGGAGAGCCGAGCGGCGACGACCAGTGAGAGTGACACAGCACGTGCGGCGAACGGGCGAGTACGCCGAGTTGCAGCGGCGATGTACGGCGATCCTGCGTGATCTCGGAGTGCACCGGTCTCTTTCCTTCGACGCGGTCTGCGCCCGGGTGCAGCAACTCAGAGGCCGCCGGCTGGTGCTGCGGGAGCTGCCGGAGCAGGCGGCGGTCGCGGGGGCCTGCGGTCTCTGGCTGGGCACGGACGACGCCGACTACGTCTTCTACGAGGCCCGGACCGCTCCCCTGCACCGGGAGCACATCATCCTCCACGAGATCGGCCATGTGCTGTGCGACCACCACCGTGGCGGCACGTCCGGGGACGGCCGGCCGATCACCGGGATCCTCGACGGTCTCCAGCCGCATCTCGTCAGGCGGCTGATGGCCCGGACCAGTTACTCGACCGCCGAGGAGCAGGAGGCCGAGATGATCGCCAGCCTGATCCAGAGCGCCGGGACGGCCGGCCGCGCGGGCGGACGCCTCGGCCGGCTCGGCGCCTTCCTGGGAGTGACGGTCGATGTCGGTGACTGAACTCGCGTCCCTGGCCGGGTTCTGGAGCGTCCTCAGCCTGTGGTTCGCCCTGATCTGGCGGGCGCGGCCCGCGCTGCACCAGCCCCACCAGCGGGGACTGTGGCTCACCGTCCTGGCCGCGACCATCGCCATCACCCTGTTCCAGCCCCGGGTCGTGCACCGGCTCACCGGCGCCGGCGCCGAGGTCCACACGGTCTCCCTGTGCCGCAATCTGATCGGCGTCGTCAGCGCCGGGCTGGTCCTGCTGTTCATGGTCGACCCCACCCGGACCCGCCGTCTGCGCCGGTCCGTGACGGTGGGGCTCGCGGCGGCCCTCGGCTCACTGCTCGTTCTGGACGTGCTGCAGCTCGAACCGCCCGACGGGCCGGCGTCCGTGCAGGCGCCGGCCGATCCGGCCTCCGCCTACTGGCTGATCCTCATCGGCACCCACGTCGTCGGCGACGCCGTCGCGCTGGTGGTCTGCTGGCTGTACAGCACGCGCACCCAGGACCGCGACCTGGTGTGGTCCCTGCGGCTGTTCGCGGTGGGCAGCGTCCTCGCCGTCGTCTTCTGGTTCGGCTATCTCTGGCACCTCTACGTCCGCGCGCCGCACCTGCTCCCCTACCTGTCGCTGATCATGGGCGTGCACGGCTTCCTGCGGGCGGCGTCGCTGCTGGTGCCCACGGCGACGGCGCTGCTGCGGTCGGCGAACGCGCTGCGGACCACCTGGCGGCTGTGGCCGCTGTGGCGCGACCTGATGGCGGCCGTGCCCCACGTGGCCCTCGCCCGGCCGCAGCGCACCAGGCTCCGGGAGGTGCTGCGACCGCGCTCCTCGCTGGCGCTCCAGGCACACCGGCAGACCATCGAGACCTACGACGCCATCCTGGACCTGCAGCGCTACGTCCGGCCGGACGCCTACGAGCGGGCCCACCGGCACGCCAGGCGGACCGGGGTGCCCGAGGACCGGCTGGTGTCGGCCGCGCTGGCCGGCGCGCTGGACCAGGCCCGGGCCGCCAAGCTGGCCGGCGTGCCGCCGGCCGACCCCTGCCCGCTGCCGGGTGTGGTCCACGGCAGCCCGGCGACCCTGCTGGGGATCGCCCGGATGTGGCCCACCAGGACCGCCGCCCTCCCCGGCCACGACCGGCCCGCCCCGGCCCCGCGTCCCTGACGCGCGTTCCTGACGCGCGTTCCTGACGCGCCCTCCCGATCCGGGCGGCTGTCCGGCCCCGTGCTCCCGACCCGCGTTCCCGCCCGGGACGGCTCCCCGGCCGCGCGCGCCGTGTCGTCACCCCTCAGCCGCGCCGGGTCACGTGGAAGTCGAAGCCGAGGGTGCCGGGGTCGAGGGCCGTCGCGCCGCCGTCGACGGTGAGCACCGAACCGTTGACGTACGACGCGGCCGGGGACAGCAGCCAGCCGATCGCCTCCGCGACCTCGCGCGGCTCGCCCGGCCGGCCCATCGGCAGCAGCGCGGTGGCCTCCGCGTAGGCGGTGTCGGCACCGCCCGGCAGGCCCGCCTCGTCCGCGAAGCGGGCCATGCGCCGGTCGGCCATCTCGGTGCGCACCCAGCCGGGGCACACGATGTTGGCCCGCACGCCCTGACGCCCGTAGTCGACGGCGACCGAGCGGCAGAGCTGGAGCAGGGCCGCCTTGGAGGTGGCGTACGGCGCGTTGGCCGTGCCGTTGCGCAGCGCGGACACCGAGGCGACGGCGACCACCGCCCCGCGCGAGGCCAGCAGATGCGGCAGCGCCGCGCGCAGCAGGGCGAGCGGTCCGGTGAGGTTGGTGCGCATCACCTCGTCCCAGTCCTGCCACGACAGGTCGCCCACGGCTCCGCCGCGGCCGATGCCCGCGTTGAGCACCAGTCCGTCGAGTCGTCCATGGGCGGTCAGGGCCGCCCGGACGAGCCCGTCGGCCGCCTCGGGGTCCCCGGCGTCGGCGGGGTGGGCCAGTACCCCGGTCTCGGCCGCGAGGCGGCGCAGGGGCTCGGCGCGCCGGCCGGAGACGACCACGTGGTGGCCCCCCTCGCGCAGCAGCCGGGCGGTGGCCTCCCCGATGCCGGAACCGCCGCCGGTCACGATGACAACTCGCTGGTCGGTCACTGCTGTTCAGCGCCCTCCTCCGGGATCACAGAGCAGGTGCGAGCCTAGACGCCGGTGATCCGGCCCCCGCGACTTTCGGACAGGGCGGGCCCGGGCAGGACCGCGCACACCGCCCTGGGGCCGGACGGCGCACACCGCCCGGGGCCGGACGGCGCCACCGCCCGGGGGCCGTCCGGCACTGCGTCACCGGGCGGCCACGGAGCGAGTTCGCCCTTCCGCCGCACAGTGAGTCGTGTGACACTGTCGTCCCGTCCGCAGTGCGGACTGCTCCGCACCGTCCGTCCCCCACACGAGAAGTGCGCCGTGCGTGATCTTCCTTTGCCGCTCGCGCTCACCGCGCGGCTCAGTCCGGTCGTCGTGCTCGCCTGTGCGGGCTGGGCGTTGACGTCCGGTCCGTTCGCCGCCACGCCGGCCGCCGGCCAGGGCGCGGACCGGCACGACAGCCGCGCCGCCGACGGCGGCCCGTCGTCCTCTCCCTCCGGCCCGTCCTCCACCGCGGTGTCCAAGACCTACACGGCCGCGCCGGCGCCCTGCACCAGCATCACCGTGAAGACGATCGGCTCCCTGGTGCCGGGCGCGAAGACGGCCGGCAAGGAGATCGCCTCGACCGACTCCGCGGTGCGCCGCACCTGCTCCTGGAACGCGCTGAAGGGCTTCGACTACCGGTGGCTCGACGTGTCCTTCGAGATAACGGCCTCGGACGCGGCGGCGCGGAAGTCGTACGAGGAGCGGACCGCGGAGAAGAGCGGCGGCGGGGCGGTCCCGGGGCTGGGCGACGGCGGCTACTCGGTGGTGAACCTCACCACCGAGGACAAGCAGCAGACCCGTGAGGGCGTGGTGCTGGCCCGCGTCTCCAACGCGCTCGTCGTCGTCACGTACAACGGCAGCGACTTCGAGACGAAGAAGGCGCCCGGCACGGACGAGATCAACAAGGGCGCCATCAAGGCGGCGCGGGAGGCCGTGGCCGCGCTGCAGAGCGGCCGGAAGGCCTGACGGGCCTCCCGGCCGCCCCGCGGGGAAGGGCCTGGGCCTCCCGGCCGCCCCGCGGGGAAGTGCTCCGGGCCGCGGGAGGCGGTGTCAGGCGGCCCGCTGCCGGGCCGCGCGCGGCAGCATCAGGAGCAGGTACAGCACCATCGACGTGCCCAGGCCCACCGCCCAGCCGTAGTCGGCCAGCGGCTTGAGGAACCCGATGGGCCGGCCGTCGACCAGCGGGTGGAAGTCCGCCCCGCCCACGGCCAGTACGCCGCCCACCAGGAAGGCGGCCACGGCCCGCCAGTTCCAGCCGCCCGCGTACCAGTAGCGCCCGCCCTTGCGGTACAGGTCCACCAGGTCCAGCCGGGAGCGGCGCAGGATCCAGTAGTCGGCGATGAGGATGCCGGCCACCGTGCCGAGCAGACCGCCGACCAGGCCGAGCCAGGTGAAGATGTAGCCCTGCGGGTCGGCGTACAGCTTCCACGGGAAGATCAGCACGCCCAGCACGCAGGTGGCCAGCGCCCCGGCGCGGAAACTGATGCGGCGCGGCGCGATGTTGGAGAAGTCGAAGGCCGGGGAGACCATGTTGGCCGCGATGTTCACCGACAGGGTGGCCACCAGCACGGTCACCAGCGCGTAGAGCAGACCGGCCGTGTTGTCCGTCTTCGCCGCGAGCTGCACCGGGTCCCAGACCGGCTCGCCGTACACGGCCTGCGAGCCGGAGGTGACCAGCACCGACAGGAACGCGAACAGGGTCATGGTGGTCGGCAGGCCGAGCGACTGCCCCCAGGTCTGCGCCCGCTGGCTCCTGCCGTACCGGGTGAAGTCGGGGATGTTCAGCGACAGCGTGGACCAGAAGCCGATCATGCCCATCAGGGACGGCGCGAACAGCTTCCAGAAGTCCGCTCCCCAGCCCAGCCTGGACGGCTGGTCGAACAGCGGGCCGAGACCTCCGGCCTTGTTGCTCATCCACCAGAGCATCACGAACGCGCCGACGAGCACGAAGGGCGCGGCCCAGTTCTCGAACCGGCGGATGGTCTCCATGCCCCGGTAGATCACGGCCACCTGGATCGCCCAGAAGATCGCGAACGACAGCCACATGGTCCACGCGTGGCCGCCCACCCGGGCGGCGTCCGTCCAGCCGTCGCCGATCAGCTTCCCGGCGAGGAAGTAGATCGCCTCGCCGCCGATCCAGGTCTGGATGCCGAACCAGCCGCACGCCACCAACGCCCGCACCACGGCGGGCAGGTTGGCGCCGCGCACCCCGAAGGAGGCGCGGGCGAAGACCGGGAAGGGGATGCCGTACTTGGGGCCCGCGTGCCCGGTGAGCAGCATCGGGACCAGCACGATCAGATTGGCCAGGGCGATGGTGAACACCGCCTGCTTCCAGTCCATGCCGACCGCGATCAGACCGGAGGCGAGCGTCCAGGAGGCCGTGTTGTGGGCCATGCCGACCCACAGCGCGGAGAAGTTGTAGGTGGTCCAGGTGCGCTTGGCGACCGGGACGGGCAGCAGGTCCGCGTTGGCCCAGGGGCCGCTGGGCGGCGGAGTGCCGGGAGCGATCTCCACTCTGCCGTCCGGGCCGGTGACCTGGACGGAGGGGGATATGGCCGAGGGAGCGGTGTCGGTCATGGGCAGCCCAATCGAGTGAGGCGGGTCGGGAAGCGGCGGTGCGGGCGCCCGGCCCCTCCCCGGGGAGGTGGGGAGGGGGGACAGTGCGTGGGGGGTTGCGGGGTGCTTCGAGGACCGGTACGGGGCTCAGGAGTTGACGGCCGGGATGACCTCGCGGCCGTAGGCGTCGATCACCTCCTCCTGCGCGTCGTGCATGTCGTACACGGCGAACTGGTCGACGCCCAGGTCGCGCAGCGCCCGCATCTTCTCGACGTGGGCCTCGACGGGTCCGACGACGCAGAACCGGTCGACGATCTCGTCGGGCACGAACCGGGTGTCCGGGTTGCCGCTGCGTCCGTGGTGGGAGTAGTCGTAGCCCTGGCGGGCCTTGATGTAGTCGGTCAGCTCGTCGGGTACGGCGCCGGAGTGCTCGCCGTAGCGGGTGACCAGGTCGGCGACGTGGTTGCCGACCATGCCGCCGAACCAGCGGCACTGCTCGCGGGCGTGGGCGAGCGCCTCGGGCGAGTCGTCGGCGGTGACGTAGGCGGGCGCGGCGACGCACACCGTGACCTTCGACGGGTCGCGCCCGGCCGCGCGCGCGGCGTCCTTCACCGCCTTGACCATGTACTGGGTGAGGTAGAGGTCGGAGAGCTGGAGGATGAAGCCGTCGGCCTCCTCGCCGGCCATCTTCAGCGCCTTGGGCCCGTAGGCGGCCATCCAGACGGGCAGCCGGGCGCCGGGTTTGATCCAGGGGAAGCGGACGACGGTGCCGCCGCCGAGGTCGGCCTCCTCGCCCCCGGCGAGCGCCCGGATCACCTTCATCGCCTCGCTGATCCGGGCCAGGGTGTTGGGCTTGCGGCCCGCGACGCGCATCGCGGAGTCGCCGCGTCCGATGCCGCAGACGGTGCGGTTGCCGAACATGTCGTTGAGGGTGGCGAAGGTGGAGGCGGTGACCTCCCAGGTGCGGGTGCCGGGGTTGGTGACCATCGGGCCGACCGTCAGCCGCTCGGTCTGCGCGAGGATCTGGCTGTAGATGACGAACGGCTCCTGCCACAGGACGGCGGAGTCGAAGGTCCAGCCGTACCGGAAGCCGTTGCCCTCCGCCCGCTGCATCAACTCGACCACGCGTGAGGCGGGCGGGTCGGTCTGCAGGACGAGTCCGAAGTCCATGGGCGCCACTCCTAGTTGAGGTACTGACAGGTCGAGCGCGGGGTGTAGACGCCGTGTCCGGCGCGTCCGGTGAACTCCCGCTCGGTGATGACCGGTTCGCCGCGCGAGAGCACGGTGTCGACCCGTCCGGTGACGCGCCTGCCCTCGTAGGCCGAGTAGTCGACGTTCATGTGGTGGGTGCCGGCGGACATGACCTGCTCGGCGTGCGGGTCGTAGATCACGACGTCCGCGTCGGCGCCGGGCGCCAGGGTGCCCTTCTTGGGGTAGAGGCCGAACATGCGGGCCGGGGTGGCGCAGGCGATCTCGATCCAGCGGCGGCGCGAGATGTGCCCGTCGACGACGGCCTGGTGCAGCAGGTCCATCCGGTTCTCCACGCCCGGCAGCCCGTTGGGGATCTTGGAGAAGTCGCCCCGGCCCAGTTCCTTCTGCCCGGTGAAGCAGAAGGGGCAGTGGTCGGTGGAGACCACCTGGAGGTCGTTGGTGCGCAGGCCCCGCCACAGGGCCGCCTGGTGCTCCTTGGGGCGCAGCGGGGTGGAGCAGACGTACTTGGCGCCCTCGAAGCCGGGCTCGGCGAGGTTGTCGGTGGACAGGAACAGGTACTGCGGGCAGGTCTCGCCGAAGACGTTCAGCCCGTCGTCGCGGGCCCTCGTGAGCTCCGCGACCGCCTCCGTCGCCGAGACGTGCACGACGTACAGGGGCGCGCCGGCCACCTGGGCGAGCCGGATGGCGCGGTGCGTGGCCTCCGCCTCCAGCAGGGCCTTGCGGACCTCGCCGTGGAAGCGCGGGTCGGTCTCGCCGCGGGCGAGGGCCTGCTCGACCAGGACGTCGATGGCGATGCCGTTCTCGGCGTGCATCATGATCAGTCCGCCGTTCTCGGCGGAGCGCTGCATGGCGCGCAGGATCTGCCCGTCGTCCGAGTAGAAGACCCCCGGGTACGCCATGAACTGCTTGAAGGAGGTGACGCCCTCCTCCACCAGCAGGTCCATCTCCTTCAGCGTCTCGTCGTTCACATCCGAGACGATCATGTGGAAGCCGTAGTCGATCGCGCAGTTGCCCTCCGCCTTGGCGTGCCAGGCGTCCAGTCCCTCGCGCAGCGAGTGGCCGACGCTCTGCACCGCGAAGTCGACGATCGTGGTGGTCCCGCCCCAGGCGGCGGCCCGGGTGCCGGTCTCGAAGGTGTCGGAGGCGAAGGTGCCGCCGAACGGCAGCTCCATGTGGGTGTGCACGTCGACCCCGCCGGGGATGACGTACTTCCCGCTCGCGTCGATGGTCCGCTCGGCGGTGAACGCCTCGGCCGCGGGGGTGCCCGAGGCGGCGAGGGCGGCGATGCGGCCGTCCTCGATCAGGACGTCGGCGTGGACCTCGTCGGACGCGGTGACGACTAGGCCGCCGCGGATGACGGTACGGCTCATGCTCCCTCTCCTTCCGGTCGTGCCTGCACGGTGCGGTCCGGGATGCCGGTCAGGGGGCGGTCAGCGGCCCGTAGGCCCCCGGCGCGCGGTCGCGGTAGAACTGCCAGCGGTCGCGGACCTCGCGCAGCCTGGCCAGGTCCAGGTCGCGTACGACCAGCTCGGTCTCCTTGTCGCTCGCCACCTCCCCCACGAACTGCGCCTCCGGGTCGACGAAGTAGGAGGTCCCGTAGAAGTCGTTGTCGCCGAGCTCCTCCACGCCGACCCGGTTGATGGCGCCGACGAAGTACTCGTTGGCGACGGCCGCCGCCGGCTGCTCCAGCTGCCACAGGTAGCCGGACAGGCCGCGGGAGGTGGCCGAGGGGTTGAACACGACCTCGGCGCCCGCCAGTCCGAGCGCCCGCCAGCCCTCGGGGAAGTGCCGGTCGTAGCAGATGTACACGCCGATCCTGCCGACGGCGGTGTCGAAGACGGGCCAGCCGCTGTTGCCCGGCCGGAAGTAGAACTTCTCCCAGAAGCCCTTGACCTGGGGGATGTGCGTCTTGCGGTACTTGCCGAGGTAGGAGCCGTCCGCGTCGATCACGGCGGCGGTGTTGTAGAGGACGCCGGGCTGCTCCTCCTCGTACATGGGCAGCACCAGGACGATGCCCAGCTCCCTGGCGAGTGCCTGGAAGCGCCGGACGACGGGGCCCTCGGGGATCCGCTCGGCGTACGCGTAGAACGCCGGGTCCTGCACCTGGCAGAAGTACGGTCCGTAGAACAGCTCCTGGAAGCACAGGACCTGGGCGCCCTGGGCGGCCGCGTCCCGCGCGGCCTGCTCGTGAACGCGGATCATGGACTCCTTGTCGCCGGTCCAGGCGGTCTGGAAGAGGGCGGCACGGATCACTCGGCTCATCGGAACCTCCGCTCGTCGGATGTGCGGGGTGTGTGCGGCGGGTGCGGTGTGCCGTGAGCGTAGAGAGCCCGGCGGCCGGCTTTGAGTTGCACGGTGTCACGTCCGCACGGCTGCGGCGTGTCACCGTGTCACCCTTGGCCCGTCCCATGTTTCACCGTCGTTTTCGCAGGTCGGTCGCGTGTTTCACGGCTGTTGCGCATCATGCGCGAGGAGCGCGATGTGCACCGAGGCGGCCTGCTCGAAGTCGTCCAGGTCCACCCCGAGGCGCGTCTGTATCTGCTCCAGGCGGCGGTAGAGGGCGGGCCGGGAGACGTGGTGCAGCTGCGCGGTGCGGGACTTGTTGCGGCCGGTGGCGAGGTAGGTGCGCAGCACGGACAGCAGGTCCTCGTCGGCCGCGCCGAGCAGCCCGTCCAGCTCCCGTTCGGCGAAGGACTGCACGTGCGGATCGTCCCGCAGGAGGCGGACCAGCCCGCGCAGGTGCACGTCCTGGAGCCGGACGACGGGCGGGAGGTCCAGCGCGGCGGCGGAGCCGGCCACGGCGTCGGCGACGTGCCGGGCCTCGCGCAGCCCGGCGGGCACGTCCTCCCAGGAGGTGCGGGCTTCGGCGGCGGCGACCACCGTGCGGGCCCCGGGGGACTCGGCGCGCAGCCGGTCCGCGAAGCGCGCGGTGAGGGCGTCGGCGTCCTGGTCGCGGGCGAGGCTGAGCAGGACGGCGGTGGCGCCCTCGGCGAGCTCGGCGACCAGTCCGGCCAGGCCCAGCAGCCGCAGCAGCCGGTCCAGCGCGGCGGGCTCGCCGTCCGGGACGACGAGCGGCACGAAGGTGCGGCGGTTGACCGGCAGCCCGGCCGCCCGCGCCCGGGGCAGCAGCTGCCGGGCCGGTACGGCGCCGCCGGCCAGGTCGGTCAGCAGGCCCCGCGCGGACTGCTCCTCCCAGGAGCGTCCCGCGTTGCCGCCGAGCATGCGGTGCAGGACCAGCGCCTCGGCGGCCCGGTCGGCCAGCAGCCGCCCGGTGGTGGTGTCGCCGCGGTACCCGCACAGCACGAGCCGCCCCCACTGCTCCCCGCGCCCGCCCAGTTCGGCGCGGATCCAGCCGTCGCCCTCGCTGCCTCCCCCCGTGCCTGAACGGCCCGGGTGGTGCCCCCATGCCTGCCGGGCGATGCGCTGCCAGTCGCGCAGTACGTCGTCGACGGCCGGCCGCTCCCCGGCCGTGGCCAGCACCCGGTGGGCCAGGTTGGTGACGACGACGGGGCAGGCGGTGTGCTGGGCGATCTCATCGAGCAGCGCCTGCAGCGGGGCGCCCGCGGTGATCAGCGCGGTCAGCGCGGTGCGTACCGCCTCCGACAGGCTGACGGCGGCGAACTTGCGGCGCACCAGCCGGGACTGGACCTCCTCGGTGAGCTCCGCGAACGGGAACGGGCGGTGCAGGACCACGAAGGGCAGCCCGCACCGCTCGGCGGCCCGGCGCATCACCTCCGGCGGCGCGGGGAAGGCCCGGCCGAGGCCGAGCACGACCGCGGCCGCCTCCGCCCGGTGCAGCGAGCGGATGTACTCCGCCTGCTTGTCCTCGTCGCCGGCGAGCAGCACTCCGGTGGTGAGCACCATCTCGCCGCCGCTGAGCATCACACCGACGTCCGCCGCCTCGGCCACGTGCACCCAGCGCACGGGCCGGTCCAGGTGGCCGGCTCCGGCCACCACCTCGGGCTGTCCGGCGAGCACCCGCTCCAGGGCGAGGACCCGGCGCACCGACAGCACGGACTCCGGGGCGTGGACGGAGGTCGGGGGGATGTCCGAGGCGGTGGTCATGACGAACGTTCCCTTGCTCGGTACGGTGCCTGGTGGGTGCTCAGGTGCTCCTCGGTTCCCGCGTCCGGGTGGGTGGCGCCAGTGGTTCCCGCGTCCGGGTGGGCGCCTCTAGTACGCGCTGCGCAGGGCGCGTTCGAGGATGGCGGCGCCCTCCTCCGCCTCCGCCACGGTCAGCGACAGCGGCGGGGCGATGCGCAGGGCGCTGGTGCTGTGGCCGCCGCCCTTGCCGATGAGCAGGCCTCCCTCGCGGGCCGCCTCCAGCACGGCGGAGGCCGCCGCCGGGTCGGCCTCGCCCGTGCCGGGACGGGCCAGTTCGATCCCGATCATCAGCCCGCGCCCGCGCACCTCCCGTACCCCGGGCAGCTGTGCGGCCACGGCCCGCAGCCGCTCGATCAGCAGGCCGCCGACCCGGCGCGCGTTGCCCTGGAGGTCGTGCTCCAGCAGGTAGGTGAGGTTGGCCAGGCCCGCGGCCATGGTGATCTGGGTGCCGCCGAAGGTGGAGATGCTGTTGGCGTCCAGGCAGTTCATGATCTCGGCGCGGGCGACGACCCCGCCGATGGACATGCCGTTGCCGATGCCCTTGGCGAAGGTGACGATGTCCGGCGGGCCGCTGCGCCCGTGCGCCTGCCAGCCCCAGAAGTGCTCGCCGGTGCGGCCCCAGCCGGTCTGCACCTCGTCGGCGATCCAGAGGACGCCGTGCTCCTTGAGCACATCCCGGAAGGCGGCATACAGCCCGTCGGGCGGGGAGGTGAAGCCGCCGACGCCCTGGATGGGTTCGGCGATCAGCGCGGCGGGCGGGCGGGTGTGGCCGAGCAGGTCGCGCAGGTCCTCGACGCAGGCGGCGATGAACTCCTCGTCGTCCAGGTGGGCGAACGGGCCGCGGGTGCGCACGCCGCCGTGGACGTACAGCGTCTGCAGCGGGGACAGGGAGCTCGGGGACCACGAGCGGTTGCCGGTGACGCCGATCGCGCTGAAGGACCGGCCGTGGTAGCTGTTGCGCATGGCCAGGACGGTGTTGCTGCGCCGGTGGGTGGTGGCGAGCAGCAGCGCGGTGTCGTTGGCCTCGGTGCCGGAGGTGGTGAAGAACACGCGGGCGTCCGGGATGCCGCTCAACCGGGCGATGCGTTCGGCCAGTTCGACCATCGGCCGGTTGAGGTAGAGGGTGGAGGAGTGGATGATCCGCCCGGCCTGCTCGCTCACCGCCTTGGTGACCTCGGGCAGCGCGTGCGCGGTCATGGTGGTGAGGATGCCGCCGAAGAAGTCGAGGTAGCGGCGGCCCTGGGCGTCCCAGACGTACCGGCCCTCGCCGTGGGTGATCTCGAGAGGGTCCTCGTAGTACAGCGCGAGCCAGTCGGGCAGGACGGCCCGGTGCCGGTCGTAGAGGTCGTTCACGGCTGCACCAGCCCTTCGTAGGCGTCGGGGCGGCGGTCGCGGTAGAAGGCCCACTGCTGCCGTACCGCCTCGACGAGGTCGAAGTCGAGGTCGCGGACGAGCAGTTCCTCCTTGGAGTCGCTCGCCACGTCCCCGACGAACTGTCCGCGCGGGTCGACGAAGTAGCTCGTCCCGTAGAAGTCGTTGTCGCCGTACTCCTCCTGGCCCACGCGGTTGATCGCGGCGACGAAGTACTCGTTGGCGACGGCCGCCGCGGGCTGCTCCAGCCGCCACAGGTAGGAGGACAGTCCGCGGTGGGTGGCCGAGGGGTTGTAGACCAGCTGGGCGCCGTTGAGGCCGAGTTGGCGCCAGCCCTCGGGGAAGTGGCGGTCGTAGCAGATGTAGACGCCGACCTTGCCGACGGCGGTGTCGAAGACGGGCCAGCCGAGGTTGCCGGGCTTGAAGTAGTACTTCTCCCAGAAGCCCTTGACCTGCGGGATGTGGTGCTTGCGGTACTTGCCGAGGTAGGAGCCGTCGGCGTCGATCACGGCGGCGGTGTTGTAGTAGAAGCCGGACTGCTCGACCTCGAAGACCGGGACGACCATCACCATGCCGGTCTCGCGGGCGAGTTCCCGCATCCGGCGCACCGTCGGGCCGTCCGGGACCGGCTCGGCCCAGCGGTAGTGCTCCGGCTCCTGGACCTGGCAGAAGTAGGGCGAGTTGAAGACCTCCTGGAAGCCGATGATCCTCGCGCCCCGGCGGGCCGCCTCGCGGGCGTGCTCCTCGTGTTTCGCGATCATGGACGCGGTGTCGCCGGTCCAGGTGGCCTGGACCAGGGCCGCGCGGACGACGTTGGCCATGAGCTGCTCCTTCGACGTACGTCGGAGCCTGTGTCACATTCGCGCCCGGCCGGGGTGTGACACGGGCTCCTGGCCTCTACGCCCGTAGAGGTGGCCGTAGAGGCACGAACGTAAGCCTCTGGGACGGCCTTGCCAAGACCATCGTCGTCAACCCGCTGAGTCGATCACGTTTCACACTCCTGTGGGTGAGCGGCGGGGGCGGTGGGGTGGTGCGGGAGGCGATCCGTGGGGCCCGTGGGTGCCCAGTGGCGGTGCGGGAGCGGTGCGAGGGCGGTGCGTCTCCGGGTCCCGCCCGGGGCGGTCAGGTGGGGATGCCGGCGACGCGCAGGGCGTGCAGGAGGTCCCAGTGCCGCTCGTCGGAGACGTCCCGGGCGGCCCGCAGCAGCAGCGGGACCAGACGGCCGGGGTCGGGCCCGGCGCTGCGGGCCGCCTGCTCCGGCGTGCGCGCGCGGACGCAGGCGTCGAGCACGATCCGCGCCTCCCGGTGCCGCTCCTCGGCCAGCAGGGCGAGCACGCCCTCGCCGACCTCGGCGGCGGGCCGCAGGACGCCCTGCCGGACGATCCGCTCGCCGTCGTCGGGCCGGCCGGCCGCGGCGAGCGCGTCGGCGGCGGCGACGAGCCGGCCGGCGGGCAGCGAGGCGGCCTCCCAGAGCAGCGTCGTCCAGTCCGCGGCGAGCCCGGCGCGCTCCAGCCCGTCGGCGAGCGCCGGCAGCCGGGCCGGGGGCCACTGGGCGGCCCCGGCCAGCAGGGCGTGTGCCTCGCCGCTGCGCCCCTCCCGGCGCAGCCGGGCGAGCGCCGCGACGGCGCGGGCGACGGCCGGCCCGGCCTCCGGGTCCTCCTCCACGGCGCCGGGCGCACCCGTCCCGGCGCGCGGCCCGCCGCCCGCTCCGGGCGCTGCCACGGGCCCCTGTCCCGCCTCGGTCACGGCCCCGGCGAACCGCGCCCCGCGCGGCGCGCTCCGGCCCCCGGGCGGCGGGGCGGCGGCCGCCGCGGGCGGGGCGACGCCGGGTGGTACGAGGACGGGACCGGCCGCGGGCCCCGCCTCCTCCGGCTCCACACCGGCGAACCGCGCGCTCCCCCGCCGCCGCTTGCGCGTCCTGGACCCGGGAGCGGTCCGGGGAGCGGGAGCGGCAGCGGGAGCGGCGGGATCGGGGTCGGACGCGAACGGGGACTGGGACTCGGGCCCAGGACCGCGCGTGGGGGTGGGGGTGGGGGCGGCTGGGGGCTCCTGCCCGTGCCCGTGCCCGTGCCCGTGCCCGTGCCCCTGCTCGTGCTCGTGCTCGGGAACGGTGGTGGGAGCGGGGGTCGGAGCGGCCGGGGAAGCCGGGGCGGGCGGGGACGGCGGGACGGACGGAGTGCGCGCCCCGGCGCCGCCCGTTCCGGTCTCACCCGCCCCTGCGTGACCCGCCGCTACGTCCCCCGTCCCCGCGTTGCCCGGGCCCTTGCCGCCCGTCCCGGCCGCCGTCGGTCCGGTGTGGCCGCGGACCGCACGCGGGTCCCCGCCCGGGTGCGGGTCCCCGGCCAGGTGCGGGTCCCCGCCCGGGTGCGGGTCCCCGGCCAGGTGCGGGTCCTCGCCCGGGTACGGGCCCCCGCCCGGGTACGGAAGAGGACCAGGCGCCGCACCCGGCACCGGACCAGATGCCGACCCCGGCACCGCACCAGGCGCCCGACCGGGTGCCGGACCAGACCCCGGACCAGCCCCCGGGCCAGGCACCGCACCCGCCGCCGCACCCGGCCCCGCACCGGGTGCCGGACCCGGTCCCGGTGCGGGCGCCGTCGCCCACCCTGGCGCAGCCGGGTGCGGCACGGACAGGTGGGCGGGCGCGTCCTCCGTCGCCGCCCCGTGGTCCAGCACCGCGATCCGGGCGCGCAGCTCCGCGCACCGGGCGAGCGCGCGTTCGTGGTCGTCGTGGGCCCAGGCCAGATCGGCGCGCAGCGCGTCGGCCTCCTCGGCGGTGGGCGCGGCGGCGAGGCGGCGGCCGAGCCGGGCCCGGCGCCCGGCGGCGTACCTCCGCTCGCGCCGCATCAGCTCCAGGCGCTCCCCCAGGACCTCACGGGCGCCGGGCCGGGCGTCGTACGCCGTGGTGGCCGCGGTGTGCAGGGCCCGGGCGCGCTGGTGCTCGGAGGCGGCGACGGCGGGTCCGAGCCGCGCGGCGAGATCCTGCAGGAGCGCCTCCACCACGTCCCACGGCGGCACCTCACGGCCGTCCAGGCAGGCCCGCATGCCCTCCGGGTCGCGCCGCCAGAACGCCCCGCACCACCCGCCGCCCGGGTCCAGGCGCGTCAGCAGCGCGCCCAGGTAGTGCGCGAACTCCCGCATGTGTACCGGAAGCAGATCCACAGTCATCGCCCGACTCCCGCCCGACCGGAGCACTCCGTCCCGTAGCGAACACCAGTTGTGTTACGGGACCGCTACGGACAGTTTTCGGCGGACGTGCGGCCGGCCCCGTACCTCCGGGTGGGCCCCGGTCCCACCGGCGCGGCGAACGCCGGCCGCTGCGGCGGGAACGGGCCGCGCACCCCCGGGCGCTCAACGTGCCCGGGGAAACGGAACATGCAATCGTGGCATGAGCCCCACTTGTCCCGGTTACCCGGCGGGAGCCCCACGTCAGCGAAGGAACGGAAAACGATGACCAGCGGCTTCATCGGCCCGGAGGGCGACCCCTTCGGCGAATTCCTCGCCCGCTTCTTCGGCGGACCGCGCCCCGGTCCCCGGCAGATCGACATCGGCCGGCTGCTCAGCCAGCCCGCCCGGGAACTCGTCAGAGGCGCCGCCCAGTACGCCGCCGAGCACGGCAGCCGGGACCTGGACACCGAGCATCTGCTGCGGGCGGCGCTCACCACCGAGCCCACCCGCAGTCTGCTCAGCCGGGCCGGCGCGGACCCCGACTCGCTCGCCACGCAGATCGACGAGCGTTCCGGCCCCGTGCAGCACCCGCCGGGCGAGACGCCACCGCCGACCTCGCTCTCCCTGACCCCCGCGGTCAAGCGCGCCCTGCTCGACGCGCACGACATGGCGCGGGCCAGCGGCGCCGGGTACATCGGCCCCGAGCACGTGCTCAGCGCGCTCGCCGCGAACCCCGACTCGGCCGCCGGCCACATCCTGAACGCGGCCCGGTTCGCCGCCTCCGGCCTGCCGCCCGAGGCGCCGGACACCACCGCGCCGCCGGGGACCGAGCGGCCGCGCTCCAGTGCGACGCCCACCCTCGACAAGTACGGGCGGGACCTCACCGATCTGGCCAGGGAGGGCCGCATCGACCCGGTGATCGGCCGGGACCAGGAGATCGAGCAGACGATCGAGGTGCTCTCCCGCCGCGGCAAGAACAACCCGGTCCTGATCGGCGACGCGGGGGTGGGCAAGACCGCGATCGTCGAGGGCCTCGCCCAGCGGATCGCCGACGGCGACGTGCCCGATGTGCTGAGCGGCCGCCGGGTGGTCGCCCTGGACCTGACCGCGGTGGTCGCCGGCACCCGCTACCGCGGCGACTTCGAGGAGCGGCTGAACAACATCGTCACCGAGATCCGCAGCAACTCCGAGCGGCTGATCGTCTTCATCGACGAGCTGCACACCGTGGTCGGCACCGGCTCGGGCGGCGAGGGCGGCGCGATGGACGCGGGCAACATCCTCAAGCCCGCCCTGGCCCGCGGGGAACTGCACATCGTGGGCGCGACCACGCTGGAGGAGTTCCGGCGGATCGAGAAGGACGCGGCGCTGGCGCGGCGGTTCCAGCCGATCCTGGTGCCCGAGCCGTCGGTCGCGGACGCGCTGGAGATCCTGCGCGGGCTGCGCGACCGCTACGAGGCCCACCACCAGGTCCGCTACACCGACGAGGCGCTGGTGGCGGCCGTGGAGCTGTCCGACCGCTATCTGACCGACCGCCGTCTGCCGGACAAGGCGATCGACCTGATCGACCAGGCCGGCGCCCGGGTCCGGCTGCGGGCCCGGACCAAGGGCACGGACGTACGGGCCATGGAGCGCGAGGCCGAGCAGCTCGCCCGGGACAAGGACCAGGCGGTCGCGGACGAGCAGTACGAGCAGGCCATGCGGCTGCGCGACCGGATCGGCGAGCTGAAGGAGCGGATCGCGCAGGCCACCGGCGGTGAGGAGGCCGACGAGGGACAGCACCTGGAGGTCACCGCGGAGGCCATCGCCGAGGTGGTGTCCCGGCAGACCGGCATCCCCGTCAGCAGCCTCACCCAGGAGGAGAAGGAGCGCCTGCTCCGCCTGGAGGAGAATCTGCACCGGCGGGTGGTCGGGCAGGAAGAGGCCGTCTCCGTGGTCTCCGAGGCGGTGCTGCGCTCGCGTGCGGGGCTGGCGAGCCCGGACCGCCCGATCGGCAGCTTCCTGTTCCTCGGCCCGACCGGCGTGGGCAAGACCGAGCTGGCCCGGGCGCTGGCCGAGGCGCTGTTCGGCAGCGAGGACCGGATGGTCCGGCTCGACATGAGCGAGTACCAGGAGCGCCACACGGTCAGCCGGCTGGTGGGCGCCCCGCCCGGGTACGTCGGCCACGAGGAGGCCGGCCAGCTCACCGAGGTGGTGCGCCGGCACCCGTACTCGCTGCTGCTGCTGGACGAGGTGGAGAAGGCCCACCCGGACGTCTTCAACGTCCTGCTCCAAGTGCTCGACGACGGCCGGCTCACCGACTCCCAGGGCCGCACGGTCGACTTCACCAACACGGTCATCGTGATGACGAGCAACCTGGGCTCGGAGGCCATCACCCGGCGCGGCGCCGGCGTAGGGTTCGGCGCGGGCGGCGCCGAGGCGGACGAGGAGGCGCGGCGCGAGCAGATCCTGCGGCCGCTGCGGGAGCACTTCAGGCCCGAGTTCCTCAACCGCATCGACGAGGTCGTGGTGTTCCGGCAGCTCACCCCGGAGCAGCTGCGGCAGATCACCGACCTGCTGCTGGAGAAGACCCGCCGGCTGCTGCACGCGCAGGGCGTCTCGGTGGAGATCACCGACGCCGCGGTCGACTGGCTGGCCCGGCGCGGCTACCAGCCGGAGTACGGCGCGCGTCCGCTGCGCCGCACCATCCAGCGCGAGGTCGACAACCAGCTCTCCCGGCTGCTGCTGGACGGCCGGCTCGGCGAGGGCAGTCACGTCACGGTGGACGTGGCCGACGACCGCCTCACCTTCGAGGCGCAGGACCGGGAGCCCACGCCGGCGCCGCCGCCGGCGCCGACGCCGGCGGAGTGAGCCGGAGCGCGGCGGCCGGGGGTTCTGTCGTCCCCCGGCCGCCGCGCGACGCTCCGGCCCTTCCCGGGCGCGTGCCCAGTGCCGCCCCGCGGCACGCGCCGGTGCGGCCCCGCAGCGCGCGCAGCGCGAGCCCGGTGCCGCCCTGGCGCCCCCGCGGCGCGCGTCCGTTTCCGCCCTGTCTGGCGCGCTCCGGTCGCGAGACAGCGTCCACGTCGCCGCGCGGCGCTCGGACACCGGCCCGGGTCCGCCCTGCCGTGCGCCGCTCCGAGTCCGGCAGTGACGAGAAGAGCCCGGCTCCGCGCCGGGCGGTCGTACGTCGGCGGCCGGTCGAGCGTCGGCCGTACGTCACGGGAGCCCGTCACGCGGACCGGTGCGCCCGGGGCCAGTCGCGTCCCAGCCACCGGCCGCGTCCCGGGGCCGTCCCCCGGGGCCGGCGCGCGTCCGGGACCGGTCGCGTCCCAGGGGCCGGCCGCGTCCCGGGGCCAGTTGTTCGCGTCCAGGGGTGCCGTGCACCCGTCGCACCTCGGGGCCGGCGCGCGTCCGGGGCCAGTCGCGTCCCAGCCACCGGCCGCGTCCCGGGGCCAGTTGGCGTCCCGGGGTGCCGTGCACCAGTCGCACGGTGCCGTTACCCGTCGCACCCCGCGGCCGGCGCGCGCCCGGGGCCGGCCGCGCCCCAGGGACCGGCCGCGTTCCGGGACGCGCGCCCGCTGCCTAGGGGGCCGGGTTCACCACCATCGCCGAGCCGCCGCCCCGGCGCACCTTCTCCGCGGCCGCCAGCCACCTGCCGTCCGGCAGGCGCTGGACGCCCGTCGCGGCGCCGATCTCCGGGTTCAGCTTGAAGGAGTGGCCGATCGCCTCCAGCCGGGCCCGCAACGGGCTGTCGTAGAGCCCGGGTTCGACCTCGGTCTGGGCGGCGTTGCGCTGGCTCGCGCGCGGCGCGGCGATCGCGTCGACCAGCGGCAGGTGCCGGTCGAGGAACCCGGTCAGGGTCTGCAGCACGGTGGTGATGATGGTCGCGCCGCCGGGCGAGCCGAGCGCCATCACCGGCCGGGCGTGCCGGTCCAGCACGATCGTCGGCGAGATCGACGAGCGCGGCCGCTTGCCCGGGCCGGGCAGGTTCGGGTCGTGCACGGCCGGGTTGGCCGGGGTGAAGGAGAAGTCCGTCAGCTCGTTGTTCAGCAGGAATCCGCGGCCGGGCACGGTGATGCCGCTGCCGCCGGTCTGCTCGATGGTCAGGGTGTAGGCGACGACGTTGCCCCACCGGTCGGCGACCGTCAGATGGGTGGTGTTCTCGCCCTCGTAGGTCGTCGGGGCGGACTTGCCGCGCGTGGCGCAGGCGGCGGGGTCGCGCGGGTCCCCGGGCGCGAGCGGGCTGGTGAGGACCGCGTCGTCCCTGATCAGGCAGGCGCGGGAGTCGGCGAACCGCTGCGACAGCAGCCCCTTGGTGGGGACGTTCTCGAAGGCGGGGTCGCCGACCCAGCGGCCGCGGTCGGCGAAGGCGATCCGGCTGGCCTCCAGGTAGTGGTGCAGGTACTGCACCTCGCTCGCCCGGGACAGGTCCGTCCGCTCCAGGATGTTGAGCGCCTCGCCGACCGTCGTGCCGCCGGAGGAGGAGGGCGCGATCGAGTACACGTCGAGGCCGCGGTAGGAGACCCTGGTCGGCGCCTGGAGCTTGGCGCGGTAGACCGCGAGGTCCTTCTCGGACAGCTTGCCGGGGCGGGCGTTCCAGCCGGAGGCCGGATCGACGGGCGGATGGTTGACCGTCTCGACGATGTCGTCGCCGAGGGCGCCGTGGTAGAGGACGCCGACGCCCTTGCGGCCCAGTTCCTCGTAGGTGCGGGCGAGGTCGGGGTTCTTGAGGGTGGAGCCGGTGGCCGGGAGCCGTCCGCCGGGCAGGAAGAGCCGGGCGGTGTCGGGGAAGTGGCGGAAGCGGGCCTCGTTGGCCGCCGTCTGCGAGCGGAAGGTGTCGTCGACGGTGAAGCCGTCGCGGGCGATCCGCTCGGCGGGCCTCAGAACCGTGCCGAGCCGCTTGGTGCCCCACTCCTGGAGCGCCTTCTGCCAGGTGGCGGCCGTGCCCGGGGTGCCCACGCTCAGGCCGCTGCTGACGGCGTCGGCGAAGGCGAGTGGCTTGCCGTGCTCCAGGAAGAGCCCGGAGTCGGCGCTCTGCGGCGCCGTCTCGCGGCCGTCGACGGTGTGCACCGTGCGGGTGCGGGCGTCGTAGTACACGAAGTAGCCGCCTCCGCCGACGCCGGCGGAGTAGGGCTCGGTGACGCCGAGGGCGGCGGCCGTGGCGACGGCCGCGTCGACGGCGTTGCCGCCCTTCCTCAGCACCTCGATGCCGGCGGCGGAGGCGTCCGCGTCCACGCTCGCCACGGCGCCGCCGTAGCCGACCGCCACCGGAACCTTCCGGGCGGGCCCGGGGGCCTTCAGGGCCGCTCCGGCCGCTCCCGCGGCCTTCTGGGCCGGCCTCCGCTCCGTGTCCGGGTGGGCGGCGGGCGGTGCCGCCGCCGAGACCGACACCACGGCGGCCGAGACGGCCAGGACCGCGAGTTTCCGGATGACAGGGCGACGCATGCGCACCTCCAGTCAGAGACCGACCGTTCCCGCAGCGTAAACCATCGGCATGTCCGCGTCAGGAACGCGTCGAACACGAGTCCGCCCGAACCGCTAGCATGCGCGGCCATGAACGACGACGTGCGCAACATCGTCCTCGGCGTGCTGGCCGCCGGCATCAGTGCCGCGATCGGCTGGCTGGCCCGGACCTATCTGTGGCGGCGCAGGCTGCGGCGCAAGCAGGCCTTCTTCGGGCTGCCCGACAACTCCGAGTCACTGCTGGTGGTCAACCGTGACGCGGGCGGCCCGGAACTGACGGTAACACGCCATGACGTCTTCGCCCTGCTGGAGCTGTCCGCGCTGATCAAGGACTGCAACGCCGGCGCACAGGTCGTCCCGCACGACGCGGCGCAGCAGGGGTTCGGCGAGCGGACCGAGTTCTGCGTGGGCGGGCCGGCCTCCAACCGGCGCATGGCCGCGCACCTGTCGTCCCTGCTGCCCGGCGTGCGGGTGAACGTGGACGCGAAACCGGGACCGGACCGGGGCGCGTTCGAGATCGGCGGCGAGTGCTACCGGATGGAGGACGGCCGCAGCGAGTACGTGCTCCTGGCCCGGCTCACCGCCGGGGACCGGAGTTCGGCGGCGCGGCCGGTCTTCCTCTTCTGCGGCCAGCGCGCCATCGACAACCAGGCCGCCACCCGCTACCTCGCCCGCAACCACGAGCGACTGGGCCGCAAGTACGGCGGGAACTCCTTCGTCCTGCTGCTGCGGGTGGTCAACTCCCAGGCGTACGGCCCGGACGTGGTCGAGCTCGTCGCGGACGTGACCCGGGCGGCCCGGACGCCGCGGCCCGAGCCGGAGCCGGCGCCCGCTCCCGCACCCGCGCCCGCGCCCGCGCCCGCCCGCTCCTCGCGCCGCGCGTCGAGCTGAGGGCCGCCGTCCCGCACGTGCGGGGACGTGGGGGGGGGGGGGGGGGGGGGGGGGGGGGGGGGGGGCGGCCGCCGGGGGGGGGGGGGGGGGGGGGGGGGTCGGGGGGGGGGGGGGGGGGGCGTTGGGGGGGGGGGGGGGGGGGGGGGGGGGGGGTGTGCGGGGGGGGGGGGGGGGGGGGTGGGCCGT
>NZ_JBJDQT010000010.1:0-29776 GCF_044903565.1 Streptomyces sp. NPDC004065 | reverse complement strand
CGCCCCCCCCCCCCCCCGCCCCGGCCGCCGGCGGTCGCGGTGGGGGCCCCGCCCCCGCCGGGGGGGGGAGGACGGGGGGGCGGGCCCGCCGCGGGCCCCCCCCCCGCGCGACGTCGTGGACGCCGGCGCTCCGCCGGCGCCATGAGATCAACTGTTCAACAGGCTTTACTCGTACGTAACTTACCGACGGGTTACTTCGAGTAAGGCACTGAGGTTACCGTCGGGTCACTTTGCTCTGTCATGTGAGGAGTGACCCGTGGGACTGAACCGCAAGGCCCTGCGAACGGCTGCCGTGGGCGCCGTCTCGGCGTCGTTGATCGCCGGCGGCGCCCTGACAGCGGCCCCCACCGCGCAGGCGGCCTCGGGCGGCGTCCGCTTCGTCGACATCACCGGCGACGGTGGCACGGTGCTCAAGGCCAACGTCGTCACCCCGGCGGACGCCGACGGCTCCCGGGCCTACCCGCTCGTCGTCCTGCCCACGAGCTGGGGCTTCCCCCAGGCCGAGTACCTCGTCCAGGCCCGGCGGCTCGCCGACTCGGGCTATGTGGTGGTCAGCTACAACGTGCGCGGATTCTGGCAGTCCGGCGGGCGGATAGAAGTGGCCGGCCCACCCGACTGGGCCGACGCCTCCAAAGTGATCGACTGGGCGCTCGCCAACACCCCGGCGGACTCCCGGCACATCGGCATGGCCGGCGTCTCCTACGGCGCCGGCATCAGCCTGCTGGCGGCCGAGCACGACAAGCGGATCAAGGCGGTCGCCTCGCTCAGCGGCTGGGCCGATCTGATCGACGCGATCTACTCCCAGCGCACCCAGCACCTACAGGCGGCGGCCCTGCTGGACACGGTCGCCACCGTCACCGGCCGCCAGAGCGCCGAGACCCGGCAGGTCTTCCACGACTTCTACGCCTCCGATCTGACGAAGGAACAAGAGCTGATCGACTGGGGGAAGAAACGTTCGCCCGGCACGTATGTGGACCAGCTCAACAAGAACGGCACCGCGGTCATGCTCGCCAACGGCTGGGGCGACACGGTCTTCTCCCCCAACCAGTTCGCCGACTTCTACGAGAAGCTGACCGGCCCCAAGCGTCTGGAACTGCGCCCCGGCGACCACGCCACCCCCGAGCTGCCCGGGCTGTTCGGGGTGCCCAACGACGTGTGGACGGACACCCGGCGCTGGTTCGACCACTATCTGCGCGGCGAGGACAACGGCATCGACCGCGAGCAGCCGGTGCGGCTGAAGTCCCGTTCCGCGGACGGCTACGAGAGCTACCCGGACTTCAGGTCGGTGGGCGCCGCCAGGAGCAGGCTCGACCTCGCCGGCCGGGCGACCGTGCACGCCAACGTCGACTCCGGGGCGGACGGCGGCATCGTCTTCCTGTCCAGCATCCTCGACCAGGTGGCCCGGATCCCGCCGATGGCGGCCATCCCGCTGCTGCCCCGGCGCTGGGCCGCGGTGTGGCAGTCCGGCCGGTACGCGGCGGCCCAACGGGTGCGTGGCGCCGCCACGTTGCACACCACCCTCACCCCGAGCGCGGAGAGCGGCACCTTCGTCGCCTACCTGTACGACGTCGGCCCGTTCGGCATCGGCAAGCTGGTCACGCACGCCCCGTACACCTGGCACGGCCGCACTCCCGGCGAGGCGTTCGCGGTGGACCTGCCGCTGTACGCCACCGCCTACGACGTCCCGGCCGGGCACCGGCTCGCGCTCGTCGTCGACACGGTCGACCCGCTCTACATCGAGCACAACCCGTCCGGCGCGCAGCTGACCTTCTCCTCGCCGGCGGACGATCCGTCGTTCCTGTCCGTCCCGCTGCGCGAGCAGTGATCTCCGGCTGCCGCCGGCCGGGTATGGCTCTGTGAGCTGCTGCCCCCTGCGGTCGAGGGGCCGTGGGGGGTTCCCCGCCCGGCAGCAGCGCCCCGCTCCCGGTGGCGGCGGGCCGGCTCGCCCTCGTCACCGGGGTGAACGGCACATCGTAGTCGAGGTTCGCCGCGACGGGCCCGCCGACGTGGAGGAACGTGCCTCACCGGCCCTCGCCGGCCCCGCCCGCCGAGGGTTTCCGGCGGTTGCCGCAAACCGTCCGGACGGGGAGGCGGGGCGCGCCCGGCACGCCCTGCCTGCGCGGTGTCCGCGGCCGCGCCGGGCCTCTTCGCATTCGCGTCGCCCGCCCTCGCGGTGCGCCAACGCCCGCCCTGCCGCGCCTCTTCGCGGTCGCGCCCGTCCACCGCGCCCGAGGTCCCCGTCCACGGCGCGCCCGTCCACCGCGCCCGAGGTTCCCGTCGTCGGCGCGCCTGTCCACCGCGCCCGAGGTCCCCGTCCACGGCGCGGCCGTCCACCGCGCCCGAGGTTCCCGTCGTCGGCGCGCCTGTCCACCGCGCCCGAGGTCCCCGTCCACGGCGCGGCCGTCACCGTGGGCAGCCCCGGCCGCGAGGGTGGCCGACGCCCCGCCGGGAGTCAGTCCTCCGCGATCTCGGCGTAGAGCTGGGAGAGTTCGGGCACACCGGCGGCGGCCCAGTCCTGTCCGGCGGTCACCACGTCGATCTCCCGCCCGGAGGCCAGCCGTACGACCGGCTGCCCGGTGGGCCGGATTTCCCAGCCGGCGCCGGGCACGGTCCGCACGATCACCGAGCCCAGGTACAGCCCGGCGTCGTTGCCGATCCAGGGCAGCGTCTCCGCGTCGTCGCGCCAGCGCGGCGGCAACTGGTCGAGCGCCTCGAGCGAGGCGGGTGAGTCGTCCAGGCGCAGTCCGGCCCGGGACGCCTGGGAGCGCAGCAGCTCGCACTCGGACAGCAGTTCGGCAAGACCCGCCCGCTCCCCGGCCGGCCGTCCGCCCGGGCGGCCCTCGCCCGGGCCGGGGAACACCGCGACACCGAAGCCGGAGCCCTGCCTCTTGCGCCACTTGCCCAGGAAAGGGATGTCCATGGACTCAGCGTGACATTCGCACCGCTGTACGCACCACAGGCGCGCGGGCCCCGCGTCCGCCCCTGGGCCGGGCCGTCCCCCTCACACGTCCCACGTCCCACGTCCCACGTCCCACGTCCCACGTCCCACGTCCCACGTCACACGTCCAGGTCCACCACGACCGGTGCGTGGTCGGAGGCGCCCTTGCCCTTGCGCTCCTCGCGGTCGACGTAGGCGTCGGTGACCGCCTTGGCGAACGGCTCGTTGGCGTACACCAGGTCGATGCGCATGCCCCGGTTCTTGGGGAAGCAGAGCTGGCGGTAGTCCCAGTACGTGAACGGGTGGTCGTACTTCAGCGGCCGCGGGACCACGTCCGACAGGCCCGCCTCCCGCAGCGAGGCGAGGGCGGCGCGCTCGGCGGGGGTGACGTGGGTGGAGCCCTCGAACGCGGCCGGGTCGTAGACGTCGTCGTCCGTCGGCGCGACGTTGTAGTCGCCGAGGACGGCGAAGGGGCGGCTGCCGCCCGCGTCGCCCGCGACGGCCGCCCGCAGGGCCTCGAACCACTGGAGCTTGTAGGCGTAGTGCGGGTGGCCCACCTCGCGCCCGTTGGGCACGTAGACCGACCAGACGCGGACCGGGCCGCAGGTGGCGGAGACGGCGCGGGGCTCGCGCACCCCCTCGTAGCCGGGGTCGCCCGGCAGGCCCTTGACCACGTCCTCCAGGCCCACCCGGGAGAGCACCGCCACGCCGTTCCACCGGCCGGTGGCGTGGACCGCGGCCTCGTAGCCCGCCTCGCGCAGCTGCTCGAACGGGAACTGGTCCTCGGCGATCTTGGCCTCCTGGAGGCACAGCACATCGGTGCCGCTGCTCTCCAGCCAGGCCAGCAGCCTCGGCAGCCGGGCGGTGATCGAGTTGACGTTCCAGGTCGCGATGCGCATGTCCCACAACCTACCGGGCGGCACCGACAACGCCGCCCGGTCCCCGGCCACCGCCCCCGCCCACCGCGCCCGCCGGCCGCGCGGGGCGGGGGCGGGGCGGGGCGTGCCCGCGTCCCGGCTCAGACCTGTGCCGACGATCCCGGGGTCAGCCGCAGGTGCTCCGCACCGCCCAGCGCGCCGATCTGGTTGTCGTAGATCGGGCGGGCGAGGTCGGTGAGGAGGGCGTCGTGCACGTCGTAGGCGCGCTGGGGCTTCACCTCGCGGACGTAGTCGATCACCTCGGCGATCTTGTTCCACGGGGCCATCACCGGGAGCATCAGCGTCTCCACCGGGTGGCCGGGGACGGTGAGCGCGTCGCCGGGGTGGAAGACGCGGCCGCCGTCGATCAGGTAACCGACGTTGGTGATCCGCGGGATGTCCGGGTGGATCACCGCGTGGAGTTCGCCGTGGACCTGCACGTCGAAGCCGGCGGCGGTGAAGGTGTCGCCGTGGCCGACGGTGTGCACGCGGCCCGGGAAGGCCGCGGAGATCTTGTCGGCCACCGAGGCGAGGGTCCAGATCTGCGCGCCCGGGTTCGCCTCCATCCCGGCCCGCAACCGCCCCTCGTCGAAGTGGTCGGGGTGCTCGTGCGTGACCAGGACGGCCTCCGCGCCGACGGCGGCGTCCGCCTCGCTGAAGGCGCCGGGATCGATGACGAGGGTGCGCCCGTCCTTCTCGAGGCGGATACAGGCGTGCGTCTTCTTGGTGAGCTTCATGGCCCCATCCTGCCGCGCGGCGCGGCGGCGCGGGCCCCCGGAGCGTGGTGCTCCCGGTGCCCGGCTGAAGATCACGCCGTGGGCGTCGTCTCCTCCTCGATGACCCGCTGGGCCACCTTGAAGGCACGGCCGGCGGCGGGCATCCCGCAGTAGACGGCCGTCTGCAGGAGCACCTCCCGGATCTCGTCGGGGGTGAGGCCGTTGCGCAGGGCAGCGCGGGTGTGCGCGGCGAGCTCGTCGAGGTGGCCGCCGGCGACCAGCGCGGTGAGCGCGACACAGCTGCGGGTGCGCCGGTCGAGACCGGGCCGGTCCCACACGCCGCCCCAGGCGCAGCGGGTGAGGAACTCCTGGAAGTCGCCGGAGAAGTCGCCGGCCTCGGCCATCTCCCGGTCGACGTGCGCGTCGCCGAGGACCTCGCGCCGGATCTTCAGCCCCATCTCGTACGGGTCCGCCGGGCCCTCGGCCCGCGGCGGCGCCGCCGGGGCGATCTCCGCGATGGGCACGGCCTGCGGGGGCGCCGCCGGGACCGGCCGGGGCTGGGCGGCGACGGCGGCGAGCTGGCCGGTGGCCGGCTCCATCGCGGGCTGCCAGGCGGTGGAGAAGTGCCGCACCAGCAGGTCGGTGACGGCGGCGGGCTGCTCGACCGGCACCAGGTGGGAGGCGCCGGGCACCACGGCCAGCCGGGCGTCCGGTATGCCGGCCACCAGGGTGCGGGCCTCCGCGGGCCCGGTGACCTGGTCCTCCGAGCCGACCAGGACCAGCGTGGGCACGCCCACCCGGCCGAGCTCGGGCCGGACGTCGAAGGCGGCGAGCGCCTCGCAGGCGGCGATGTAGCAGCCGGGATCGGTGGTGCGCACCATCTGCACCGCCCAGTCGGTGATCGCGGGCTGGGCGGCGGCGAACCCGGCGGTGAACCAGCGGTCCGGGGAGGTACGGGCGATGGGGTCGAGCCCGTTGGTACGGACGATCACCCCGCGCTGCCGGAACTCGTCCGCGGTGCCGAACCGGGGCGAGGCGGCGATCAGCGCCAGCGAGGCCAGGCGCTCGGGGTGGCGCAGCGCGAGTTCGACGCCGACCGCCCCGCCGAGCGCGCAGCCGGCGTACCCGAAGCGCTGCACGCCCAGCGCGTCCACGGTGGCCAGCAGCCGGTCCGCCAGGTCGGACACCGAGCCCGCCGGATACGCCGGCGCGCCACCGTGCCCGGGCAGATCGAACCGCAGCACACGCCACTGCTGCGCCAGCTCGGGAACCTGCCGGTCCCACATGTGCCATGTGGTACCCAGTGAGGGACCCAAGATCAGGACCGGAGCGTCTTCTGGCCCGTCAAAGCGGTATTGCAGGGTGTTCGGGGGTGTCTCACTCACGCCCCAGACCCTCTCACGTCTCACGAAATCTCACACGGCCAGGTGAACCCGGCGGCTCGTGACCCTCGCGGCGCGGCACGCCCGGCACCGCCGAGACCCTCATGGGTCCACGTACGGGTTCTTCGATGTGCACGCCTGACCGTGGGGACAGTGCGTCCTCCCGGCTCGCGCACCCTCCCAATCCCTGCGCCGCACAGCTTCCCACCCTCGGCACGGCTTCCAGACGGTCTGGTTTGCAGCAAAGCGTGTAGTGCCGTCCCCAAGGATCGACATGACGCACCTGAAAACCTTCCGGGATTCACCGACGAACAGCCCGAACGCCACACGGCGGGCAAGCTCTGCCTTGCCTCGCAGGAGGGGAGACGTTGGCCGCAGCTTGGCCGCCCCTCCCCCCTTGCCGTCGCTGGTCCACAGCCAGCAGCGGCCTCCGGGTCCACTCGATTTGACTGCCATACGGCTGGGCAGGTCGCTAAATCGGCAGGCCGCCTGAGTCACGCTTGCCCCTCCGTCGCAGCACCGTGCAGGCCGTCCCACGTTGTGGCGGCTCCGCGGAGGTCCTCCACGTCCGGCTTCACGTACCACTTCTTGGTGGTCTTGACGTTCGTGTGTCCGGCCCACCGGGCAAGGATGTGATCCGGCACGCCTTTGTTGGCGAGGTATGTGAGGCAGGAGGAGCGAGCGTCGTAGAGGCGCACTCTGCGGAGTTCAAGGATCTCCATGAGCCGGTAAGCGCGTCTGCGGAGCTGCTTGATCGTGAAGGCTTCCCCGGTCTCGTGCACCACGACGTATCCGGAATCCGAGTAAGCCTCACCGAGGACGAGCTTCTCCTTGGCTTGGAGAGCCCTGAACGACTTGAGGGCAGCCAGCACCGGTGCCGGCAAAGGAAGATCCCGTTCCCCGGCCAGGGACTTGGTGTCCTTCTCCACAACGTACCGATTCCCCATCATTGTCCGCGTGTTGGCTATGGTGATCGTGGCGGCTTCCAAGTCCACGTCTTCCCATCGGAGTCCGCAGACTTCAGCCGGACGTAGACCCATGAGGGACAGCAAGAGAGCAGCGTAAAGCCGTTCTGTCCGGACACCGTGAATGAACGTCTGAATCTCCTGCACGTTCCACGGCTTCACCTCCTGCTTCTTCTTTCGCTCTTCTTTACGTGCCCTACGTGGGATGGTCACATGTTGGGCTACATTCATGGTTACTAGCCGACGCGTAACGGCTCGATTCAGGGCGTCCTTCAATCGGGCGAGACTCATCTCCACGCTGGTCACTCCAAGCGGAGTACCTGCTTTGTCACCGCGCACCCGCCCATGCTTCAACGCCCAGTGCATCCAATTTTCTACATCTTCCTCGGTGAGTTCTTGAAGCCGGATGCGCCCCAACCTCCCCCGAACTCGATCGAGGGTAACCCGATAGTTGTAAATAGTGGTCTCTTCCAGATCCTCTGCCTTCATGGCCAGCCACTGATCAAGCCACTCATTTACATTTATCTGGTTGGGCGGTACGAACGTCCCTTCCTCGCGGCGGTTGGTGATGCGCGCGTACTCAGCCTTCGCCTCCTTGAGAGTGGCGAACGTACGAGTCAGCTGTCTGCGCCTCCCGGTGGCAGGGTCGATGCCTACGTCGACTACGAACCGGTAGCGCACCTGTCCCCTGGAGTTGGGTGGAAGCTTCTTGATCGGAACGGACAGGGGGTACTCACTCTCCTTCAAGGGGACCTGCACGAGCAGGGCGCCGGATCATCTGGCTGGCACCAGACCAGTGCCATTCCGTTTCACGGGCTGCTGAGTTCGCTGCAGCTCCGCCGCCAAGCACAGCCGCGCATGCGAACGTCCTCAAGGAACCTCACGATCGCCGGTTTTGCTAACCGGCGATCGTCGTCTATGTTGCGCACCGCATCACGAAGGCAGCATCTGCTTAGGCTCGCCGCAGCCAGGGCCAGCCGACGCGCAACCAGGTGCGCGCCGTCCGTGGCGAGCACGAGCAGACCGTCATCGGTGAGGCGGTCGAGATTCCGGGCAGCGAGTCGCTCGTCCTGATGGCGAGTGCCACTTGCCGTGTTGCGGCGCCAAGACGTGCCGCACGGTATGCGAGGGCGGCACTGACGCTGCGATAGCCGGGTTGCAACAGGTCCTCGCCGAACAGGCCAGCCACGCAAAGGCAGACGTACAGCTCGGCGGAAAGGGTCCCGTAGTCGCCGGCTGCCTGGCTGTACCAGGCGTTCAGACGCGCCGCGGGTATAAAGAGCGGGTGCAGTGAAGCGAGCGGATCGAATAGCGGGGTCAGACAGGCGGACCTCCCCAAGTAGGAGCCCTGCCAGCAAGGCAGTCAAACGGGTGCAGGATTCCAAGGCATTTCGCAACCCGAGCCGCAGTGGACCATCTACACATCCTGGCCTGGTGTTTTCCGGGACGTTGTACGTTGACATGGTCCGGACGGAGGTATCCAGTCCTGTGGTCCTATTTCTCGTCTGCCGTGAGCGAATGGCCGCCGACAGCCAGCAAATCCTCCTGTCGTGGGCTTGTGAAGCGCACGAGCCCCGGCGCCTGCCTCATGCAGCCGCACGACCTCGTTGATGAGAACCTGCCACCGCGGTGCCGAAGCGACGCGCCACCCCGCATGGCCCACCGGCACCTGACTGGTACAGGCACGTGGTCGAGCCTCACTCGCCCTGAGGGGTGGCTACCAGCTTTCGGTGTGCCCTGGACGGCTGGGTAGGGTCGCGGTACCCAAGCTGGAGAGGTAGTTGCATGGCCCACGATATTGTGATTGCGCAGACGACCAGCGACGACGAGGGGCAGGCGACGATGCTGGCCCGAGGTGCGGTCGAGAGCAAGCTTGCAGCGGGAGTTCACATTGATGCGCCAATCACCGCCTTCTACTGGTGGAAGGGGAAGGTCGAGGCGGCGCGGGAGTGGCGCATCTCGTATATGACTACGACGGACCGTCTACCCGCGCTAGAAGCGTGGGTGCACGAGAAGCACTCGTACGACGTCCCCCAATGGATCACTCTGCCCGTAACCGGCGGGTCGGAGGCGTACCTGTCCTGGGTCTTCGAGGAGACGGAATCGGACTGAGGAGCCACGGGCCGGGCGTCGGCGGCGTTGGCGCCCTGGGCGTGCCGCGTGCCACCCGAGGTGGATCAGGATGCGAACCGCCGGAAATGAACGGCAAGTTCGTGTTCGCTGTCAGGAAGCAACGCTGCAATAGCCGCCGCCCGCTCCTTGCCCATGGTGTTGGGCTTGGCCTGTGCCGCCGCAGCAAACTGGCGTGCCACGTAGACGCCTTGGTCGACGTCACCCCCACGCAGTAGGGCCGAAGCGAGATCACCGAGGACCACGACGCCCCCGTCCGGTAGTCCGTCTCCGAGGCGGTCGACCGCGGTATCAGCTGTGGACGTGAGCTCGGGACGCCTCAGCTGGCCGTACACGGACAGGGCCAACGAGTCCATGCGGTATGGGGTCACGAACCTGACCCATGCCTGCTCGCTGGCGTGGTCCGCGAAATCGTAAGCGAAGCGCGCTCGGTCTAACGCCCGGAGCGCCCCCACCTCGTCGCCGGCCGCCGCAGCTTCTTCCGCATGCCTACCGAGAACCCAGGCGGCAGCAGTAGCGTTACCGTGGCCGCGCACGTCGTTGGCGGCTTGGGAGAGGAACTCCATCTTCGCCTTTGGCGTCAAAGAGCCGTAGCTGCTGTAGGTCAGGGCCAGGGCTCGGAGTGGAGGATGCCCGGCAGCCGCCGCGCACTGCGACGTGACTTTGTAGTAGGCGTTGGCTTTGTCGTGCTCCCCCAGGTCCCAGGCCACCCAACCGGCCAGAGCGGCGGTTTCTCCGGCGGCGATGGTGAGAGCGCCTTCGTGATCGCCTGCACGAGGCAGGGCCGCAGTGATCGCGTCAAGATGCGACTCGACCGTTTTTTGTAGCCGCCGCGCGCTGAGGTTGAGTTCCTGGACGTGCAGTTCAGCGGCTCGGTCGATGAGCGCGGCGGCAGCGGGCGAATCGATCTTGGCCCCCTTGCTGAGGGCGAAGGCGAGGCGCCCCCAGGGCTCGGCGGCCACGCTCACGCCGATGGTGGCGCTACCCAGGAGCGTGCGACGCTTCACGGCGTCTTGCTCCTCCCCTGCATCGGCCTGCCCCTTTCTCTTCCGAGCGCGGGCGGCCTTGGCCTCTCGCTGTAGTTCCTCGAAGGGGACACCGCAGGCCGCCGCGATGTGGCCGATCGTGTGGTTGGTAGGAATGTTCTCGAAGTTCTCGTAACGGCTGATCTCTCGGCGGGTCATGGTGTCCCGGCCGGAGACAGCGTTGATCGCCTCCGCCTGCTCCTCCTGAGTCCGGCCCGCCTCCTGCCGAAGCCGGAGGAGCAGGTCGGCGAACGGGTCTGGCATGAGTGTGACCTCTGTTGGTGGGCGGAATCCAATCATGGCCTCAATTCCCCCCTGCAGTTTCCCCCTTGAAGTATTTTTCCCCCTCTGGATTCCCCTGGTCGACGGCGTCGCCGCGCGGTGCTATAGCCCACATGACCAGGCTTCAAGAGGCGGCCCCGCCCGGCGGGGGCATCCGTAGCTGTGCGGCTACAGCAGGCGCGTCATGCGTCAGGCCGGTTCAGGAAGACGGGCCCGGCGCATGGGCGAGGGCAGAGGTACCGGCGGCATCCCATGCCTGTCAGGCGGCCCTTCTCCCCGACCTCGCGAAGGTCGGGGAGATGCGGCGCATAGCCAGGGCGTTCCTGCGGCGGTGCCGTGTTTCGGAGCCGGTGGCGGGGCTCGTCGTACTGGCCGTCTCGGAGCTGGTCACCAACGCCGTAGTCCACGGTGAGGGCGAAGTCGTGCTCCGCATCACGGTGGGCGTCGACGTGGTGCGTGTCTCGGTAACCGACCACAACCCGGCGCCCGCTGTGCTCAAGGAAGCCGGACCCGACGGTGAATCGGGGCGCGGGATCCGGCTGGTCGATGCGATCTCAGACGCATGGGAGAGCAGCGGCGAGGAGACGTGGTGTGAGTTCCAAGACGCGAGGGCTGCAGCTTGAGCCAGACCTCCAGTTGGTTGCCGACGATGCAAATGGCAAGCCGGGCAGCTCAGTCGCTTCTGTCACACAGGGCGCTCCGAGGGCCGTTCGCTTGCCTTCGCCCAGTAATTCGGTTCGAGCATCTCGCCGGGCCAGGCGGGCTGACGGATCGGGCCACGAGGCCCCATCTGTTCGAAGTACGGTGCCAAGTCGATCACGGGCGTTCCGTCTACAGCATCGAGATCGGTGACCAACAGGTCCCGTCCCTCGACCTCGAGCAGCCGCGGGTAGCTGATCGCCAGTTGATTGGGACGCCGATGGTTGCGGTGGACGAAGGTACCGGTCGACGGCCAGTCCGGATTCCCGCGGGGGCTGCGTGCGTGGAGCTGGACGTCTTCCGGTCGCGCCAGGTGGAAGAGCCAGGTCACCGTCAGGTGGGAAAACTCTTCGATTCCCTGCAGCGTCTCAAGGGGGTACGCCTCGTTGAGTCGGATGACCGACTCGACTCCGCCCTGGTAATCGTCCTGAACGCGGGTGTGGCCCCCGACCACCGTTGCGATCGATTCGACCTCGTACGTTGCCATCGGCGCTCGTTCCTCTCTAACGGGGTCGCGTGTTCAGCAGCTGCCGTCAATAGCTGCGGACGTGCCCTGTGGTCAGCCTATGGCGCGCAGCATTTCCCGCGCCCGGCGGTCCAGTTCGGCGACGTGGCGGCCACCACGTTGCCGCACAGGCGAGAGGTCGCTCTGCATGCGGACGATGACGTCGCGGGCGCGGCCGGACTGGACGCCAGCCATGGCGTCCAGCGCTTGTCCCCAGGTACCACATGCCTCATCGAGGCGTCCCTGCTGGACCTGGACAGCACCGAGGTAGCCGAGCGTCACACTGTGGGTACGGGCATACTGCTGCCGCCGGCGCGTGGCGACGCTGCGCTGGAAATGCAACTCCGCGTCGAGAGGATTTCCCAGGTCCCGCAAGGCACACGCAGTCTCGTGGGCGAGGGAGGCTTCCTGGAAGAAGCTGACGCGGTCGGGGGCATCCTCGTTATCGGCACGTGCGAGGTCCCTCTCCGCGCGACTGATGGCCGCGAGAGTGCCGCGGCGGTCGCCGCCGGCGGCCAGGGCGCGGGCATGGACTACCGCGAGCAGGGCCTTCTCCCGCGAGCTGGCCTGACCGTAGTGGGTGCGGGACATGGAGGCGTCTGCCAGGTCGAGCGCTCTGCGTGGGTGCCCGAGGTCGACTGCTTGATGGGCGAGGGCACGCAGGATGTGGCCGCCCAGCGGTCCGTCTGCAGCTTCGGCCGCAATGCGTGCGGCGAGGGTGAGGTAGCGCTGGGCGGTCCGATGCTCGGAGGCGTCGAAGGCCATCCAGCCGGCGAGGTAGGTCATCTCTGCCACAGCCGAGTACGTATCCCGGCGGTGCTGTTCCGTTCGGAACCTGCTGCCCAGGAGCGGCACCGCTTCGTCGCGAAGATGGCCGGCCAGGGCCGAGCGCCCCGAGGCTCCACCGCGCTGCTGGTCCCTCGCGGAGTAGAAGGTGGTCAGTTTGCGGACATCGTCGATGTCAGCCTGAGTCGCCAGCCGGGAGGAGACTGCAGGGCGCGAGGCCGCCGCGGCCGGGGCGGCTGCCCACCATGGAGCGGCAGGCAGGACGAGGCCGGCGGCCGAGTACGCGGTGGTAGCCAACAGCTTGCGTCGGTGCATGTCCAGATCGTCGCTTCCCAGCTCGGCCAGCACGGTCAGAGGGTCGACGCTCCAGTCAGAACTACTGTCAGTGGATCCTGTCGGCCCATCTTCCAGTCCGAGGTCAGCGAGGGTGAGGCGTCGGCCGAGCCTGCGGGACAGCGTCTCACGCAGGATATGAGGCGCTCGTCCACTGGGCTTCGTGCCCTGGACCCACATGGCGATGTGGGAGCGGGAAATGGCCTCCAGTTCGCGTACACCGCTCTCCGCGGCAACGCGAGCGACCGCGGCGGCTGCTTGGGGCTGGGACCAGCCCGCTTCGCGCAGGAGCGCGGCAAGGGCGACGTTTCTCTCACGGGCCATGTACTGCCCCTCGGTTCCGAAATGATCTTTGACGCCTTTGACGGCCTTGAGGGCCGCGTAGGCATACCCCCTGACAGGGATTCGCGGTTCGCTCAACGTAGCCGCAGGATCACTCACCTTGCACGTCAGTTGCCTGCGGTGCACAGCGTTCCTCGCTCAAGTTGGCTTGATTCACCTAGGAGTTGCGTCATGCGTCCCTCGCTGGCCCTTCGCCGGGCGTGCCAACTCAGTGATCAGGGAAGGAGAAGCCACGCCCTTGGTGAGCCCATCCTGCGACGGGACCCGGCGGCCTCGGCGACGGAAACGGTGGCGCTCGTGCTGGGCGAGGACTCGCCGTTACCCGATACTGCCGCCGATGTGGAGGACCTCGCACTGCGGCTGCGAGGACACGTCAGCCAGCTCGGAGCTCTGACGCCTTCGCAAGAGCCAGCCCTGCTCCGTGCGCAGCAGCTCTGTTCGGGCGGCCTCCCCGATGGCTACATGCCCAGCAGGGTTCATCTGGTCAGGCTGGCCGAGGCGACCCAGGACCTTATCGCTGCCGTGCAGGCCCACGACGTGGCCCCTGCGAAGTCGGTCCAGAGACGGCGCTGGTGGAAGCCGCCGATCAACGTGCTGCGCGGCGCGGTCTTCGCTCTCGCCCTCGCGTGCGTGGTTCTGGCCGCGTCGGTGCCCCGGACATGACCGCCGCCGGGGCAGTTCTGATCGCGCTGATTCTCGGTCCCATGGCGTGGCTGGCTCTTCGTGGTGAGCGAGTAACCGGCCGCATTGCTCCACGGGACGTGGATCCCCGGCCGAGGCAGAACAGACCTCCCCCGGACCGGTAACCACCGTGCCTCTCTCACCGACACTTCCCGGCCGCCCCGGCGGCCCCGAAGCCACCCCCGGGTCCACGGGGACTACGGAGACCCACACGATGAAACGCCTCCCGCGCATCGAGCAGTACGGCCTGATCGGCGACATGCAGACCAGTGCCCACGTCTGCGACGACGGTTCGATCGACTGGCTGTGCCTGCCCCGGTTCGACTCGTCGGCCGTCTTCGCCGGCCTGCTCGGCACGCACAAGCACGGCACCTGGCAGATCGCCCCGGCCGCGCCTGGCCCCTCCGGGCCCGAAGCGGTCGCCGAGCGCCGGTACCGCGGTGACACGCTCGTCCTCGAATCGATCTGGCGCACACCGGCCGGGTCGGTCCGCGTCCTGGACTTCATGCCGCCTCGCGACGGGGCACCGCAGGTGATCCGGATCGTCGAGGGTCTGGCCGGTGAGGTGGCAATGGTTTCGGCCATGCGTCCCCGGCCGGGATACGGCAGCGTCAGCCCGTGGATCCACGAGGCCGATGGGCGCATGGTCGCGGAGGCCGGCGCGGACGCACTGTGGCTCGACACCTGCGTCCCGCAGGCGGAGAAGGACGGGGTCGTCGTCAGTGCCTTTGCCATCCGCGCCGGGCAGAGCGTGGCGTTCGTGCTCAGCTGGTGCCCGTCCCACGCACCGGCTCCGGAGATCCCCGACCCGCACACGGCGCTCACCGAGACGCTCGCCTTCTGGCAGGACTGGACGCAGCAGTGCACCTACGACGGCCCCTACCGTGAGGCCGTGGTCCGTTCCTTGATCGCACTGAAGGCACTGACCTACCACCCGAGCGGCGGGATCGTCGCCGCGCCGACCACCTCGCTGCCCGAGGAGATCGGCGGCCGACGCAATTGGGACTACCGCTTCACCTGGCTGCGCGACGCCGCTACGACCCTGGCCGCGTTACTGGAGACCGGCTACCGGCAGGAGGCGCAGGCATGGCGGCGCTGGCTTCTGCGTTCCGTGGCCGGCGACCCAGAGAACCTGCAGATCATGTACGCGATCACCGGAGAGCGTGATCTTCGGGAACGGGAGTTGCCCTGGCTGCCGGGGTATGAGGGCTCGACGCCGGTGCGGGTCGGGAACGGGGCGGCGGACCAGCTCCAGCTCGACGTGTACGGCGAGGTGATCGAGACCCTGTACCTCGCGCACGAGAGCGGTGTGGCCCACTGTGCCGACACCGCGGTCCTGCACCAGCGGCTCGTCGAGCACCTGGCACAGCGCTGGCCGGAGCCCGACGAGGGGATCTGGGAGATCCGCGGGGCACGCCAGCACTTCGTCCACTCCAAGGTGATGGCCTGGGTGGCGATCGACCGCACCATCCGCCTGGCCGAAGCCGGCGCGCTCGACATCGACCTGGCCCGCCTGACCGAGCTGCGGGCAACCATCCACCACGAGGTCTGCACCAGGGGCTTCGATCCGGTGCGCAACACCTTTACCCAGTCCTACGGTTCCAAGGAACTCGACGCCGCCACGCTGCTGATCCCCCGCGTTGGCTTCCTACCGCCGAACGACCCGCGCGTCATCGGCACCGTGGACGCAGTGCGCCGTGAACTCTCCACGTCTGACGGGCTTGTGCGCCGTTACCCGACCATCGGCGACCACACCGGGGTAGACGGCCTGAGCGGAGACGAGGGCACATTCGTCCTTTGCTCCTTCTGGCTCGTAGACGCCCTGGCCCTGACCGGCCGCCTCGACGAGGCCCACGCCCTGTTCGAACGCCTCCTCGCACTGCGCAACGACCTCGGCCTCCTGGCCGAGGAGTACGACCCCGTCCAGCAGCGCCAGCTCGGCAACTTCCCGCAGGCATTCAGCCACATGGGCCTGATCCAGAGCGCCCGGCTGCTTCAACTCCTGGCGACGCAGTCCTCCCACCGCGGCGCGGTCGCGTTTCCGTCACCCCGCTCGACCGCACGCAGCACACACAAGACCTGCGCAGACCTGACGCTGCAGCACGCCTAGCCACCCCCACCCTGACGAGGATTCCCATGCCTGACAGCGCCTCTTCGGCACGGCCGGCCGCCACCGGCCACCGCCGACGGCGGCCTCCGATCAACGCGTTCACCCTGCACCGTGTCCACCGCGCCGTCGCACTGCCCCTAGTGCTCCTTGCCGCCCTGCTGGGTGCCGCCTTCACCCTCTGGTCGGTGTCCGCGGTGGGCCCCGGCTGGCTCCTGGCCGGCCTGATCTGCGGACTCGCGGGCGTCGCCACGATGGCGGCTCGCGGAGCGCGAACGGCCGCAGGAGCCATACAGGCAGCGGCGGAGGAGGCCCGGGCAACGGCACTGGCAGCAATCGCAGGGGCAGCCGCGGCCATCGAGAAGTCGGTGCAGTGGTCGGCGGACGAGCTGTGCCGCGGGGGACGCCCGCCGCTGCCGGACCTGCAGGCGCCACCTGCCAGCCCTGACGCCGAGATTGACAAGGCGTTGAGTGCTCTCCAAGTGCGGGCCGTCGCGTCGTTGATACGGGTGCACGACGAGTCCCAGTCCGTCGTCCTCCTGGAAGTGCTGCGCCGCCTGGCCATGCGCGAGCACGCCTTGGTCGGCAAGGCACTTGAAGCACTGAGCCAGCTGGAGATGCTGACCGACGACCCGGAGCTGCTGGCCAAGATCTTCGAGATCGATCACCTCGTGACGCGGATGCGTCGCCAGGTCGAGAGCACGGCGGTGCTGGGCGGGCAGTCCCTGCGCAGCGTGCGTCGGCCCGTTCCCGTCAAGAGCGTGCTACGCGGCGCGGTCTCCGAGGTCGTGCAGTATCCGCGGGTGGCGGTAGCGGCCGGGTCCGTGGGCGCGGAGGTGGGTCTTCCCGGCCATGTGGGGCCGGACCTGACGCACCTGCTGGCTGAGCTGATCGAGAACGCCTGTGAGTGTTCCGATCCGGCTACGAAGGTGATGGTGCGTGCGCAGCGGGTGGCGAACGGGCTGGCGGTCGAGGTCGAGGACCGGGCCATACCCATGCATCCGCAGACGCGGGCGCAGATGAACCACCTGCTCCAGGCCCCCGACGAGGTCGACGTCAGCGGCCAGGTGCGAGCGGGGCAGCTCGGCTTGCTGGTCGCCGCGAAGATCGCCCAGTCGCACGGGCTGTCCGTTCTCCTGCAGGAGAACGTGACGGGAGGCACCACCGCCCTGGTGGTCATCCCGGCACGGCTCCTAGTAGCGATTCCCTCCGTCGACGATGCGAGCGCGCCGCCCCAGGACGCCCGCCCCTTGGCGCCGCAACCGCAGCAGGTTGCAGCGACTCCAGCCACCCCGAGGCCGGGGCAGGTCCCACGCCCCGGTACCGCAGGGGCACCGGAAGCCGCACAGGCAGGTCACTCTGCTGATGCGCCCGCCCTTCCCACGCGTAGACGCCAGGCAGGCACGTTCCATCCGCCACACGAGCGGAAGCAAGCCCCCGTGACCGCGGCGACGCCAGGGCTCGCAGCCGCCTTCCGCACCGGCATCCAGGCCGGCGGGCAAGCCGGTTCTCCCACCGCTTCGACAGAGCACCCCAGTCCCTGAACCTCGTCCCTCCACGTTCCCGGTGGCCGTTACATCCGCTGGCCCTTCCCCCCTTCTGGAGCGATCCCTATGAGCACCCACCCCGCGATGAACAACGTGACCGGCGACGCACCCGCAACCGAGACAACGGCAAGCGGACAGCGGGACAACATGGCGTGGCTGCTGCGGCAGTTCGCCTCCGACACGACGGGCGTCACGCACGCCGTCCTGCTCTCGCGGGACGGACTACGGCTGCTGGACAGCGACGTCGACAAGGACTGGGCGGACGAACTGTCGGCCGCCATCAGCGGAGTGGCCTCACTCGCGGCGAACATCACCGGTCCCACCCACAAGAAGAGGCCGGCGAGGCAGGTCGTCATCGAGCGAGACGACTGTCTGATCTTCGTCCAGAGCTCCGGTCGCAGCGCGGCCTTCGAAGGCCATCCCGGCAACGAACGGGGCGTGGTGGACACGGTCCTCGCGGTGATCGCGACCATGGACGCCGATGCCGGCACCGTCGGGTTCGAGATGGGGCGCCTGGTGCAGAAGTTCGCCCCCTACATGCAGATCCCCGTCCGCGTCGGCACGGGTGATGAGGTCCGGTGACCGCACACGGCAGCGCGGCCGAGGATTCGACGTTCGTGCGGACTTACACCCTGACGCGCGGTCGCACCCGGCCACGGCATCTGCTCGGCCTGGACACGGTGCTGGATGCCGGACCCGGGCGGCCCGGCCCGGGCCAGGCCGAGGAATGCGCAGAGATCCTCGCCCTGTGCCGGGAGCACCGGCGTTCGGTGACCGAGCTGGCGGGCCGACTCGGCCGTCCCGTAACCGCCGTCAAGATCCTCATCTCCGACCTCCTGGACGCCGACGCCCTGGTCGTCCCTGTCACCGCCTATGCCGCGTCCGACGCGCATGCGCGTCCCTCTGCACAACTGCTGGCGGCCCTATCTGCCGGCCTGAAGAGGAAGTGGCCCGATGCCATCGCCTACCCCCAGGCCGGGTGACCCGGCCGTGGTGCTGCGGCCGTCGTCGCGCCCGCGTACCGGTTCACCGACCGTGCTGAAGGTCGTAATCGCTGGCGGTTTCGGCGCGGGCAAGACCACCGCCGTGGGTGCCGTCAGTGAGATCACGCCGCTGAGCACGGAGGAGTACCTGACCGAGGCGAGCGCGGACGTGGACAGCCTGGCGGGCGTCGAGGCCAAGCAGACCACCACGGTCGCCTTCGACTTCGGTCGCCTCAACCTGCCCGACGCGCCCGTGCCCTTGGAATTGTTCCTGTTCGGCACGCCCGGCCAGGACCGCTTCGTCGACCTCTGGTACGACCTTTGTCGCGGAGCCGTCGGCGCGGTCGTCCTGGTCGACACCCGCCGCCTGGAAAGCAGCTTCACCCCCGTCGGCTTCTTCGAGGACATCGGCCTGCCCTTCGTCGTCGCGGTGAACCAGTTCGACGGAGCACATCGTTACCCCCCCGAAGAGGTCCGCACCGCCCTCGAACTGCCCGCCTCTGTGCCGGTGGTCACCTGCGACGCTCGCGATCCGAACCACGTCGCTGGCGTCCTGCTGACCCTAGTTGGCCACGCCTTGAAGAGCGCATCGGCAAGCCCCGCTCGCCCCGCATCCACTACCACCTTTCAGGACGCCTGATGTCGTATCAGCCCAACGATCCCTACCGCGCACGGCAGATCGCCCCCCTCACGCAGTCGCTGCCGCGACGCACCATGCGGGAGGTCACCCATGGGCCATCCCTCCCCGCCGGCGCCGCCGTCCCCGTCCCGCAGGCCCAGCAGGCGAGCGAGCTGGCGCAGCGATACGAGCTGCTGGATCGCCTAGGCATGCCCACCGCTGCCAGCGAGGACTTCGACGAACTGGCCCGCGACATGGCCACACGAGCCGGGTTCCTGTACGGCTTCGTCAACCTCTTCCTGGAGGAGCAGACCTTCGTCGGGCTGCACCAGCCGCCCGCGGACAGCGGGTACGTCATAGTCGGCCGCACCATGAGCCGCGACCACGGCTGGTGCCCGGAGGTCATGGCCCGCAAGAAGGCCCTTCCGCTGCACGACGTGCACGCCAGCCCGCGCTTCAGCGGCAACCACGTGGTCGACGCGGTCGGGATCCGCTCCTACTTCGGTGCCCCGCTCATCCACGACAGCGGCACCGTGCTGGGCACGGTGTGCGTCATCGACCCCGAGAAGCGGCCCCTGAGCGAGGCCCGACGGCTGAGAGACATCGTCATCGACGCCGGCGTCCGGGTGATGGACCACATCGCCCGCGCGCCCGTCCGCTAGTCCGTTCCACGACCCCCCACCCGGGAGCCGCAGGCGATCCCCGGCCGCTCCACCGTGCGACCTTCATCCAGGGAGAGGGAGACGACCATGCCCGCCACACCCACCACGCCGCCGCCGGCGCTGCGCCCCTATCTCACCGCCCGCCACGAGCTGCTGTGGGACGAGGCGGACGCCTTCGCGGCCGAGCACATCGCGCCGCGCGCCGCACGCATGGAGGCCGCCCCCGGCAGGGTGGAGCGCAAGGTCGCCGACCTGATGGCCGCACGACGCTGGTTCGCCGTCACCGTCCCGTCCTCCTTCGGCGGGCTGGGCGCCGGACACGTGGCCAAGACCATCCTCGTCCACCGCATTGCCCGCGTCTCGGCGGCTGCGGCGGCCATCCTCCAGGCCACGCTGATCCCCGTCGGCGCCCTGCTGCACTTCGCCACCTACGAGCAGAAGGGCCGCTGGCTGCCCCGCGTAGCGGACGGTTCACTGCTCTTGTCGATCGCCGTGACCGAACCGCGAGCCGGCGGGCACATTGGCGGCATCGAGACCATCGCCGAGCACGTCGGCAACCAATGGGTGATCACCGGCAGCAAGATCCACATCGGGAATAGCCACCTCGCGGGAGCCCACCTCGTGGTCGCCCGGACCGCCAAGGCAGGCGTGAGCACCTCCCAGGCGCTGACCGCGTTCATGGTCGAATCCAAGCGCCGAGGGCTCTCAGTCGCCGACCACCGTCCCGGCCTCGGCCTGCACGGCTTCTCCGCCGGCCGCCTCGACCTCGATCACGTCCGCGTCCCCGAGGAAAACGTGGTCGGAGAGATCGGCCAGGGGCTGGGCGTAGCGCAGAGCAGCAGCATCCTGTATGGCCGTCCCAACCTGGCCGCAGTCAGCCTGGGAATACACGAGGCAGTCGTGGCCGCCTCGACCGCTTACCTCAAGGCGCGCTCCCGCTACCGGGGCGCCCTCTCCGATCTGCCGGTTCTGCGGGACCGCATCGGTGACATGGAGGCCCGCCTGCGCGCCGGTCGAATCCTGGCCTATCAGTCCGTGCACCTCCTCGACCAGGGCCTGCCCTGCGACACCGACCTGATCAACGCCAAGTACCTCGGCCACCAGTGGGCGATGCAGTCAACCCAGGACGCCATGGAGCTGCACGGCGCCCACGCCCTCAACGGCGACTACATCCTCCAGCGCCTGTGGCGCGACATCCAGTTCACCTACCCACCGGCCGGAACCGGCGAAGTCCAGCGCATACGCCTCGCCGACGCCGCCTTCGACGAGGCCAACATCCAGTGGTCAGAACGTCTCGCCGCCGAAGCGGCGTGGGCCCGCCCCGACCCAACAGCCGCATGAGCCCCCGTGTGCGGCGCCCCGTGACTCCAGACCGCCGCGCACGGGCCCGTGTCGCCGGCCCCCGTCCCCCGCGGGGTCCGGCGACACCCCACCCGATATCCCTCAACCCAGCCGCGAAAGAGACACCCGTGACCCCGCGCATGACGACCAGCGCACCGATCACCCCCCTGACCCCGACCCAGCAGCGCGTCGCCCAGCACCTCGTGGACGGCCTCGGCCCTCAAGAGATCGCCGCGAGGACCGGGCTGTCGGCCGTGACCGTCCGCCAGTACGTACGCGACATCCGGGAGAGCCTCCACTGCCCGCCCCGCTGCAAGCCCCCGGTGATCGTGCACTTCCTGTGCAACGCCCGGCAGGTCGCTCCGCCCACAACGGACAGGCCAATGCCGGAACTCAGTCCAGAGCAGCAACTGTTGCTGCGGGCGGTCGCTGAGCACAGCAATCCCAGCGACATTGCTGCCATAGCCAAGATCGCGCCCGCCGACGTGCGAGCCGCACATGACGAACTGCTCGACAAGACGGGGGCGGCCAACACCACCCAACTTGTCGCCTGGGCCCACGCGTGGGGCCTGCTGGGCGCCAGGCGGGCCACCACGATGGAGAGCGGAGCGAGCCAGTGAATGCCTCACCCGCTTCTGCGGCCATCGAGTCCTCCCCCGCGCCTCGAAGCCAGTGCGCGAAAGGGTTACCGGCCGTGTACGAGATGCGGTCGTTGCGCACCGACGCCGAACGGGACGAGGCCGCGGCCCTCGTCCAGGACCGTCAGCGCTGGCTCGCCATGCGCGGGGTGCCTACACCCGCCCGGTCCGATATCCCGGCCCTGTTCCGCGCCCCGCAGGTGAAGCCGGCTGGACTGTTCGAGGACGGGCTGCTGCTGGCCTGCATGATCCCGCAACGCGGGCCCGACCTCGGATGGGGCGAAGGCCCGTGCCTCTTCCTGGACTGCGTCCACACCCTGCCCGGTCACTCCGATGACACCGTCCGGCTGATCACTCTGTGGGCCTCCGACTTCGCCGCCCGGCTCGAGGTACCGCTTGTGCGGGCCGAGGCCATGGTCCGCCATCCTCTCGACGTCGATCCGATCGCCACATTCCTTCGTCGGCTCACCAACATGGGCTGGGACGTCCGTGGATCGGGCACCGGACAGCACCAGGAGCGAGTCGCGCGCCTCGAACTCACCGCCGAGCTTCGGCCTGGGCTGAGCGCGCTCATCGGCTGCCAGGTCCACGAGCCGCAGTCCGCCGCCGACCAGCGGAGTATCGCGTGAGGACCGCGGAACCGCTGCGGCCGGACCTCGCCCGCGAACTCATCGCCCGCGCCGCACAGTCGGCAGCACGCCGGGCCAGACGCGTACGCAACCAGCTCGACGCCGTCCACCTCGGCCAGGACCGTCACGCTGAGCACGCCGACACCAAAGTGCTGCGCCGCATCCTGGCCGAACATGACTGGCCCGGCCACCGTCTCGTGGGCCCCGACGCAGCACGTGCTGCCTGGAGCATCGCTCTTCACGCCGACGACGAACCCGACTTCCAGCGGGCGGCCACCACCCTTTTGAAACGTGCGGTCCAGGACGGCGATGCGCGCATCCAGCACTGGGCCCACCTTCACGACCGCGCCCTGGTCAACAGCAGGCGACCCCAAGAGTTCGGGACGCAACTCGTCCTCAGCGCAGCAGGGGTGGAGCTGTGCCCACTGCGTGCGCCGCAGTTGCTGGACCAGCGAAGGGCCGCCGTCGGACTGCCGCCGATCGCCGTCGCTTTGGACACTGTGCGCCGCCGGTACGCCCTGGATCGCATTGGCGGCGGCTCACCGGCCTTCGTGCTAGCGGGGGTCGCATGACGCAGCGAGCCCCGCAGGCTTCCACAGACCCGCCCCTCGCCCCAGATCACTTTGCGTGAAAGGACCGTTAAGCATGAAGCTCACCACCGCCGTCCTCGCTGCCGGCGCCGCGGTTTCCCTCGCCACCGTCGTGGTCGGAGCCGCCCGGCTGAGGCAGGACGCGCGGCACCAGGCCGAACGAAATGAGGCGACCGTCGCGCGCAACCAACTCGACTGGCTGACACAGATGTCCGCCAACCCTGACCTCGCCAAGCTCTGGACGCCCGAGGACCTGGACGTCGAGGAGTACATGCAGCTGCTGAAGGCCAACCAGCTCATCTGCATGCTCAGCCTGAGCGACCGCCTCGGCTTCGTCCGAGACGGGCGTCTGCCGTTCTACGCCTCGAAGCTGATGGAGAGCGACGTCTGCCGGCGGTACTGGGCCCGTTTCGGGGGCCTCCGCGCTCAGGAGGCCGAGGGCGACGAGCGGGCCGAGCACTTCACCAAGGTGCTGGGCAAGGCCGCGAAGGACCACCTGGGGGCACAGCCCGTAGCCGCCTGAAGAGGCGACTGCCCCACCCCGCCCGAATCAGCCACACCCTCACCTTTCGGAGAAAACGAATGGGCTTCACTGCTGTTCCACTACCGCCCGGCAATTTCACCATCGGTAAGAAATTCGGCTTCGAGGCTGGCCATCGGCTTCCCCGGCTGCCGCATGAGCACAAGTGCTCCCGCCAGCACGGGCACAGCTACGAGGTTGAGGTCATCCTCACTGCATCCGCGCTGGAGGATCCCGGCTTTGTCACGGACTTCGGTGCGCTCGCCCCGTTCAAGTCGTTCCTGGACACCGAGCTCGACCACCACAACCTGCACGAGATCCTGCCCTTCGAGCCCACCTCGGAGCGCCTGGCCCAGTTCCTGGCCGGCTGGTTCGTTCAGAACCTCCAGTCGGAGATCCCCGGCCGCCTTGTCGCCGTCCTGGTCCGCGAGACCGCAAGCAGCTGGGCCCGCTTCGATGTGGTGGGCCAATGACCACAACCAAGCCGCTCAACCTCGAACCGGAAGCTGCCGAAGGTGAATCCCTGATCGTCGCGGAGTGCTTCGGTACCGAGGTGCCGACGTTTCAGGGCGAGGGCCCAAGCTGCGGACACCCGGCCCTGTTCATCCGCCTGTCCCGGTGCAACCTCACTTGCACGAGATGCGACACGAAGTACACCTGGGACTGGTCTCGGTTCGACCCGCACGAGGAGTCGACGAGGCAATCCGTCGCGGGCCTGGTGGCCTGGGCCACGTCTTCACCGGTCGAGCTGGTCGTGATCACCGGCGGCGAGCCGTTGATCCAGCAGGCGCGACTGGTGCCTCTCCTCCGGGGACTGATAGCAGCCGGCAAGCGGATCGAGTTCGAGACGAACGGCACCATCGCTCCCACTCCCGAGCTGGTGGCCGACGGGGTCCGGTTCAACGTCTCGCCCAAGCTTGCCAGCTTCGGCGTGAAGGAGACCAAGAGCATCGTGCCAGCCGCGCTGGAGGCGTTTGTGGCCTCCGGGCGGGCGGCGTTCAAGTTCGTCGCTTCCACGGTGGACGACCTCGACCGGATCGCCGAGCTGGCCGACGCCCACCGGCTCGCGCCGGTGTGGGTGATGCCGGAGGGCACCACCCCCGAGGTGATCACCGCGACTACCCGGGTCCTCGCGGACGGGGTCGCGGCCCGGCACTGGCACTTCACCACCCGTCTTCACGTGTTGGCCTTCGCGGACGCCCGAGGCCGCTGACCGCACGCGACTCCACGCCCCATCCGTTCCCCAGTCCCCGGAAACGAGAGACGCCCATGACGACCTCTATCGCCAGCCCTGCGGCGGCGCCGACGGCTGCCGTCGCCGGGCCCACTGCGGTCATCGACACCGGCCGGGTCGCCGGCCTGATCCACCAGCTCTTGGTCGAGCTGGGCGAGAACCCCGCCCGCGAGGGGCTGACCGGCACCCCGGACCGCGTCGCGGCCTGGTGGAGAGCCTTCCTGTCCCCGGACGGCGCCGAAACGGCCACCTGCTTCACCGAGTCCCAGCTGGGTGGTCAGCTGGTCATCGTGGGCGGCATGAGCGTGTGGTCGCTCTGCGAGCACCACATGCTGCCCATGAACTTGCAGGTCACGGCTGGATACGTGCCGGATGGCGAGGTGGTGGGCCTGTCGAAGTTCGGGCGGATCGCCCAGCACTTCGCCGGCCGACTACAGGTCCAGGAACGCTTCACCCGCCAGGTCGCCGAATACCTCAACGGCGTGATCGGACACGAGAACATCGCCGTCGCCGTGCGCGGCGTGCACCTGTGCATGAGCATGCGGGGCGTACGGATGGAGGAGGCTCGCACCACCACGGTGCACTCGGGCGGGCGCTTCGGCACCGACCCCGTCCTTTCCCAGCAGTTCCTCACCCTCACCACCGGCCTGTGGGGGGCGTCGTGATCACCACCGCTGGCATCGACTTCTCCGTCATCGCTCCGCCTGCCTACCTGAAGAACTTCGTCGCCCAGGAGCCGGCTCGCGTCCACCACGTGGCCGCCCAGCACGTGCTGTCCGACGAGAGCTACCGGGCCTTCTTCGCTCACGAGGCCGAGCGCGGCGCCGAGATCATCATCGACAACGGGCTCTTCGACCTCGGCTACGCCCTGCCGGCGGAAAGCCTCGTCGAAGCCGCGCTGGCGGTGTCCGCAAGAGAAATCATCCTGCCGGACGTCATGCGGGACGGGGCCGCGACCTTGAAGGCGAGCGAGAAGGCCGCGCGAGAGATCCGGAAGCTGTCCGGCGACGCATTCCGGCTGTGCGCGGTCCTGCACGCCGCGGACGACGACGAGTGGCTGCGCACCTACGACGCCTTCGTGACCAGCGGCTGGGCCGGGGCCATCGCCCTGCCGGCCTCGCGTCGACCGGATCCCGACGAGCAACTGTGCCGCACCCGCTGGTTGGCGACCGCCTACCTGCAGGATCGCGGCCTGGTCGACGATCTGCTCATCTACCGGCTGCTCGGTCTGGGTCGGACCGGGCACCTGGAGCTGATCGAGCAGCGCAAGCACGAGTGGATCTCCTCCGTGGACGGCGCAGCCCCGGTGATCCTCGGCGCGATGGGCGTCGCCCTGCTGCCCGAAGGGCCGTACGAGAAGCCCTCCACGCCCCGCATCGAGAAGCTCGGCCCGATCCCCGAAGACCGGTTCGACCTCATCCGGAAGAACATCTCCGTCGTTCGCGCGGCGGCCGGCAGCACCGTGAAGATCGCCGAGGAGCACCGATGACGCCCTTACTCGCCGACCCGACCCCCGGACTCCTGCGCGCCGCCCCGATCGAGCCGGCCGGGCACACCATGACCCACGCGAGGCTGCTGCGCTACCTGGAGATCAAGGTCCACCACCTCATCCAGGACCAGGACTGGGACAGCATCCGCATCATCGGCGGCTACGACCGCACGGCGGTGATCTCCCGGTACGAGAAGACCGGGAAGCTGTTCAACATCGAACGGCCCACCGCAGAGATCCACGGCCGTGACCTCATCGTCAAGGCGTTCCCCGGAGCCGACTACGTCCAGCACTACGCCCTGATCATCGCCACGTATCTGGCCATGACCGGCCGCCCCGTCGGCACCGTCACCTATCAGCCGCCCGAGCAGGAGGAGTGCCGAACGGCGCTCGACGCGCTCGACCTGGAACTGGACGGCGCCCTGGTGATCGTCGGCTGGGGCCTTCAGTACCTTGCTCCCGAGAACGGAGTGTGGACCCGCGGACCCGGCTACGCGTGGCAGCGCACCGAAGTCGCCGGCCGTCGCGTGGTCTACCTCGGGTTCCTCCACAGCATATGGGGAGACGTGGCCGGACGGGTCGTCGCGCGCCTTGCTGAACTCGGCGCAGGCGATGTCGTCTACGTCGGCAAGGTCGGCTCGCTGACCCCCGGCGTCGAACCGAACGCCTGGCTGGCGACCGGCAACACCAGCCTGGTACGCGGGGCGATGGTGAGCTGGGACGACTTCTTCGGCGACTACGCCGCCGCCCACGACGGGGTGCGCAGCGGCCTGCACGTGTCCTCCCCGTCGATCCTGCTGGAGAACCGCGACTGGCTGGCCCAGCACACCGCCTCGTACGCCTTCGTCGACCCGGAGATCGGCCCCATGGGGGCGGCGGCGCGCCAGGCGGGGATCAGATTCGGTTACCTCCACGTCATTTCCAACAACCTCGCCACGCACTATCCCGCCGACCTGTCCAATGAGCGTCACAGCGACGTCCTGCGCCAGCGCGCCGTCCTGGTGGACCGCATCCGCACCATCATCACCGGCCGCCTGACCGCCAGCCCGACCCACCCCCTGGGAGAATCCCGATGACGGCGAACACGCCGGCCACCACCGCAGCCGGGAAGCTGATCACCTTCGTCGGTGGTGACGGGGCCGGCAAGTCCACCCTCGCCGCCCGCCTGCACCAGGCCCTCAACGACGCCGGCCACACGGCAGTCCTCATCGGCAAGCACAGCACCGACGTCCCCCAGGACCCGGAGCTGTCCGGCTACCTCGACCGCCTCAACGAGCTGGTCTACCGGCGCGACGCCGGCGTCGCCCAGGCATGCGGCGACCACTACTGGCTACTTGCCCTGGCCTCCTGGTACACCCTGCAGGACCGGCTCGTCATCCAGCCGGCCCTCGCCGCGGGCACCCACGTGATCCTCGACAACGCGCACCACAAGATCCTCGCCCGCTATGCGGTCAACCCCGAGGTCTCTCCCCGCCTGTGCGAGCAGGTCTTCGCGCATCTGACAAAGCCGGACCTGGTGTTCTTCCTGAACATCGGGGCCCGCGAGGCTCTCGTCCGCAAGGGCTCTTTCACTTCCCTGGAGGCCGGCCACGCCGGCGGCGGTGACGAGGACTTCATCCGCTACCAGGACACCGTCCTGGACCAGATGCGCGAACAGGCGGAACGCGGCGCCTGGCTGACGCTGCACGTCGCCCAGTTGGACCGCGACCAGGTCTACAAGGCCGCCTCCGCTGCCCTGGCCGACCGTCTGCACCTGACCGTCTGACCCAGCCCCGATCCCGATCGACAAGGAACGCACCATGGACCAGGCCCTGCCCGCCAGCGGGACATACGTCTGCCACGGCATCACCTGGGCGAGCGGAGACCCCCGCATTCTGCTCGCCCCCGTGACCGGCGGACCACTCGTTTACGCACCGGTCACGGGCAGGCGCCTGGGTTACCAGGTGAGCGGTACCGGCCGGTGGTGCACCGGCCGGTACCGGTTCGCCGACCGCGTCCGCGTCGAGGCGGTCGCCTGCCCTGACCGGGCCCCGGCCGAGGCCGGCGGACAGTGCCCGGCCTGCGCCGGGCGGGACGACTTCCGCTTCGCCCACCGGTTCCACTCCGGCGGGCATGTTCCCGACGCCCTGGCGGCGTACATGGCCCAGCCGCACTGGCTGTACCTGGCGACGTTCGCCGACGGCACCACCAAGATCGGCACCGCGGCCGAACCCCGTAAGCGCTCCCGCCTCGACGAACAGGGTGCCCTGATCGCTACCTACCTCGCCCGGAGTGCTGACGGCCGCGCCGTGCGGTTCCTGGAGGATGCCCTCACCCGCCACCTCGGCCTGACGCAGACCGTGCGGGCCGCGGCCAAGCTGACGGCCCTGGCCGAGCTGCGCGACCTCGCCCCGGCCGGTGCCGCCCACCATCAGCACCTCGACCGCGCCACCGCGGCCCTGAGCGGCCTGAACGTCCCGGCCACACCGGAGCCGTGGACGCCGCCCGGCGAAGGCGAACTGCTGCGGACGCCGAAGACCGGGCGCGCCTTGTACCCGCACGACCCACGCTCCGGTGAGCACGGGCTGACGGTGCTCTCCTGCCTCGGCTCCCAGGTCCTCGCCACCCTCGACGGTGACGGTGAACAACTGCCCTACCTGCTCGACCTCGGCACCCTCAAGGGCCGGCGCATCGTCCTCGGCGCACAGTTCTCCTCACCGCCCGCCGCCGTACAGTCCGCGCTCTTTTGACCCTGTCCGAATGCCCGGCCTGCACTGCCGGGCCGCTCTGAGAAGCGAGGCCACAGCAACATGGCACCCCAGGACGCCATCCTCGGCTGGGACGAGGACAGCAACGCCGAGGCGTACGACGCCTTCACCCGCACCCACCCCATGTATGACGCGACCAGCCGCGACCTTGCCCGCCGAGGCCATCTGGCCAACGCCAGCCTGGTGGTCGACCTGTGCGGCGGCGCCGGCGCGACCGCCCGCGCGATCCTCGACCTGATCCCGGCCCGCGCTCGGGTCGTCTCCGTCGACAACGCCGCCGCGATGCAGCGTGTCGGTCGCCGCACCCTGACCGACGCCCGCCTGACCTGGATCACCTCCCCGGCCGAACGGCTCGCCGACCACCTGCACGCCAGCAGCGCCGACGCCGTAGTGTGCAACTCCGCGATCTGGAAGACCGACACCGCCGCAGTGTTCGCAGCCGTCGCCTACATCCTGCGCCCAGGCGGGCACTTCGTCTTCAACATCGGCGGCGGCTTCGCCGGCGTCCGGCACCCCGACGAACTGTCAACCCGCACCGGGCCTTCCCTAAACGCCCTCATCCGCCAAGTCGCCGCTGAGACCCACGGATACACCCCACCGCCGCGCGACGCGGACAGGCCACCGAAGCTGCCGCTGAAAACAGTCACCGAGCAGCTGACCGCAGCCGGACTGACGGTCGTCGGCACAGAGCTCACCGCCCAGCACAGCACCATGGCCGAGAAGAAGGCGTGGCTATCCATCCCCGTCTTCGCGCGGCCCGAAGGCGACTTCACCCACGCCCAGCGCATGCAGATCCTCGACACCGCCTACGCCATGACCACCCCCGATGCCCCGGCCGTGACGAGCTGGCTCGTCGTCGTCGCCCAACGGCCAAAGGCCGCTGCCTAATGCTGAAGTCAAGCCACGAGGTTGAGTTGTGGTCGGTCCTGGTAGGGCCGGCGGTCGCGCAGGATGGCGTAGAGCACGTTG
>NZ_JBJDQT010000009.1:127860-216871 GCF_044903565.1 Streptomyces sp. NPDC004065 | reverse complement strand
AAGACGCTCGGCTGGGATACCCCAGCCGAGCGTCTACGTGATCTACTCACCACCTGAAACCAAGTGGTGTTGCGACGACCCCTTGAACCCAAGGGTCGACCGGGGCCCCTTGCGTACGCGTGCCGTGCGGCCGCTACGCCGTCTTCTGCTCGCCCTGGCCCCTGCCGCGCGCGTCGCGCGGGATGAGGGTCGGGTTGACGTTGGAGTGGACGACGTCGGCGGTGATGACGACGCGGGCCACGTCCTTGCGGGAGGGCACCTCGTACATCACCGACATGAGGACCTCCTCCATGATGGCGCGCAGTCCGCGGGCGCCGGTCTGGCGGAGGATGGCCTGGTCGGCGATGGCCTCCAGGGCCTCGCGCTCGAAGTCCAGCTCCACCCCGTCGAGTTCGAACAGGCGCTGGTACTGCTTCACCAGGGCGTTGCGCGGCTCCACCAGGATCTTCAGCAGGGCCTCGCGGTCCAGGTTGTGGACCGAGGTGATCACCGGCAGCCGGCCGATGAACTCGGGAATCATGCCGAACTTGACCAGGTCCTCCGGCATGACCTCCTCGAACAGGTCCTTGGACTCCATCTCCCGCTTGGAGCGGATCTGGGCGCCGAAGCCGATGCCCTTCGCGCCGGCCCGGGACTCGATGATCTTCTCCAGGCCCGCGAAGGCGCCGCCCACGATGAACAGCACGTTCGTCGTGTCGATCTGGATGAACTCCTGGTGGGGGTGTTTGCGGCCGCCCTGGGGCGGGACCGAGGCCGTGGTGCCCTCCAGGATCTTCAGCAGGGCCTGCTGGACGCCCTCGCCCGAGACGTCGCGCGTGATCGACGGGTTCTCGCTCTTGCGGGCGACCTTGTCGATCTCGTCGATGTAGATGATCCCGGTCTCGGCCTTCTTGACGTCGTAGTCGGCCGCCTGGATCAGCTTCAGCAGGATGTTCTCGACGTCCTCGCCGACGTAGCCCGCCTCGGTGAGCGCGGTGGCGTCCGCGATGGCGAACGGCACGTTCAGCATGCGCGCCAGGGTCTGGGCCAGCAGGGTCTTGCCGGAGCCGGTGGGGCCCAGCAGCAGGATGTTGGACTTGGCGAGCTCGATGCCGTCGTCGCGGCCCTGCGCGCCGCTGTTCTCGCCGGCCTGAACCCGCTTGTAGTGGTTGTACACCGCGACGGAGAGGGCCTTCTTGGCGGCCTCCTGGCCGACCACGTAGCCCTCGAGGAACTCGTAGATCTCGCGGGGCTTGGGAAGCTCTTCCCAGCGCACCTCGCTGGTCTCGGCGAGTTCCTCCTCGATGATCTCGTTGCAGAGATCGATGCACTCGTCGCAGATGTACACACCGGGCCCTGCGATGAGCTTCTTGACCTGCTTCTGGCTCTTCCCGCAGAACGAGCACTTGAGCAGATCGCCGCCGTCACCGATGCGTGCCACGGTGTGCTTCCCCTTCGCCTGGGAGACGCCTAGGTCCAGCGGCTCCTGGTGCTGCCTTATGTCGACGGTACCTTGCCGGGCCCCTCTCCCGGGCCCCCCTTGGCACGGTTCACTTCGCGGTGCACCGTGCCGGGGGGTCCAGGGAGCCCGTGCTCCGCGTCAGCGGAGGGAGGCGTTGTCCAACTTCCGCGTGGTGATGATCTGGTCGATCAGGCCGTACGACAGGGCGTCCTCGGCCGTGAGGATCTTGTCCCGCTCGATGTCCTCGCGGATCTTCTCGATCGGCGTGGTCGAGTGCTTGGCCAGCATCTCCTCCAGCTGCGTGCGCATCCGGAGGATCTCGTTGGCGGCGATCTCCAGGTCGGAGACCTGGCCGCGGCCGGTCTCGCTGTAGGGCTGGTGGATCAGCACCCGGGCGTTGGGCAGGCCCATGCGCTTGCCCTTGGTGCCGGCCGCGAGCAGCACGGCGGCGGCGGAGGCGGCCTGGCCCATGCAGACCGTCTGGATGTCCGGCTTGACGTACTGCATCGTGTCGTAGATCGCCGTCAGCGCGGTGAAGGAGCCGCCGGGGCTGTTGATGTAGATGGAGATGTCCCGGTCGGGGTCCATCGACTCCAGGCACAGCAGCTGCGCCATGACGTCGTTGGCGGAGGCGTCGTCGATCTGGACGCCGAGGAAGATCACCCGCTCCTCGAAGAGCTTCGCGTACGGGTCGTACTCGCGGATGCCCTGGGAGGTGCGCTCCACGAAGCGCGGGATGACGTAACGGGACTCGGCCACGGGGCCGGTGTACTCGGCGATCGTGCGGTCGTAGAGGCCGCTGCCGGGGAACTCGTTCACGGTTTCTCCTGGAAGGGGGCTGGGCGGTCGGCTGGGGGCTGGCTGGGCTGCGCGGGGGCTTCGACGTCCGCACGGAGCGCGGGCGGCGCGGACCTCCGCGGGAGCGGTCCAGGGGCCTCAGGGGCCCCTGGGCGCGGCTCAGGCCCCGGTGCCACCGCCGCCCGGCATGCCGGCGGCCGAGGTGATGACGTCGTCGATGAGGCCGTACTCCTTGGCCTCGTGGGCGTCGAACCAGCGGTCGCGGTCCGAGTCCCGGGTGATCTGCTCGACCGTCTGGCCGGTGTGGAAGGCGGTGAGCTCCGCCATGCGCTTCTTGGTGTGCAGCAGCCGCTCGGCGTGGATCTTGATGTCCGAGGCCGAGCCGGCCAGGCCGGCGGAGGGCTGGTGGATCAGGATCTCGGCGTTCGGCAGCGCGAAGCGCTTGCCGCGGGTGCCCGCGCTGAGCAGGAACTGGCCCATCGAGGCCGCCAGGCCCATGGCGATGGTCACCACGTCGTTCTTGATGTACTGCATGGTGTCGTAGATCGCCATGCCGGCCGTGATCGAACCGCCCGGGCTGTTGATGTAGAGGTAGATGTCCTTGTCCGGGTCGGCGGCAAGGAGCAGCAGCTGTGCGGTGATCTTGTTCGCGATGTCGTCGTCGACCGGCTGGCCGAGGAAGATGATCCGCTCGTTGAGCAGCCGGTTGTAGACCTGGTCACCGAGGCCGCCACCGATGGAAGGCTCGCCGGCGGCGGAGGGCATCAGATTCGTCACGTATCCACCTGCTCGTCTTACGACGGCGCCGGGCCGTCTCACGTGTTCTGCCGGGGCGTGGGGGCCGTCCGGCGCTGTTCGGGGACTCCCCTGCCCTCGTATTCATGGACCCTAACGCGCGGGTCCCTTCGGGGAATCCCGCAGACGGGAGTGTTCGCCGGGGGCGTAGCGCCGCGGCGCCCGCGGCGCGCCGCACGCCGGTGCGGCGGCCGGGGAGCGACACGGTGCCCGGAACGGGAACGGGCCCCAGGTCACAACGTACCCGGGGCCCGTCCCGCACGCATGCAAGGCGCCGTGCGCCCTGGGGGCTCAGCCCTCGGACTTCTCCTCGTCCTGACCCTCGGCGGCCTGGCCCTCGGTGCCGGCGGAGGCGTCGGCGGAGGCGTCGGCGGCGGCCTCGGTGGCCTCCTCCTCGTCCTCGTCCTCCAGGTCGACGATCTCGCCGTTGGTGTCCTTCACGGTCGCGGCCTCGACCACGACGGCCAGGGCCTTGCCGCGGGCGACCTCGCCGACGAGCAGCGGAACCTGGTTCTGCTGGACGACCGCCTGGGCGAACTGGTCGGGGGACATGCCGGAGGAGGCGGCGCGCCGCATGAGGTGCTCGGTGAGCTCCTCCTGGTTGACGTTCAGCTTCTCCCGGTTGACCAGCTCGTCGAGGACGAACTGGGTCTTGATGCCCTTGATCGCCGCCTCGCGGGTCTCGGCCTCGAACTCCTCGGCGGTCTTGCCCTGGATCTCCAGGTACTTGTCGAGGGTGAGGCCCATCTGCCCGAGCTGGTGGTGCTCGAGGTTGTGCTTGCGGGTGTTGATCTCGTCCTCGAGCAGCTTCTCGGGGACCGGGACCTCGACCAGCTCGAGCAGCTTGTCCAGGACGCGCTCCTGGGCCTGCGTCGCCTGGTCGTACTGCTTCATGTTCTCCAGGCGCTTGCGGCTGTCCGCGCGCAGCTCCTCGAGGGTGTCGAACTCGGAGGCGAGCTGCGCGAAGTCGTCGTCCAGCTCGGGCAGTTCACGGGCGGCGACCTCGGTGACCCTCACGGTGACCTCGGCCTCCCGGCCGGCCGCCGAGCCGCCCTTCAGCTCGGAGGTGAAGGTGGCCTCGCCACCGGCCTCCAGGCCCTTCACGGCGTCGTCGATGCCGTCCAGCAGCTCGCCGGAGCCGATGGTGTAGGAGACGCCGTTCGCGACGCCGTCCTCGAGGACCTCGCCGTCGACCTTGGCCTCGAGGTCGATGGTGACGACGTCGCCGTCCTCGGCGGCGCGCTCCACGGGGGTGGTGGAGGCGAAGCGCTCGCGCAGCTGCTCGACCGCCTTGTCGACGTCCTCGTCGGTGACCTCGACGGCGTCGACCTCGACCTCGATGCCGGAGTAGTCCGGGATCTCGATGGCCGGGCGGACGTCCACCTCGGCGGTGAAGTTCAGCGTCTCGCCGTCCTTCAGCTCGGTGATGTCGACCTCGGGCTGGCCCAGCGGGTTCAGCTCGGCGTCGTTGACCGCCTCGGTGTAGAACTTCGGAAGCGCGTCGTTGACGGCCTCCTCCAGAACCGCACCGCGGCCGAACCGCTGGTCGATGACGCGGGCCGGGATCTTGCCCTTGCGGAAGCCCTTCACCGTGACCTGCTGGTTGATCTTCTTGTACGCCGCGTCGAGGCTGTCCTTGAGCTCCTCGAAGGGCACCTCGACAGTGAGCCGAACCCGGGTCGGGTTCAGGGTCTCCACGGCGCTCTTCACGGTTCGGTCTCCTTGTGGCTGACTTCTTGGATTTCGCCGGAGCCAGAGGGGGGTCCGGCGCATTCGCCGCCCGGAGGAGTTCGCTGGCCCACTGGGCCGGACACACGGGCGCGCAGCTTGCATAGTAACCGGAGCAGCTCGACGCCCCAAAAGGCGATCGCGCCGATCAAGCGAGTGGGAGCCGACCGGCGGATCGGCGGGTGGTCGGGGTGGCGGGATTTGAACCCACGGCCTTCCGCTCCCAAAGCGGACGCGCTACCAAGCTGCGCCACACCCCGTCTGGTGCGACACGTAGGGTACATGCCCACAGCCAGTGCGTCCGCCCCATTCCGCACCCGCCACGCCCACCCGCGCACGGCCCGCCCGCACGGCCCGTATCCCGCCACGACCACGCACCGCCGCCACCGGCGACGGGCGCGGCGACCGGCGCGGCGACGGCGCGACGACCGGCGCGCACGGACCGTGGACGGCGCCGGGGGCGTGGGGTGGTGCGAGGGGGGGCGCGGGGGCGCGGATGGGTCAAAGGGGCGCAGGGGGCAGAGGAGCGCGCGGGGCCAGAGAGGCGTTGGGGGCACGGGGGGCGAGAGGGGCTCGCGGGGTGCGGTGCGCAACCCCCGGGCGGGGCCGTGTGGTGCCCTCCCGTACGGGGCCGTCGGTACGCCCACGGGGCCAGGCCGTGCGATACGCCCCCGGGCGATGCCGTGCGGTTCTCACCCCCGCCGGGACGATGCCGTGCGGTGCGTCCCCCGGGACGATGCCGTGCGGTGGTCACGCCCCGGGGTGATGCCGTGCGGGGCGCATCCCGTGCGCGGCGGCGCGGGGCGCGCACCCTGTGCGAGGCGGCACGGCGTGCCCCTGTACGGAGGCGGAGGGGGCCCGCGGGCCGGCGGCCCCGGGACACGCCGGGCCGGGACGCGGAGGGCGGCACCGCGCGGCGTCCACGGTGCGCCGGGGGCGCCCCGCCGCCGGAGCGCCGCGCGGACCCGTGACCCGGTGGAAGCGGGGTACGGGCCGGGAACGGGGTGTGCGGGCAGAGGGTGCGACCCGCTACGATGCCTGTGTGCCGCGGTCGGTCGACCCGCGGCGCGCGCTGTGTGCGGGCGTAGCTCAATGGTAGAGCCCCAGTCTTCCAAACTGGCTACGCGGGTTCGATTCCCGTCGCCCGCTCCACATGACTCAGGGCCAGGTCGGAGGTCGTTTCCTCCGCCTGGCCCCGGTCGTTTCCAGGGGTCGTGATCAATCCGCCGTGTCCCCCGCGTGCCCCAGCCGCGTGAGCACCCGCTGCCTCTGGGATCAGACGTCCGGCCGGTTGACCAAGGCGCCGCCATGCCTCCAACCGCCATCTGTCAAGTCCCGAAATCCAGAGACATGACGCGCCATGCCTGTCGTGGCTCACTTGAAGCGTGGGCTCACACACCGCCAGCCCCGAATTCGCCGACCAAGGGGAGAAGACCTGTCATGACTCGCACCTCTCGGATGCAGCGCCTCCTGATGCTTGCCGCCTCGACCGCGGTGGTCGTAGGAGGCCTCTCGCTGCCCTCCACCGCATTCGCCACCCCGGCCACGCCACACCCAAGCGACACGAGCACGACCAGGGAAGATCCCAACAGCTACGGGGGACGAACCGAGGGCTTCATCGCTCCGTACGATCACAACCACTACGGCTCCAGCATCTTCGGAACCGGCGGCGGCACGGGCGAAGGCCCCGGACACTACACGCGAGGGACCCAGAACTTCATCGCTCCGTGGACATGGAACCAGCAGCACGGCGCCTGAGGCTGCCCCGACCCCCGCCGAGCCAGTCACGGCCGAACGGGTGGCCCCGCACGACGCACCTCCACGCGTCCGTGGGACCGCTTGGGAAATTGGGACCGCTCGGGAAATGAGGGAGACCCCCGCCGGCTGTGGGCTGCGCGGTGGGGCCTCACAGCCGAAAGGTCCGCGCCCGCCACGTGCCCGTAACGAGGGCCACCAAGGGGGAACAGCGGGGAATCTCGGGTACGGACACCGTTCCCGGAGAGACGTGCGACCACCATGGCCGGCGAACCGGCACATACCTTGTCTTCCGAACCGGCTGCGCGGGTTCGATTCCCGTTGCCCGCTCTGCATGGCTCAGGGCCAGGTCAGAGGATGTTTCCTCCGCCTGGCCCTCGGTCGTTCCCGGGGGACGACGAGGGCGCGCGCGGCTGGAGGCCGGCGCGTGGGGAGGCGGGGCCCGGCCGGGATCGGCGGCGTGGGTGATGCCCGCCGCTCGCCGTCCGTGCCCGCGGCGGCGACGGCGTCCGCCGGCCCGCTCACGGGCGCGGTGGATCACGGCCGCGGGCGCGCGGTCCGAGGGGCTCGGTGCCGGGGAGCCTGCGGCGGCACGGTGGCACCGGCGGGAGCCGTCGGGCTCCCGGGTGTCAGAAGCTGATCGAGTTGATCGTCTCCGCTATCGAGTTCAGAAAGCGGTTGATCGACGGGGCCATGCCGGTGGAGGCGAGGAAGAAGCCGAAGAGCACGGCGACGATGGCCGGCCCGGCCTTGATGGACCCCCCTCTGAGCAACACCACCAGGATGATCGCCAACAGCAGCACCACTGACAGTGAAATGGCCACAACTGATCACACCCTCGGTCGGTCCGCTCTCCCGGCCCGGGGGCGCCAACCCCGCGCACCCCGCTGGAAACATCGTGCCACCAACCCGGCCCGCCCATGCGGCCCCTGACGCATCATCGCGTCGGCCGGTGTCCGCGGACAGCGACGCCCCGGCCGTAAAGCCGTGCGGGAGAAGGCAATTCGGCGTTTGGCGGTGGTGCCCCGGACCGGCGCGTCCACCTCTAATTCCCGGGCATCGTTTCCATGCCCACACATCGCGTTCGCAGGTAATACGAATTGCCGGTGCCGACTGACCGGCATCCACCAACTCGTCCGGATGTATCCGGACATTGAGGGTGTGCATCATGTGTTCGAAGGGTGTATACGGTGTGTCGACCATCACCCCGTCGGTCACGTCACCTTCGTCAAATCCCGGGTATGCGCAGCGAATGACCAGGAGGAATGCCGGGGGTTTCACGGAATCCCACGGACAACGCTAGGGTGCCTCAGATGTTCAAAGCTGTCTCGTCCCCCGGCCAGAACAGAACACCGCTCCCCCCGGCACAGTCGCCCGCCCCGGCCGTGCCGAGTCCGCGCAGACCCGGTGAGGGCGGCGGCACGTCCGCCGGGCGGCGCGACCCGTTCTTCGACAACGCCAAGTACCTGGCGATCGTGCTCGTGGCGATGGGGCACTCCTGGTCGCCCATCAAAGGGGGCAGCCAGTTCCTCCAGGGCGCGTACGACGTCGTGTACACCTTCCACATGCCGGCGTTCATCATCATCTCCGGCTTCTTCTCCCGTAACTTCGACCTGCGCCCGGAGCGGGTCAAGCGGCTGCTCACCGGTGTGGTGGTGCCGTACGTCGTCTTCGAGACGGCGTACTCGCTCTTCCGCATGTACGCCGGTGACTCCGAGGACCGGCAGATCAGCCTGCTCAGTCCCTATTACCTGACCTGGTTCCTGTGCGCCCTGTTCGTCTGGCGGCTGACCGCCCCGATCTGGCGGGTCGTACGGTGGCCGCTGCCCCTCGCGTTCGGCCTCGCCATGCTGGCCTCGGTCACCCCGGGCCTCAGCGGTGACCTGGAGCTCCAGCGGGTCCTGCAGTTCCTGCCCTGCTTCGTACTGGGGCTGTGCATGAAGCCCGAGCACTTCCACCTGGTGCGGCGCCGCTGGGTGCGGATCGCCTCGGTGCCGGTGTTCGCCGCCGCGCTGGCCGTCGGTTACTGGGCCGCGCCGCGGATGGGCGGCGCCTGGTTCTACCGGCAGAGCGCCGCGCAGGACATGGGCGCACCCTGGTGGGCCGGACCGGTCATGGTGCTGGTGATGTCCGGCTGCGCGCTGCTGCTGACCGCCTGCTTCTTCGCGTGGGTTCCCGGCCGGCGGCTGTGGTGCACGTCGCTCGGCGCGGGCACGCTCTACGGCTATCTGCTGCACGGTTTCGTGGTGAAGACCGTGCTGTACGCGGGCGGGTACGACCCGGACTGGGTGCACACCCCGCTCGGCGCGGTCCTGGTGACGGCCGCCGCCGCGGCCGCGGTCACCCTGCTGTGCACCGCACCCGTGCGCCGGGTCTTCCGCGTCGTGATGGAGCCCCGCATGGACTGGGCGTTCCGGCAGGACGACGCCGGCCGGGCGGCCCGTGCCCGGGAGAACTCCGCGGGCCGGCAGCCCGCCTTCGAGCGGGTCGGAGCCTGAGACCGGCCGGTCCGGGCCGAGGGCGTGGGTCCGGGCCGGGTCGGGTCGGGCCGGGCCGAGGGCGTGGGTCCGTCCGGGTCCGGTCCGGGCCGGTTCCTCGTCGTGGGAGCGGGGAGTGCGGGCCGCCGGGGGCGCGCTCCCCGCTCGTCGTGTGCGGCCGTGGGCGCCCGGTGTTCGTGGTGTGCGGCCGTGGCCGCGCGGTGGGGGTACGGCCATGGGCGCCCGTGCGGGTACGGCCGTGGGCGCCCGTGCGGGTAACGGCCCAGTGCCGCGGGCCGGCTAGCTAGCGCAGTGCCTGGGCCGTCGGTCCCTCGCGGCAGATCAGCAGCAGCGCCCGGTCGTCGTTGACGTCCTTGGCGACCGCCTCGATCAGATGCCACGCGGCGCCGTGGAAGCCGCCCGCGACATAGCGGTCGGCCTCGCCGGTGAGCCGGTCGATGCCCTCGACGATGTCGCGGTCGGAGGTCTCCACCAGGCCGTCGGTGAACAGCATCAGCACGTCACCGGGGCGCAGCGAGCCCTTCACCGGGTCGAACTGGGCGCCGTCGTACACCCCGAGGAGGGGACCCTCGGCGGCCTTCTCCTCCCACCGGCCGGTGCCCGCGTTGAGCTGGAGCCCGGGCGGATGCCCCGCGGAGTACAACTCGTAGTCGCCGGAGTCCAGGTCGAGCACCAGGTGGATGGAGGTCGCGAAGCCCTCCTGCCAGTCCTGGCGCAGCAGATAGCCGTTGGCCGCCGGGAGGAAGGCGTGCGGGGGCAGGCTGCCGAGCAGACCGCCGAACGCCCCGGACAGCAGCAGCGCCCGCGACCCCGCGTCCATGCCCTTGCCGGACACGTCGGTCAGCACGACCTCCAGGGTGCGCCCGCCGTTGGTGCGGGCCGCGACCACGAAGTCGCCGGAGAAGGACTGGCCGCCCGCCGGGCGCAGCGCCATCTCCCGGTGCCAGCCCCCGGGCAGTTGCGGCAGCTTGCTCTGCACGCGGATGCGTTCGCGCAGGTCGAACAGCATGGTGCCGCCGCGCCGCCAGGGCACGCCGACCCGGCTGCGGAACTGTGCGATCAGCAGCCCGAAGAAGCCGCACGCGGCGACCACCAGCACCACGCCCGGCGTCACCCGGGCGGGGCCCTCGGTGTACGGGCCGAGCCGCACCGACTCCACGATCAGCGCCGTGGCCGCCGCCGCGTACAGCCCGAGCAGGCTGGCCGGGCGCAGCAGCAGGCCGCCCGCGACGATGGGCAGCACCAGCGCGACCGGTGAGAACCACACCGAGTTGGCGAGGGTGAGCGCCGCGATCAGGGGAATGGTCACCAGCAGACCGCCGAGCGCGACCCAGTCGGAGCCGTCCCCGCGGAAGTAGTCCACGGCGGATCTGCGCACGCCGACCCGGACCCGGTGCCACTGCATCCTCAACCGGGCCGTGAACGTCTCGGCTTCCGCGCGCCGCTCTCGTCCTGCTGCCATCAGTTCGGGACCCTATCCATCGGACCTGCTGCTTGGCACGGGAGGTCCCACTTGTCCCCCGTCCGAGGCTCAACTTCACAGTGAACTTCACCAGGAGCCGCCGCGCTGCCACCAGGCGGAAATTCGCTCGCTCCGCCCGCACCGCGCTGGTAGGCATGGCTCATGGCGACCGACCTTGCGACCGGACCGAGGGTGCTGCGGCAGGACGAGTGGGACCCCTGGTACGACACCCTGATCCGGGCCTTCGGCGGAGTGCCGGAGTCGGCGGAGGAACGCCGGGCCTGGAGGTCCGTCACCGAGTTCGGGCGTTCCCTGGGCGTCTGGGACGGCGACGCCTGCGTGGGGACGGCGGGGGCGTTCGCCTTCCGCCTCACCGTGCCCGGCGGCGCGGCGGTGCCCGCGGCCGGGGTGACCATGGTCGGCGTGGCCGCGACGCACCGGCGGCGCGGCGTGCTGACGTCCATGATGCGGCGGCAGCTGGACGACGTACGGTCCTGGGGCGAGCCGCTGGCGGTGCTGACCGCCTCCGAACCCGCGATCTACGGCCGGTTCGGGTACGGCGCGGCCACCTTCCAGCTCCAGGCCGAGATCGACACGGGCCGGGCCGGCCTGTCGGTGCCGCCCGGCACGGACGCGATACGGGTGCGGTACGCGGCGCCCGACGCCGTGCTGGACGCCTGTGAGGCCGTGTACGCCCGGCTGGTGCCCACCCGGCCCGGGATGGTGGCGCGGCCGGCCGGCTGGGAACGGCTGCCGCTGCTCGACCCGGAGAGCCGGCGGGACGGCGCGTCACCGCTGCAGTGCGTGGTCGCCGAACGCGACGGCGAGGTCACCGGGTACGCCCGCTTCCGCGTCAAGCCCGCCTGGGACGCCGGGGGTCCGGAGGGCACGGTGGTGCTGAGCGATCTGGACGCCCTGGACCCGGCGAGCGGGGCCGCGCTGTGGCGCTTCCTGTTCGGCATCGACCTGACGTCGACGCTGAGCGTGCGGTCGCGCCCGGTCGACGACGCCTGGCAGTACCTGGTGTCCGACGTCCGGCGCTGCCGGCCGCGGCTGCGGGACTCGCTGTACGTACGGCTCGTGGACGTCGGGGCGGCGCTGGCCGCGCGGACGTACCAGACGCCGGTGGACGTGGTGTTCGAGGTGGAGGATTCCTTCTGTCCCTGGAACGCCGGGCGGTGGCGGCTGAGCGGGGACGCGAAGGGCGCGTCCTGCGAGCGTACGTCCGATGCGGCCGATCTGGCGCTGACGGTACGGGAGTTGGGCGCGGCCTACCTCGGCGGCGTGCCGCTGGCCGGGCTGGCCGCGGCCGGACGGGTCCGGGAGTTGCGGCAGGGCGCGCTGGTTGAGGCGTCGACGGGGTTCGGGTCGGCGGTGGCGCCCTGGCTGCCGCACGGGTTCTAGGGGGCTGGGCTGGGGGGCCGTACGGCGGCTGAGGGGGGCTCAGGAGCCGTACGGCGGCCGGCCGCGGGCTCGGGGGCCGTACGGCGGCTGGGGGCTTGGGGGCCGTACGGCTGGCTGCGGGCTCGGGCCGTACGGCGGTTGCGGGCTCGGGGGTTCAGAGGTTCTGGCAGGTGGGGCACCAGAAGAGGTTGCGGGCGGCGAGGTCCGCGGTGCGCACCTCGGTGAGGCAGACGTGGCAGGGCAGGCCGGCCCGCCGGTAGACGTAGACCTCGCCGCCGTGGTCGTCGACGCGGGGCGGGCGGCCCATCGCCTCGGGGGTGTGCTCGGGGCGGACCGTGTCGATCCGGTTGTTGCGCACGCCCTCCCGCATGAGCTCCACCAGATCGCTCCACACGGCGTCCCATTCGGCCGGGGTGATGTCCTTCCCGGGGCGGTAGGGGTCGATGCGGTGCCGGAAGAGGACCTCGGCGCGGTAGACGTTGCCGACGCCGGCGACCACCTTCTGGTCCATGAGGAGCGCGGCGATCGTCGTACGGCTGCGGCGGACGCGGGCGTAGGCGGCGGCCGGGTCGGCGTCGGGACGCAGCGGGTCGGGGCCGAGGCGGGCGTGTATGGCGTCCTTCTCGGCCTCGGTGATCAGCGCGCACGTGGTGGGGCCGCGCAGGTCGACGTACGAGGTGGCGTTGGCCAGGCGGAGGCGGACGGTGTCCGTGGGCGGGGGCGCGGGGGCGTCGCCGAAGGTGACCTTGCCGAACAGGCCGAGGTGGACGTGGATCCAGTCGGAGGCGCGGAAGCCCAGGAAGAGGTGCTTGCCGTGGGCGTCGGTGCGGGTGAGTTCACCTCCGGTGAGGAGGTCGGCGGCGTCGGAGAACTTGCCCTGGGGGCTGGTGAGGGTGGTTGGCCGCCCTTGGAAGCGGGCGGCGTAATCCTTTGCCAGGCGGTGGATGGTGTGCCCCTCTGGCACGGGGTGTCCTTTCCTGCGGAAGGGTCTTTGTGGCGGGGGCGGGGTTTCCCCGGCGGGACGGAAGGCACCCGCCCGGGGCTCCGCCCCGGACCCGGCGGGGGCTGCGCCCCGGCGGTTTCCCACCCGCCCACCCGACTCGGTGGGGGGGAGGAGGCGGCCCCGGGGCTCCGCCCCGGACCCCGGCGGGGGCTGCGCCCCCGGGAGTCTCCCACCCGCCCAACCGACTCGGCGGGGGAAGGGCCGGCCCCGGGGCTCCGCCCCGGACCCCGGGCGGGGGCTTCGCCCCCTGCACCCCCAGGGCGGCGGGGTGCCCTGCACCCCGGGGACGGGATGCCCTGCACCCCCAGGGGGCGCGGGTGGCCCCGGGGCTCCGCCCCAGACCCCGGGCGGGGGCTTCGCCCCCTGCACCCCCAGGGGGGCGGGGTGCCCTGCACCCGGGGGGCGGGGTGCCCTGCACCCGGGGGGGCGGGGTGCCCTGTATCCCCCGGGGGGGGGCGGGGTGCCCTGTATCCCCGGGGGCAGGATGCCCCGCACCCCCCGGGGGGGCAGGATGCCCTGCATCCCGGGCCCCGCCCCGCTCCTCCTCGCGTGGCTACTGCTGCGGGTGGTGGGCCGGGACGGGCGGGAGGCCGCCCGTCGTCTCGTAGGACGTCAGCATGTCGATGCGGCGGATGTGGCGCTCGTCGCCGGAGAACGGGGTGTTCAGGAAGGTCTCGACGAACTTCGTCGCCTCCTCGGTCGTGTGCATGCGCGCACCCACCGCGACGACGTTCGCGTTGTTGTGCTGGCGGCCCAGGGACGCCGTCTCCTCGCTCCAGGCGAGGGCCGCCCGGACGCCCTTGACCTTGTTCGCGGCGATCTGCTCGCCGTTGCCGGAGCCGCCGATCACGATGCCGAGGGAGCCCTCGTCGGCCGCCGTGCGCTCCGCGGCGCGCAGGCAGAAGGGCGGGTAGTCGTCCTGGGCGTCGTAGATGTGCGGCCCGCAGTCGACGGGCTCGTGCCCCGCCTCCTTGAGCCACTCGACGAGGTGGTTCTTGAGTTCAAAGCCCGCATGGTCGGAGCCGAGATACACGCGCATGGTCCCGAGTGTGACATGCGGGGCGCCGGGCAGACGCCCCGGGTGCGGTGAGGGGCGATCCGTGGCCAGGTGCGGCTCATGCCGCTTTCAAGTGCGAGTATGGCTACAAACCTCAAGCGAACCTCAAGTAACGATTGAGTTTCGAAGGTTCACGAATTCATTCGCCACGGATTCACTGGACCGGCTCGTACACCGCTCGTATGGGCGACCGCTCACCCGGCGCAAAGGAAATCCGTCCATGACCTCGCAGCCGACCCTGCACAAGGCTGGAAGCGACAGCACAGCCCCCGAAGGACACGGTTCCGGCCTTCAGGCCGGGCTCAAGAACCGCCATCTGTCGATGATCGCCATCGGCGGTGTCATCGGCGCGGGACTGTTCGTCGGTTCCAGCTCCGGCATCGCGACCACCGGCCCCGGCATCCTCGTCTCCTACGCCCTCGTCGGCACGCTCGTCGTCCTCGTGATGCGCATGCTGGGCGAGATGTCCGCCGCCAACCCGACCTCCGGCTCCTTCTCCGCGCACGCCGACCGCGCGCTGGGCAGCTGGGCCGGGTTCTCGATCGGCTGGCTGTACTGGTTCTTCTGGGTCGTCGTGCTCGCGGTGGAGGCGACCGCGGGCGCCAAGATCCTCGAGGGCTGGATTCCCGCCGTGCCGCAGTGGGGGTGGGCCCTGATCGTGATGGTGGTGCTGACCGCCACCAACCTGTTCTCCGTCGGCTCCTACGGCGAGTTCGAGTTCTGGTTCGCCGGCATCAAGGTCGTGGCGATCGGCGCGTTCATCGTCGTCGGCGCGCTGGCCGTCCTCGGCGTGCTGCCGGGCGTCCACAGCGACAAGGCGAGCTTCGCCAACCTCACCGACCACGGCGGCTTCCTGCCGCACGGCCCCGGCGCCATCCTCACCGGTGTGCTGCTCGTCGTCTTCTCCTTCATGGGCAGCGAGATCGCCACCCTGGCGGCCGGTGAGTCGGAGGACCCGCAGCGCGCCGTGACCAAGTCGACCAACAGCATCATCTGGCGGATCGGCGTCTTCTACCTCGGTTCGATCCTCGTGGTCGTCGCCCTGCTCCCCTGGAACGACCCGTCGATCGCGGAGAAGGGCTCCTACGTCGCCGCCCTGGACTCCCTCGGCATCGCGCACGCCGGTCAGATCATGAACTTCATCGTGCTGACCTCGGTGCTGTCCTGCCTCAACTCCGGCCTCTACACGGCCTCCCGCATGGCCTTCTCGCTCGGCCAGCGCGGTGACGCGCCCAAGGCGTTCGCCCGCACCACCCGCCGCGGCGTGCCGCAGACCGCGATCATCGTCTCGGTCGTCTTCGGCTTCGTGGCGGTGTTCTTCAACTACAAGTTCCCGGACTCCGTCTTCCTCTTCCTCGTGAACTCCTCCGGCGCCGTCGCGCTGTTCGTCTGGCTGGTGATCTGCTTCTCGCAGCTGCGCATGCGCCGGATCATCCAGCGGGAGGCGCCCGAGAAGCTCGTCGTGAAGATGTGGCTGTACCCGTACCTGACCTGGGCGACCGCCGCGCTGATCGTCTTCGTCCTCGGCTACATGCTGACCGACACCGAGGGCGAGAGCAGCGGGCGCACCACGGTGCTGCTGTCGCTGCTGGTGGCCGCGGTCGTGCTGGCGATCGCCTTCGTCAAGCAGACGCTGCACCGGAACCGGTCCGCGGCCGTGGGCGAGGCGGGGCCCGCCGGGGCCGGGGGCGAGGCCGAGGCCGAGAAGGTGTCGTCGGCCGGCTGACAGCGTCGGCTGCCGGCGCCGCGCCGCGCCGCGCCGTACGGCTCGGCGGCGGCCGGCTCGGTGCCGTGTCGCGCGCGCCAACGGGTGGAGGGAGTCCTTCGGGGCTCCCTCCACCCGTTTTCACAGCACCGTGAAGCTGTCCCTGACCCTGTCGTACGTCTCCAGTGCCCGCTGCTCCACGTCCGGCTGGTACCAGGTGTTGATCTGGTACGTCTTGCCGTTGGCGTCGAAGCCGAGCAGGAGGGCGTGCCACGGGGTGCCCCGGAGCGTGAAGGTGTACTCCCAGACCACCGCCGGACGGCCGCGGAAGGTCGTGCGCTCCAGACGGATCTTGCGGTAGGCCCTGCCCTGGTGGGCGTTCTGCTCGGAGGTCCGCCAGCTCTCCATCAGGTCGCCGCGGGCCAGTGAGGACTTGGCCACCAGCTCCTGCGTGCCGTCCGGCGAGGTGTAGTGCACCTCGGCCCCCGTCTTCACGTCCCTGCGCCATCCCGTCGGCGTCGCCCACCCGAACCCTCCGGCCTCCCAGTGCGCCCCCGGCGGCAGGCTGGGCGGCCTGGACGTGCCCTCGACGGTGGGCGAGGCGGTCGCGCCGCCGCTCCCGGACGGTGCCGGGGTGCCGCCGCCGGAGGGCCGGTCCTCCCCCGGCGCGGAGGGCGGCCGGGCGCCGGCCGTGGTGTCCCCACGGCCGCCGTCGCCGCCGCCGTCGCCGCCGTGCGGCAGGGTGAGGACGAGGCCGAGGACCGCCGCCGCCACGGCCGCGGCCACGGCGGTGACGAGTACGGCCCCGCGGCGCCGTCCCCGTCCCTGGCCCCGTCCCCGGCCCGGCACCCCGACCTGACCGCCGGGCAGTGCCGTACCGGGCGTGCCCACGCCGGGCGTTCCGGCTCCGGGCGTCCCCGCGCCGGGCATCCCCGCGCCGGACGCCACCCGTCCGAACGTTCCCCCTCCGGGCGGCGGCACCGAGGGCCGGTCCGGACGGGTGCCGGGGAGCGGTGCGGGCGTCGGTACAGGCGTGGGTGCGGGTGCCGGTACAGGTGCCGGTTCCGGCGCGGGCGCGGGTGCGGCACGTCCTCCGGCCGCCGGTCCGGTCCCCGCCGGGCCGGTCACCGCGAGGGTGGGGGTCGGGGGCGGGAACGCCACCGGTTCCAGGGCGGCCTCCACGTCGTCCAGGCCGGGCCTGGCGGCCGGCTCCTTCGTCAGGAGTGCCGCGAGGACGCCGCCCAGCGGGCCCGCGGCGGGCGGGAGGCTCGGCTCCTCGTGGAGCACCGCGTGCAGCGTCGCCAGGGTCGTCGCGCGGGCGAACGGGGAGCGGCCGCCGAGCGCCGCGCAGAGCGTGGCGCCCAGGGACCACACGTCGGACGGCGGGCCCTGGGGGCGGCCGGAGACGCGCTCGGGCGCCATGTAGTCGGGGGAGCCGACCAGCATGCCGGCCATGGTGAGCGCCTTGGCGTCCTGGATCGCGGCGATGCCGAAGTCGGTGAGGACCACCCGCCGGCCGCCGTGCTCCACCAGGACGTTGCCCGGCTTGATGTCCCGGTGCAGCACTCCCCCGGCGTGCACCTGGCGCAGCGCCGCCACCAGGCCGAGGCCGACGCGGGCCGCCTCGGCGGGGCTCAGCGGGCCGTCCTGCAGCACGACCTGCTCCAGGGAGCGGCCGGCCACCAGCTCCATGACGATCCACAGGCGTTCGCCCTCGTCCACCACGTCGTACACACGGACGACGTTGGGGTGGTCGATCCGGGCGGTGGCGCGCGCCTCGCGCAGGGTGCGTTCACGGCGGGTGCGGCCGTCCTCGGCGTCCACGCCGTCGATGCGCATTTCCTTGACGGCGACCTGCCGGTCGAGTATTTCGTCGGCGGCTCGCCACACCCGCCCCATACCCCCCTGGCCGATACTCTCGGCCAATCGATAACGTCCCGTCACCAGGAGCCCCGGAACACCGCCACTCATCGAATTCCCCGGCAATTCGCTGCACCCCCTCGACGATGCCCCGCCTGTCCCCAATGGGGAACACAATGGTCACACTTGGGGCCGTCCCAGCATAGTGCGGAGAAATCTTGTGGTACCTCTTCTGGTACTGCGAATTCAGGCGCAGCCAAGGGGGACGAACATGAGTTCTCGTCGTACGACGGCCATCATGGGATCGCTGGTCACAGCATCTTTCTCGGTGGTGATGGTGCTTTCCGGAACCGCGGGTGCGGACGACCAGGGGCCCGGCAGCAGTCAGGGGGGAAAGGTCGTCGACAAGGCGCCGGCGGGGGTGAAGGTGAGCACACTGCTGCCCCGGAAGATCTCGGTCGACAACAGTTCGAAAAAGACGTCCATCAATGCCACCGTGCGCAACGGAGGGACCAAGGACAGCGGTGACGTAAAGCTGCTGGTCGTCGGTTTCGACGGCCTGCGGGTCACGAATGTGCCGGGCTGCGCGGCCATCCCGGAGAAAGATCTGCCGGCCGGTGCGAACAGCGGTTTCTCCTGCGCGGTCGGTCATCTGGCCGCGGGCGCGTCGAAGTCGTACGCCGTCGCCGCGACGTACGACCTGGGCAAGGAGGGGAAGATCTGCCTGCCGGTGCAGACGGCGGACGGCGGGAAGACGTACTGGCAGCAGGGTCCGGTGCCGTTCGGTACGGCGAATCCGTCACCGAACGCCCCGGCCACCCCGCTGCTGCTCGGCACCGACAACAAGCCGGCCGCCCCGGGCGGCGACGAACTGCCCCGCACGGGCGTGGGACGTGACGTCCTGCCGCTGGGCGCGGCCGGGGCGGCGCTGATCGCGGCGGGCGCGGCGGGCCTGTGGTGGTCGCGGTACCGGCCCGGTCAGCGGCGGGGCTGACCCGCCGCGGCGCGGACATACGGCGGGGCGGCCGGGGGTGTACGTCACCCCCGGCCGCCCCGGTCGTGCGCGGACGCGCCGCCGGTCAGCGCTTGCCGACGAACTTCCAGGCGGCGGGCAGCGCGCCCATCGCCAGGGCGGCCTTGAGGGCGTCGCCGATCAGGAACGGCGTGAGGCCGGCCGCGATCGCGGCGGACGCCGACATGCCGGTGGCCAGGGCGAGGTAGGGCACGCCGACGGCGTAGACGAGGGCCTCGCCGAGCAGCATCGTGCCCGCCATGCGCCAGACGCCGCGGTCGGCGCCGCGGCGGGCGAGGGCGCCCACGACCGTCGAGGCGAGCAGCATGCCGAGGATGTAGCCGAAGGACGGGGCCGAGGCGCCGGAGGCGCCGCCGGCGAACCACGGCACGCCCGCGACCCCGGCGAGCGCGTACAGCGCGAGGGCGAGCAGGCCGCGGCCGGCGCCCAGGGAGGTCCCGACGAGCAGCGCGGCGAAGGTCTGGCCGGTCACCGGCACCGGGGAGCCGGGCACGGGCACCGAGATCTGCGCGGCGAGACCGGTGAGCGCGGCGCCGCCGATCACCAGGGCGGCGTCCCGGACACGGGACTGCGGCAGCAGGTCGGCGAGGACCTGACCGGTGCGGGAGGGGGCGGCGGCAGCGGTGCTCATGGGGACTCCGCGGGGGTGAGGGCAGTTCGGGACATCGTGACGCTATCCCAGCGGGCCGCGGGTGATCACCGTCAGCGCCCGACAAAGGGGGGAACCGACGCTTGGTCAACTTCGTACAAACGCGGGGGTGTACACATGGGCGGACGTGATGCCGGTCACGGAGGTGGCGCGGTTCCTGCCACGTCTTCGTCCACGCCGGCCGCTGTAGGGATCCGCCAAACGGCCCGGCGGGAGGCGCGCGTTCGCCGTCCCGTCGTGCCGGTCGGTCGCCGTCGCGCCCGTCGGTCGCCGTCGTACCCGTCGGTCGCCGGCCCGGCCCGCACCGGGGGGAGCGGCCGGCGCACGGCGGACCCACCCGTCGGTGGGTCCGCCGTGTGCCGTCCGCCGGTGCGGGGGGTGCCGGTGGGCGGGGTTCCGGGCCATGGTGGGGGGATGCCGAAGGAGAAGATCTACCCCTGCCACACCTGCGGCGGCCGTGAGCCGCACCGGCCGCCGCGGGACGACCGGGAACGCGACTTCATCCGCGCCGAGCTGGCCAAGCGCGGCAGGACCCACCCGTATGTGGAGGACTACTGGATCTGCGTCACCCGGGAGCGGGACTGCCGCAACATCCGCTACGCCTGGGACGACAGGCCCTTCGACCCACCCGTGAAGATGCCTCTGCCGGAGTGAGCCTCACGGGTCGGTGAGCCTCACAGCTCGGGTGGACCTCACGGGTCGGTGGGCCTCACAGGTCGGTGGGCCTCACAGGTCGGTGGGCCTCACAGGTCGGTGGGCCTCACAGGTCGGTGGGCCTCACAGGTCGGTGGGCCTCACAGGTTGCTGAAGTCCGGCCCCGCCGTCCGGGTGCGCTTGATCTCGTAGAACCCGGGGACCGAGGCGACCGCGAGGGTGCCGTCCCACAGGCGGGCCGCCTCCTCGCCCTTGGGGGCGGGGGTGACGACCGGGCCGAAGAAGGCGATCTGCTCGCCGTTCGCGCCGGGGACCGCGATGACCGGGGTGCCGACGTCCTGGCCGACCTTGTCGATGCCCTCCTTGTGGGAGGCGCGCAGCTCGGCGTCGAACTCGAAGTCCTCCTGGTCGGCGTACTCGATCAGGTCCGCGGGCAGGCCCGCGTCCCGCAGGGCGCCCGCGATCGCCTCGCGGGTGGGGCCCTCGCCGCGGTTGTGGAAACGGGTGCCGAGGGCGGTGTAGAGCGGGCCGAGGACGTCGTCGCCGTGCTTCTGCCAGGCCGCGGCGACCACCCGCACCGGCGCCCACGCCTTGGTGGTCAGCCACTCGCGGTACTCCTCGGGCAGCTCGTCCAGCTTCGGCTCGTTCAGCACCGCGAGGCTCATCAGGTGCCAGCGGACCTCGATGTCCCGCACCTTCTCCACTTCCAGCACCCACCGGGACGTCATCCACGCCCACGGGCACGACGGGTCGAACCAGAAGTCGACGGGGGTCTTGCCGGACGGGGTCGCACTGGCGGACATGACTCTCCTCTTCGTACGGCGCACTCGGCCGTGCGCCGGCCCACGGGGTCTGCCCAGCGCCAACGCCCGTGACGCCGGTCGCATTCCCGGCTGCCGGGCGTCAGGTCCGCATGGCAGGATCGGGGCTGTTCCTGGCGTCCGATATTCGATACGTCACGTCCTGATCCGAAACGTCCCTGAGGGAGTCGCACGTGCCCGGTGAGAATCTGTCCCGCGACGAGGCCCGGGAGCGGGCCGCACTGCTGTCCGTCGAGGGGTACGACGTGTCCCTGGACGTGCGGTCCGCGGTGGGCGAGCACACCGGACCGGGGCCGCGCACCTTCCGGTCGGTGACGACGATCCGTTTCCGCTGCCAGGAGCCGGGCGCCTCCAGCTTCGCGGACCTGGTCGCACCGGCCGTCACCGCGGTGTCGCTCAACGGCAGGGACCTGGACCCGAGCGAGGTCTTCGACGGCTCCCGCATCCTGCTGGAGGACCTGGCCGCCGAGAACGAGCTGGTCGTGGACGCCCAGTGCGCGTACTCGCGCACCGGTGAGGGCCTGCACCGCTTCGTCGACCCCGAGGACGGCGAGGTCTACCTCTACACCCAGTACGAGCCGGCCGACTCCCGCCGGGTCTTCGCCAACTTCGAGCAGCCGGACCTCAAGGCGCCGTTCCGCTTCGAGGTGCGCGCGCCGGAGGGCTGGACCGTGTGGAGCAACGGCACCGGCCGGCAGCGGGACGGGGTGTGGCGGTTCGCGGAGACCAAGCCGATCTCCACGTACATCACGTGCGTGGTGGCGGGGCCGTACCACTATGTGACCGACTCCTACGAGCGGGTGCTGGAGGACGGCACGCGGCTGGAGATCCCGCTGGGCGCGCTCTGCCGCAAGGGGCTGGCCCGGCACTTCGACGCCGACGACGTCTTCCTGGTCACCAAGCAGGGCCTGGACTTCTTCCACGACCACTTCGACTATCCGTACCCGTTCGGCAAGTACGACCAGGCGTTCGTCCCCGAGTACAACCTGGGCGCCATGGAGAACCCGGGCCTGGTGACGTTCCGGGAGGAGTACATCTTCCGCGGGAAGGTGACCCAGGCCTCCTACGAGGGCCGCGCCAATGTGATCCTGCACGAGATGGCGCACATGTGGTTCGGCGACCTGGTCACCATGGAGTGGTGGGACGACCTGTGGCTGAAGGAGTCCTTCGCCGACTTCATGGGCGCCTTCGCGCTGGTCGGCGCGACCCGCTTCACCGACGGCTGGATCACCTTCGCCAACCGCCGCAAGGCGTGGGCGTACCGCGCGGACCAGCTGCCGTCCACGCACCCGGTCACCGCGGACATCCGCGACCTGCAGGACGCCAAGCTGAACTTCGACGGCATCACCTACGCCAAGGGCGCCTCCGTGCTCAAGCAGCTGGTGGCCTACGCCGGCCAGGACGCGTTCCTCGAGGGCGCCCGGCGCTACTTCAAACGGCACGCCTACGGCAACACCCGCCTGGGCGACCTGCTCGCGGTGCTGGAGGAGACCAGCGGCCGGGACATGGCGGCGTGGGCGCGGGCGTGGCTGCAGACGGCCGGGGTCAACTCGCTGACCCCGCAGGTGCTGCTGGACACGGACGGCAGGGTCGAGGAGCTGGCGGTCGTGCAGGAGGCCCCCGAGTCGCATCCCGAGCTGCGCCCGCACCGGATCGCGGTGGGCCTGTACCGGCGCACGCCGGCGGGCGCGCTGGAGCGGTACGCGCGGGCCGAGGCGGACGTGGACGGGCCGCGGACGGTCGTCGCGGCGCTGGCCGGGCAGGACGCACCCGAGCTGGTGCTGGTCAACGACGACGACCTGACCTACTGCAAGATCCGTTTCGACGAGACCTCGCTGGCCACGCTGCGCGAGCACCTGGGCGCGCTGACCGACCCGCTGGCGCGCGCCCTGTGCTGGTCGGCGCTGTGGAACATGACCCGGGACGCGCTGCTGCCGGCGCGGGAGTTCGTGGACCTGGTGCTCCGGTTCGCGGGCCGCGAGTCCGACATCGGCGTGCTGCAGATGCTGCACGCGTGGGCGGACTCCGCGCTGGTCCACTACGTGGCACCGGAGTGGCGCGAGACCGGTGCCCGGGCCCTGGCCGACGGTGCGCTGGCCGAGCTGCGGCAGGCGGAGCCGGGCAGCGAGCACCAGCTGGCGTGGGCGCGGTTCTTCGCGTCGGTGGCGTCGGCGCCGGCCGACCTGGACCTGCTGAAGGGTCTGCTGGACGGCACGGAGGAGGTCCCCGGGCTGGACGTGGACCAGGAGCTGCGCTGGGCGTTCCTGGAGCCGCTGGCGGCGCACGGGGTGGCGGACGAGAAGGTGCTGGCCGCCGAACTCGCCCGGGACGACACCGCCTCCGGCCGCCGTCACCAGGTGCGCTGCCTGGCCGCCCGTCCCTCGGCCGCCGTCAAGGCGCAGGCGTGGGCGCAGGTGGTGGAGTCCGACGCGTTGTCGAACGCGCTGGTGGAGGCCACGATCGCGGGCTTCGTCCAGCCCTCGCAGCGGGAGCTGCTCGCGCCGTACGCGCCGAAGTACTTCGAGGCGATCGAGCGGGTGTGGACCGAGCGGTCGATCCAGATCGCGATGGACGTGGTCCGGGGCCTGTTCCCGGCGCTGCAGGACTCCGAGGAGACCTTGGCGGCGGCGGACGCCTGGCTCGCCGCGCACGAGGGGGCGGCCCCGGCGCTGCGCCGGCTGGTGCTGGAGGCGCGGGACGACCTGGCGCGGGCGCTGCGCGGACAGGCGTGCGACGCGCGGGCGTGAGGGCGGCGGGTGGCGGGTGGCGGATGGCGGGTGCGGGGCGCGCCGGTCGCGGAGCGTCCCGGGCCGTCACCCGATGAGCCGCAGCTCTGGCCAAAGGTCAGGCGGGCGGTAACCGTTACGAAATTCGGTCAAGACACACCGTAACCCCTGGTCCTCCCCCGGGAGACCAGGGGTTTTCGGCATCCGAACACCCGTCCTTTAGGGCGGGCTTGTCCGGATTCGTCGACGGACGTGTAACAGCGGTTAGCGGGCCGGCCTGGGCCGGGAACCGTGCCGGACATGAACCACAACACCCCGCTCTCCCCCCGCCCCCTCAGCCACCTTCCCGAGGCGCGCCGCCGCGTCCTGACCACCGCCCAGCTGCGCGCCCACGGCGTCTCGGCGGCCGAGGCGAACGAGCAGTGCCGCACGGGCGGACCCTGGCGACAGCTGCTGCCGGGCGTCCTGCTGCTCCACCCGGGCCCGCCGACCGGCGAGGAACGGCTGCACGCGGTACTGCTCTACGCGGCCCGCGGCCGGCGCGCCGAGCCGGCCCCGGGGGTGCCGGCCCAGCCCACCGCGCGGCAGCCGCACCGCCCGGTGTACGCCGAGGCGATGATCACCGGTCTGGCCGCACTGGCCCTGCACGGCTTCGCCGCCGCCCCGTCCCTGCCGTCCCTGGAGACGATCGACGTGCTGGTGCCGCGGATGCGGCGGCTGCGCTCGACGGGCTGCGCGCGGATCGTCCGCACCGCGGACCTGCCCGTCCCCGAGTCCGTCACCGGGCTTCCGGTGGCGCCGGTTCCGCGCGCCCTGGCGGACGCGGTGGCCCGCCTCTCGGACGCGGCCACGGTACGGCGGCTGCTGACCGAGGCGGTGCGCGGCGGCCACTGCGAACCGGCCGCGGTGGTCAGGGAGCTGACCGAGGCCCGGCTGCTGGGCCGGCCGCACGTGGTGGGCGCGGTCGACTCGCTGCTGGCCGAGGGCCGGGCCATCGCGGAGGACCGCCTGTACCGCATGGTCCGCGAGCACCGCCTGCCCGCCCCGGTGTGGAACGTCGACCTGCGGCTGCCGGGCGGTCCGCACCTCGGCGGTGTGGACGCGTACTGGCCGGAGCAGGCGGTCGCGGTGGAACTGGACACCCGGGCGCCGCGTCAGGGCGACCGGCCGGAGGAGGACGCCCAGTGGTCGGCGCACGCCCGCAAGCGGGAGCACCTGGAACGGCTCGGCATCACAGTCGTCCACATCACGCCCCGCAAGCTGCGCGACACGCCCGAGCAGCAGGCGGCGGTGGTCCGTACGGCCCTGATGGCGGCCGCCGAGCGGGATCCGGCCGCGTACGTCGTCGTACTGCCCCGGTAGGCGGGACGGCGTACGGCAGGAGGGGAGAGGAGGGGCCGCCGGGGCGACCGGCGGCCCCTCCTCGTGCCGTGGCGCGGGCGTCCACCCCGCGGGGCGGGGCGCGGCGGACGCGTCGCTCCGGGAGGGGGAGCCGGCTCGTGTCACTCCCGGGAGAGGGATCCGGCTCCTGTCGCTCCGGGAGGGGGAGCCGGCTCGCGTGGCTAGGAGAGGGGGACCCGGCCGTGCACGGGCCGCTCGCGCCACAGCCGCAGGCCGACGTCGACCAGGCCCACCCGGTCCAGGCCGGGCACCTCCTGCAGCGGGTGCCAGGCGGCCATGTCCGTGGAGCCGCCGGTCTCGTGGCGCAGCTCGCCGCCGGTGACGCGGCCCTCGTAGACGATGCGCAGTCCGTGGAAGTCGGCCTGGCTGCCCAGGGGACGCGGGTAGGTGCGGCGGATGGAGTCCAGGCCCAGCAGGCGGACCGGTTCCACGGTGTATCCCGTCTCCTCCTCGGCCTCGCGGACGACGGTGTCGTAGGGGTCCTCGCCGTGCTCCATGCCGCCGCCGGGCAGGGTCCACCGGCGCGCCCCGTCGCGCGCCACCCAGCGGGCCAGCAGCATCCGTTCGTCCCGCACACACACGGCGTAGGCCGCCACCCTCAACTCCTTGCGCATGCGGTGACGTTACGGCAGCGCACGGCCCCGCGGAGCGCTTTCGGGCGCAGCACGGGACGGGGCGCCCGCAGGCAGCCCCGGACGCGGCCCGGACGCGGCCCCGGAGCCGCGGCGCCCCGCCCGTCCGGCCCGCTCACCGGTCAGGACGGGCAGCGAAGGGATCGGGAGCCGGGCAGGGCCCGGGTGATCCGGTCGCGTTCGGGGGCGATGGCCTCCTCCCCCGCGATCCAGACGTCGGGCGAGCCGGCCCGCCGGGGGATGCCGACCAGCAGCCGGTCGCCCGTGCCGAAGTCCAGCGGCTCCGCCATCGTGAAGGACACCTCCCCCTGCTCGTGCGCCGGCTTGTACGCCCGGGTCACCCGCAGGGTCACCCGGTCCCGGCCGGCGTCGCCCGGCACCGGGGCCACGCCCGTCACCTCGCCCTCGACGACCAGGCGGGCGCAGGCCAGGTAGCCGGGCGCGGCGAGCGGGGACCCCTCGGCGGCCCGGCCCGCACCGGCCTTGTCGGCGGAGCCCTCGGAGGCGGCTCCGCCGCCGTGCGCGGCCAGCCGGCCGAGGCCCAGGACGGCCGAGGCGACGACGGCCGCCGCGAGGGCGCCGAGGGAGAGGGCGCGGACGCCGGGGCGGCGGCCGCGGGACCGGCCGGGGCCCGTCTCCCGGCGCACGGGAGACGGGCGGGCGGCCGGCCGCGGCCGCGGGGGGCCCGCGAGGGCGTCCCCGAGGGCGTGCAGATGACTGCGGAGCACGGCGGCGTCCGCCCGGGCGGCCCGGTGGGCGGCCATGAAGGCGGGGTCCGCGCGGGCTTCGGGGGGCAGCGGGGCGTCCGTGAGCGCGGCCATCAGCGGGTCGAGGCCGTCCCCGGGGCGTCCGGGGCGTCCCCGGTATTCCGTGTGCCCGGGGGGCTCGGCGGGCTCGGCGGGCTCGGGGAGCTCGGGGAGCTCGGGGAGCTCGGGGAGCTCGTACTGCTCGTACTGCTCGTGCTCCTCGTAGCGCTTGTACTGCTGCTCGGAGTCTCCGGAGTGCTCGGCGGTCACGTCACACCACCTCGTCCTCGTGCAGCCGGTCGCGCAGCGCGCGGACCGCCGTGTGCAGCCTGCTCTTGACCGTGCCCTCCGGGACGCCGAGCTGCTCGGCGATCGCACGGACGGGCAGGTCGGCGTAGAAGCGCAGGACCAGGACCTGGCGCTGGGCGTCGGGCAGTTCGTCCAGGCCCCGCGCGACGGCGAGCCGGAGCACCCGCGTGTCCTCGCCGCCGGCCGTCTGCTCGGGCCGGCCCAGGACGGCCAGCCGCTCCCCCAGCCGGTCCTGGCGGCGGCGGGCGCGGTGCCAGTCCATGGCCAGGTTGGAGGCGACGACCGCGGCCCACGCCGAGACGTCGCGCGGCGCCCGCCGGCCGCTCGCGGCCCGCTCCAGCAGCCGCAGACGGACCTGCTGCACCCCGTCCATCAGGTCCGCCTGCGGCACCCCGCCGAGCGCGAGCACCGCCCGCACCCGCCGTTCCTGGTCCGCGTCCAGCGGATCGCCGCCGCCGTGGTCCGCCTCCCGGCCGCGGCGCGTCCTTCCGCGCAGCACCAGCCACCCCCCTCACCGCCTCCCCCCTACGACGCCGGACCCGGGCGGAACGTTCGCCGCCGGCGCGGGCTTTTCCCGGCGCCCCGGCGGAGGCGTACGTCACATCGCCGTGTGCGCCGGTCGCGGACGGGCAGGCACCGGGCGGCACGGCTTGCGGCCCGAGGGGCCCGGCGGGCGAATTCCTGCGGTCCGCCCCGGGTGCGCACCGCAGGGACCGCAACCGCCTCCGGGACGCCCGGCGTCCCACTCCGCGGGCACCGGGCGCAAAGAATTGGACACCCGGGCCGGGGTCGGCCGCATGATGGGAAGGGCCTCGGCCGGGCGCACACGCACGCACGGCACACGCACAGCACACGAAGAGGGAGTCACCGTGAGGGTCGGAATCGTCGGAGCCACCGGTCAGGTGGGCACGGTCATGCGCAGGATCCTCACCGAGCGCGACTTCCCCGTCACCGAGCTGCGCCTGTTCGCCTCGGCCCGCTCGGCGGGGACGGTCGTGGACGGGGTGACGGTGGAGGACGCGGCCACCGCCGACTACACCGGGCTGGACATCGTGCTGTTCTCGGCGGGCGGCGCCACCTCGAAGGCGCTGGCGGAGAAGGTCGCCGCGCAGGGCGCCGTGGTGATCGACAACTCCTCGGCCTGGCGCCGGGACCCGGACGTGCCGCTGGTGGTGTCCGAGGTGAACCCGCACGCGGTCGCGAGCCGCCCCAAGGGCATCATCGCCAACCCGAACTGCACCACGATGGCCGCGATGCCCGTGCTGAAGCCGCTGCACGAGGAGGCCGGACTGGAGGCGCTGGTCGTCGCCACCTACCAGGCGGTGTCCGGCTCGGGTCTCGCGGGCGTGGCCGAGCTGCACGGCCAGACCCAGAAGGTCGTCGCGGACGCCGACAAGCTCACCCACGACGGTGCGGCCGTGGACTTCCCCGAGCCCGCCGTCTACAAGCGCCCGATCGCCTTCAACGTGCTCCCCTTCGCCGGCAACCTCGTCGACGACGGCCTGTTCGAGACCGACGAGGAGCAGAAGCTGCGCAACGAGTCCCGCAAGATCCTGGAGATCCCGGACCTGAAGGTCTCCGGCACCTGTGTGCGCGTGCCCGTGTTCTCCGGCCACTCCCTCCAGGTCAACGCCCGTTTCGCGCGCCCGCTCGGCGTGGAGCGCGCCACCGAGCTGCTGGCCGGCGCCCCCGGTGTCGCCCTGTCCGACATCCCGACCCCGCTGCAGGCCGCCGGCCAGGACCCGTCCTTCGTCGGCCGCATCCGCCGCGACGAGACCGTGGACAACGGTCTGGCCCTGTTCATCTCCAACGACAACCTGCGCAAGGGCGCGGCCCTGAACGCGGTGCAGATCGCCGAGCTGGTGGCGGCGGAGCTGAGCGCCTAGTGCCGCGGCCGGACGGGGCGTGAGCGCCCGTCCGGGTACGTGTGGGAGCGGGCGGTCGCCGGGAGCCGGTGACCGCCCGTTCGCATCGGGCGCGACGTGGAAGGATGACCGCACCCACACATCACGAGGAGATGACCGCGTGCCTGGCACAAACCTGACTCGCGAAGAGGCACAGCAGCGGGCGAAGCTGCTCACCGTTGACTCGTACGAGATCGATCTCGACCTCTCCGGCGCGCAGGAGGGCGGCACCTACCGGTCCGTGACCACGGTGCGCTTCGACGTGGCTGAAGACAGTGCGGCGTCCTTCATCGACCTGGTGGCGCCGGCGGTCCACGAGGTGACCCTCAACGGGGACGCGCTGGACCCGGCCGAGGTCTTCCAGGACTCGCGGATCGCCCTGCCGGGGCTGCTGCGGGGCCCCAACGTCCTGCGGGTCGTCGCCGACTGCGCGTACACCAACACCGGCGAGGGCCTGCACCGCTTCGTCGACCCGGTCGACGACCAGGTGTACCTCTACACGCAGTTCGAGGTGCCCGACGCCCGCCGCGTCTTCGCCTCCTTCGAACAGCCCGACCTGAAGGCCACCTTCCGGTTCACCGTGCGGGCGCCCGAGGGCTGGACGGTCGTGTCCAACTCGCCGACGCCCGAGCCCCGGGACAACGTCTGGGCGTTTGAGCCGACGCCGCGCATCTCGACGTACGTCACCGCGCTGATCGCCGGCCCGTACCACAGCGTGCACAGCGTGTACGAGAAGGACGGGCAGTCCGTGCCGCTCGGCATCTACTGCCGGCCCTCGCTCGCCGAGTTCCTCGACTCGGACGCGATCTTCGAGGTGACCCGGCAGGGCTTCGACTGGTTCCAGGAGAAGTTCGACTACGCCTACCCCTTCGCCAAGTACGACCAGCTCTTCGTGCCGGAGTTCAACGCGGGCGCGATGGAGAACGCGGGCGCGGTGACCATCCGCGACCAGTACGTCTTCCGGTCCAAGGTGACCGACGCGGCGTACGAGATGCGGGCCGAGACGATCCTGCACGAGCTGGCCCACATGTGGTTCGGCGACCTGGTCACCATGGAGTGGTGGAACGACCTGTGGCTGAACGAGTCGTTCGCCACCTACACCTCCATCGCCTGCCAGGCGCACGCCCCCGGCTCGCGCTGGCCGCACTCGTGGACCACCTTCGCCAACTCCATGAAGACCTGGGCCTACCGGCAGGACCAGCTGCCGTCCACCCACCCGATCATGGCGGAGATCAACGACCTGGACGACGTGCTCGTCAACTTCGACGGCATCACCTACGCCAAGGGCGCCTCCGTGCTCAAGCAGCTGGTGGCGTACGTCGGCATGGACGAGTTCTTCCGGGGCGTGCAGGCGTACTTCAAGCGGCACGCCTACGGCAACACGCGCCTGAACGACCTGCTGGGCGCCCTGGAGGAGACCTCCGGACGGGACCTGAAGACCTGGTCGAAGAAGTGGCTGGAGACGGCCGGGATCAACATCCTGCGCCCCGAGATCGAGACCGACGCCGAGGGTGTGATCACCTCCTTCGCGGTCCGCCAGGAGGCCCCCGCGCTCCCGCCCGGCGCCAAGGGCGAGCCGGTGCTGCGCCCGCACCGCATCGCGATCGGCCTGTACGACCTGGACGAGGCGAGCGGCAAGCTGGTGCGCGGCGGGGACGGCCGGATCGAGCTGGACGTGGACGGCGAGCTGACCGCCGTACCGCAGCTCGTGGGCCGGCGCCGTCCGGCGGTGATCCTGCTCAACGACGACGACCTGACCTACGCCAAGGTCCGCCTGGACGAGCGGTCGCTGGCCTTCGTCACCGAGCACCTGGGCGACTTCGAGTCCTCGCTGCCGCGCGCCCTGTGCTGGGCGTCGGCCTGGGACATGACCCGGGACGCGGAGCTGGCCACCCGTGACTACCTGTCGCTGGTGCTGTCCGGCATCGGCAAGGAGTCCGACATCGGCGTGGTGCAGTCGCTGCAGCGCCAGGTGAAGCTGGCGATCGACCAGTACGCCGACCCCGCCGCACGCGACACCCTGCTCAGCCGCTGGACCGAGGCCACGCTGGCGCACCTGCGCACCGCCGAGCCGGGCAGCGACCACCAGCTGGCGTGGGCGCGCGCCTTCGCGGCCACGGCCCGCACACCGGAGCAGCTGGACCTGCTGAACGCCCTGCTGGAGGGTTCGCAGACGATCGACGGCCTGGTCGTGGACACGGAACTGCGCTGGGCGTTCGTGCAGCGGCTCGCGGCCGTGGGCCGGTACGACGAGGCGGAGATCGCGGGCGAGTACGAGCGGGACCGGACCGCGGCCGGTGAGCGGCACGCGGCCACCGCGCGCGCCGCCCGGCCCACCGCCGAGGCCAAGGCGGAGGCCTGGGCGTCGGTCGTCGACTCCGACAAGCTGCCCAACGCGGTGCAGGAGGCGGTGATCGCGGGCTTCGTCCAGACCGACCAGCGCGAGCTCCTCGCGCCGTACACCGAGCGGTACTTCGAGGTGGTCAAGGACATCTGGGAGTCCCGCTCCCACGAGATGGCCCAGCAGATCGCGGTCGGCCTGTACCCGGCGATCCAGGTGTCCGAGGACACGCTGCGCCGGACCGACGAGTGGCTGGCCTCCGCGGAGCCCAACGCCGCCCTGCGGCGCCTGGTCTCGGAGTCGCGCGCGGGCGTGGAGCGCGCCCTGAAGGCCCAGGCGGCGGACGCGGCGGCCGCGTAGGCACCGCACGCGGTCGGGGTGCCGTTACCCCGTCCGCACCGCCCGTCCCGCCCCGGGCCCGGCCACCCTTGCGGTGGCGGGGGCCGGGGCGGGCTGCTTGGGGGGGCGGGGCGGAGGCCGGGGTGGGCTGCTTGGGGGCGGCTCTGGGGCCGGGGCGGGAGGTCCCGGGGCGGGTCGCCGCCGGGTGCTGTGGCGCGCGTGCTACGGCGCGCGCGGCGGCCGTACGACGGCGGGTGCGCCGCCGGGGACGGCCGGCCCCGCGGCGGGCGTACCGGGCGCGGCCCGCCCGGCAGGACGAGCGCCGGGGACGGCCGACCCCGCAGGACTGGCGTCGTCGGGGACGGTCCGCTCCACCGGGGACGGGCGGGGTGTGAGTTGCCCGGCGACCGTGGCCCCGAACGCCAGGACCATGCCGAGCAGTTGGACCGGGCTCAGCGCCTGGCCGAGGGCGGCCCAGCCGATCACGGCGGCGGTGAGCGGGGAGAGCGGCCCGAGGAAGGTGACCTGGGCGGCGCCGAGCCGGCCGATGCCGCGGAACCACAGCCAGTAGGCGAGTGCCGTGTTGCCGAGGGCGAGATAGAGGTAGCCGCCGACGGCCCGGGCGTCCAGCGCGGGCGGCGGCCCCTCGGCCAGCAGGGCGAGCGGCGCGATCAGCAGCCCGCCCGAGGTGAGCTGCCAGCCGGTGAGCGCGAGCGGGCCCACCCCGGCCGGGCGGCCCCACCTCTTGGCCAGGACGGTGCCGGTGGACATCGAGGCGGTCGCGCCGAGGGCAGCGAGGACCCCCACGGCGTCCAGCGCCCCGGCCGCCCGCACGACGACGAGGCTGACGCCGAGCGCGGCCATGGCCCCGGTGACCAGCGCACGCGCCGTCGGCCGCTGTCCCAGCAGCAGCGCCGACAGGCCCACCACGAACAACGGGCCCGCCGAGCCGACCACCGCCGCCATGCCGCCCGGCAGCCGGTAGGCGGAGAGGAACAGCAGCGGGAAGAACGCGCCGATGTTCAGCGTGCCGAGCACCGCCGACCGCCACCACCAGGCGCCCCTGGGCAGGACGCGGACCAGGGCGAGCAGCAGCAGGCCGGTGGGCAGTGCCCGGATCAGGGCCGTCAGCAGCGGCCTGCCGGGCGGCAGGAACTCGGTGGTGACGGCGTAGGTCGTCCCCCAGGAGACGGGGGCGAGCGCGGTGAGGACGGTGAGGGACAGGGACGCGGTGGCTGCGGCGGGGCGGCGGTCGGCGGCCATGGAGGACCCTTCCGGGATGCGGGAGCAGTCGTGCCTTCCGGGCCTGGAAGGTCGACGCAAAGTAGCTTAGCGCTGATCTACTTTTCAGCAAGCTACTTTCTTGCCCGCGAGTGCACTCCGGCGGATACTCGGTCCATGAGCGCACGTCAGCAGGGGCACGGGGATGCCGTCGACGCGATCGTCGGCCAGTGGGCCGCGGTCCGGCCCGACCTGGACACCGCGGCCATGGAGGTCTTCGGGCGGATCTTCCGGCTCTCCCGGGCGATGGGCGACCGGATGGAGAAGGCGTACGCGCCGTTCGGGATCTCCCGCGGCGAGTTCGACGTGCTCGCCACCCTGCGCCGGTCCGGCGCCCCCTACACGCTGTCGCCCCGGCAGCTGTCCGCGACGCTGATGCTCACCACGGGCGGCATGACCGGCCGGCTGGACAAGCTGGAGCGTGCGGGGCTGCTGCGGCGCTCCCCCGACCCGCACGACCGCCGCGGCCTCCAGGTGACGCTGACCGAGAAGGGCCTGCGGCTCATCGACGAGGCGGTCGGCGCGGGGCTGGCCGTCCAGACGGAGGCCCTGTCCGCGCTGGACGCGGAGGAGGCCGGCCAACTGGCCGGCCTGCTCAGGAAGCTGCTGGGCGGAACTCCGGGCCCCTCGGTGTAGCGGGGCGGACGGGCGCTCAGCCCACGTGGGCGGCGAGCGCCGCCTCGACGTCGGCCGGGCCGGCCGAGTCCGCGGCCCAGGCGACGTAGCCGTCGGGGCGGACCAGCACGGTGGTCCGGCGACCGCTCGCCCACCGCTCGGTGGCCAGCCGGCCGGCCCGTCCCGGTCCCGCCTCGTACGGCTCCGGCGCGATGAGCACGAACCGGCCGCCGCGCAGCGCCTGGTAGAGGCGGCCGCCGCCGGCCAGGGCCACGTCCGGGACCCTGGTCCCGACGAGACGGTGGGAGCCGTGCGGGGCGGCGTACCGGTAGCCGATGCCGGTGATCCGGCCGGCCACGCGGCGGCGCACCGGGCCGCAGGCGCCGAGGACCGTGCCGAGCGCGGCCCGCAGGGCTCGGGTCCACGGGCGCCGGGCCATGGCGAGACGGATGATGCCGCCGCTGCTGCGCAGCACCGACCTGCCGACGGGGTGGCGTTCGGCGTGGTAGGTGTCGAGGAGCGAGTCCGGGGCGTGGCCGCCCATGACCTGGGCGAGCTTCCAGCTCAGGTTGGCCGCGTCCTGGAGGCCGGTGTTCATGCCCTGGCCGCCGGCCGGGCTGTGGACGTGGGCGGCGTCGCCGGCGAGGAGGACCCGGCCGACGCGGTAGGCGGGCGCCTGGCGCTCGTCGCTGTGGAAGCGGGACAGCCAGCGGGCGTCGTGCATGCCGAAGTCGCGGCCGAGGGCGAGCCGTGTGATCTCCCGGACCTCCTCCAGGTCCACGGGCGCGTCGTCGGAGACCTCGCGCCCGCGCCGCCAGCCGATCACACGGTGGTAGCCGTCGCCGAAGGGCGCGATGAAGGCGAAGGCGTCGGGGACGGCGTTGACGGTGAGCAGCGTTTCGGGCGGCTCGTCGAGCCGGACGTCCGCGAGGACGACGGAGCGGATCACCGAGTGCCCCGGGAACGGCAGCCCGACCGCCTCCCGCACCCGGCTGCGCATCCCGTCCGTGCCTACGACGTAGGCCGCGCGCAGCGACTCGGGCCGGCCGCCGGGCCCGCGCACCTCGAGCGTCACACCGTCCGGGTCCTGCGTCAGACCGGTCACCTCGGTCTCGTGGCGGAAGTCCACGCCGGCCTCGGCCGCGCGCCGCTCCAGGGCCTCCTCGACCTCGTACTGCGGGAGCACGAGGACGTGCCGGAACCGGGAGGGCAGGTCGGTGAGCCCGATGCCGAACCGGCCGAAGAACCGGAGGTGTTCGAGGGGACGCCCGGCCTTCTCCAGCCCGTCGGCGAGGCCGCGGGCGTCGAGCTGTTCGAGGGTGCGGGCGTGCAGGGCGAACGCGCGGGAGAGGTTGCTGATCCCGTGCGGCCGCTTCTCGACGAGGGTGACGGGGACGCCGGCGGCCGCGAGGTCACCGGCCAGGAGCAGACCGGTGGGGCCGGCGCCGACGACGATCACCCGGGACCGGTCGGGGGTGGCGGTGGGCGCGGCTGCGGAAGCGGGGGTTTCAGCGGTGCCGGACATGGTGGCCTCCTCGGAGCGGGAGCGGAGCGGAGCCGAATGCGCCTTGCGCTGTGCGCCTGTGCCGGTCAACGACTGTTGGTCACAAACTGTTGTTCAGCAACTGGGGGTCAACGACCGTTGGTCAACGGCCGGGGGCCAACAGTTGGTGGCCAACAGTTGGTGACCAACAGCGGGTGGTCAACAGGTGTTGGTCAACGCTTGTTGGCCAACGTACGTCGACCACCAACCGATGTCAACACTTGTTGGCCCACATACGTTGGCCTACGATCGTTGGCATGACGACACGCCCCACCTCCGGCACCGCCCCCCGCCGCTCCGACGCCACCCGCGCGGCGATCCTCACCGCGGCCCGCCGCCGTTTCGCGGCCGACGGGTACGAGCGGGCCACCATTCGCGCGATCGCCAAGGACGCGGCCATCGACCCGTCGATGGTGATGCGCTACTACGGCAACAAGGAGAGCCTCTTCGCGGCGGCCGTCACCCTCGATCTGCGGTTGCCGGACGTGGCCGCGCTGCCGCGGGAGCAGGTCGGGTGGGCGCTGGTGGCGCACTTCCTCGACCTGTGGGAGGAGAACGGGGAGCTCACGGCGATCCTGCGGGTGGGCGTGACCAACGCCGCCGGGGCGGAGCGGTTGCAGACGGTGTTCCGGGAGCAGTTGCTGCCCGTCGCGCGGGCGGTGTGCCCGGACCCCGAGCAGGTGCCCGCCCGGGCCGCGCTGTGCGCCGCGCAGTTGCTGGGGCTGGCGCTCACCCGCTATGTGCTGCGGATCCCGGCGGCCGTCGCCCTGGCGCGCGAGGAGGCGCTGGCCTGGCTGGCGCCCACGGTGCAGCGCTATCTGACCGCGCCCAACCCCTGAGAAACGCCGGGGCGGTGCGGTCGCGGCGGGGGTCCGGGGCGCGGTTGGGGCGGGGCGGGCGGGCGGGGGGCCCGGGGCGGGGGGGGGGGCCGGCCGGGGGGGGGGGGGGGGGGGCGGGGGGGGGGGGGCCGGCGCCCTCGGCGCGCGGAACGGCGTGGGCCCGGGTCAGGCCTTGACGTCGACGTTGCGGCTGGTGCCCGGCTTGTGGGACTTGTCCAGCACCATCACCAGGCCGGCGATGACCAGGAACAGCAGGATCGGCAGACCGACGAAGAGGCCCAGCGTCTGGACGACGCTCAGGCCAGGGCCGGGGTCGTCACCGTCGTCGCGGGTCACCGCGAGCGCGGGGGACGACATGAGCAGCATCATCAGCGTCGTACCGGCCGCCAGGGTGCCGGCGCGCAGGGCGTTCTTCTTGTCCACGGTGCCCAACGTAGCGAACGCCGGAACGGGCCGCGCGCCCGGGGTGCCGTATGAGGCCCCGCGGGGGCGTGCGGCCCTCTACTCCTCGCCGCCCGCCCCCGCCCGCTCCTCGCCGCCCGCATCGGCCCTCTCCTCGTCGCCCGTGCCCGCCCGCAGGACCTCCGTCAGCGCGTGCAGCCGGGGTGAGGCGGCGAGTTCCTCCAGCGTCACCGGCCGGCCCTCGGCGTCGGCGAGCGGCAGGCGCCAGTTGGGGTACTGGTCCCAGGTGCCGGGGAGGTTCTGCGGGCGCCGGTCGCCCACGGCGTCCGGGAGCCACAGGCCGACCATGCGGGCCGGGGTGCGCACCAGGAAGCGGTGCACCGCCTGGATCTCCGCCTCCTCGGCGGACGCGCCGACGCCCCCGCTCGTGCCCTGCAGCAGACCCAGCTCCGTCAGCAGCGCCAGCCACTCGCTCGTGTCCGCGGCGGCCTCGGCGCGTTCCTCCTCCAGCGGGCGGGTGAGCAGGCCGAGGCGGTGACGGAGCTCGACGTGCTCCCCGGTGAGACGGGCCGCGGTGGGCGGCAGGTCGTGGGTGGTGGCGGTGGCCAGACAGTCGGCGCGCCAGCGTTCGGGGGGCAGGGGCCGGCCGTCGCCCTCCCAGTCCCGCTCGAACCACAGCACCGACGTGCCGAGCACCCCGCGCCGGTCCAGGGTCTCGCGCACCCCCGGCTCCACCGTCCCCAGGTCCTCGCCGATCACCACCGAGCCCGCCCGCGAGGCCTCCAGGACCAGGACGGCGAGCATGGCCTCGGCGTCGTAGCGGACGTAGGTGCCCTCCGTGGGCGGCCGGCCCTGCGGCACCCACCACAACCGGAACAGGCCCATGACGTGGTCGATGCGCAGGGCGCCCGCGTAGCGGAACAGGGCGCGCAGCAGCCGGCGGAAGGGCTCGTAGGCGGAGGCGGCCAGACGGTCGGGGCGCCACGGCGGCAGGCCCCAGTCCTGGCCGCGGGCGTTGAAGGCGTCCGGCGGGGCGCCCACCGACATGCCGGCCGCGAAGTGGTCCTGCTGGGCCCAGGCGTCGGCGCCGTCCGGGTGCACACCGACCGCGAGGTCGTGCACGACGCCGACCGGCATGCCGGCCTCGCGGGCGGCGCGCTGGGCGCCGGTGAGCTGGGCGTCGGTGAGCCAGGCGAGCCGGGAGTGGAAGTCGACACGGTCCATCAGCTCGGCCCGGGCGCGGGCGGTCCCGGCCGAGCGCGGGTCCCGCAGGCCCTCGGGCCACCGCCGCCAGTGCGGGCCGTGCACCTCGGCCAGGGCGCACCAGGTGGCATGGTCCTCCAGCGCCTGGCCCTGCTCGGCGAGGAAGTCGGCGTAGGCGGCGCGGCGGCCGGGGCCGAGCGGCACCCGGCGCACGAGTTCCAGCGCCTGCCGCTTCAGTTCCCACACCGCGTCCCGGTCGATCAGCGCGCCCTCGCCGAGCACGCCGGCGCGCAGCCGCGCCGCGCGCTCCAGCAGCGGCCGCAGGCGTTCGCGGTCCTCGGTGTAGGCGAACTCGGGGACGTCCTCCACCCGCAGGTGCACCGGGTCGGGGAAGCGACGGGAGGAGGGCCGGTAGGGGGAGGGGTCGGTGGGCGCGCCGGGTACGGCCGCGTGCAGCGGGTTGACCTGGACGAATCCGGCGCCCAGCGCACGCCCGGCCCAGGCGCACAGCTCGGCCAGGTCGCCCAGGTCGCCCATGCCCCAGGAGCGGTGCGAGAGCAGGGAGTACAGCTGGACCAGGAGGCCGTACGAGCGTCCGGTGGCGGGGCGCGGCAGCCGGGGCGGGGCGACGATCACATGCGCCTGCCCGGTGCGGCCGTCGGGGGCGGTGGCGGTCAGCCGGTGGACCCCGGGCGGCAGGCGGTCCGCGTCCGCGCGGGTCTCGCCCTGCTCGGTCAGCACCCGCAGCACGGTGCCGGGGGGCAGGCCGGCGAGGGCGGCCGGCGGCTCCTCGCCGCGCCAGTGCACGACCGTGGGCGGGAGCAGCCGTTCGGCCAGCTCGCGCTCGCGGGCGGCGCGGGCCGCGCGGGCGGCGGCGGGTGTGCCCGCGTCGACGCCGAGCGCGGCCAGGACGGCGACGACCGCGGCGGCGGAGGCCGCGACGGTACGGCCCGGGGAGGGGCTGTAGGAGGTGGCGACGCCGTACAGGGCGGCGAGGCGGGTCAGGTCCTCACCGAGGACCTCCTCGGCGGGACGGCCCGCGGGATCGGCGGGCCGGGCGGCGGGATCGGCAGGCCCTCCCTCGGGCCCGGCAGGGTCTCCGCTCGGCTCAGCAGGCTCTCCGAGCGCTCCGGCGGAGTCACCGGCCGGGTCTCCGGTGGGCTCTCCGGTGGAGTCACCGGCGGGGTCTCCGGTCGGGTCTCCGGTGGGGGGCTCGTCCGGCCGAGGAGCCGTCATCTACGCCTCCGCGCGGCCGGGGCCGTCTCCGGCCGGCTCGGTGTCCCACTCGCCGCCGCGTTCGCCGGTCCACTCGCTGGTCAGGGGCGCGCTCTCGGCCAGGGGCGGCTCACTGGTCAGCGGTTCGGCGTCGGGCAGCGGCGGCTCGCTGGTCAGCGGGGCGCCGGTGGCGGCGCCCTCCGGGCCGAACACCAGGGGCCGGGACTCGGCCTGCGGCGCGTGGTCCGCGGGCGGCCGGGAGGCGGCGGCCGGAGCCGCCACGCGTTTGGAGCGCGCCGCGGGATCCGCCGACGCGCCGGCCCCGGCGGGCGGTACGCGGCCCGCCCCGCCGGCGGGTTCCGTACCGGGCCGGGCCAGGTCGCCGAGGGCGCGGTCGGACAGCGCCGTGCCGGACAGGGCCGAGAGCAGAAGGTGTGCCGGTGCGGCCACGGGGGCCTCCTTGTCGAGTGCGGCATGAGCGGATTACCGCAGCCCTACCCAGTGCACGCGACGGCAGACGTACGAGAGCGGACCACGTGCTCCTGGTCACATTCCGCCCTCTCCAGGGTGGGGCAAACATGGCACAGCGGCCACTCTCGTTGACACCCGTCCCGCCGAATGGTGGGCTCGGGAACGCCTCGACCACCGCCGTGGGAAGCCGAGCGACGAAGGAGGGGGCCGTGCGGATTCGGCACGGAAAGGGGGCTGCCGCCCTCGCGTTCGCGGTCGTCGCCGGGACACTGGCGGGCGCCCCGGCCGCCGCGGCGGCGCCGCACGCGCCCGGCACCCCGGCCACCGGCCCCGGGCAGCCCGACACCGCCTCACCCGCCGTGGCCGTGTGGCCCCGCCCGCAGTCGCTGCGGACGTCCGGCGGCACGGTGGCGGTGACCGGCGACGTCGCCCTGGTCACCGACGCCTCGGCGGACCCGTACGCCCTCGACGCGCTGCGCGCCCTGCTGCGCGGGGCCGGGGCGCACACGATCACGGAACTCGCCGAGGGCGACCCGGTGCCGGCCGGGCTGCTGGTGGTGCGGGCGCGCACCGAACCGGCACACGCCGACCCGCGCCAGGCGCTGCCCTCGGGCGGCTATGTGCTGACCGTCGACCGCGGCGGCGGCCTCGGCGCCGGCGCGGTGACCCTGTCCGGGACCGGTGAGGACGGCCTGTTCCACGCGGTGCAGACGCTGCGGCAGCTCCTGCGGCCGGACGGGACCATTCCCGGTGTCACCGTGCGGGACTGGCCCGGCACCGCCGTGCGCGGCACCAGCGAGGGCTTCTACGGCACCCCGTGGACCCAGGAACAGCGGCTCGGGCAGCTGGACTTCATGGGCCGGACCAAGCAGAACCGGTATCTGTACGCCCCCGGCGACGACCTCTACCGGCAGGACCGCTGGCGCGAGCCCTACCCGGCCGCGCAGCGTGCGGCCTTCCGCGAGCTGGCCGAGCGGGCGCGCCGCAACCACGTCACGCTCGCCTGGGCGGTGGCGCCGGGCCAGTCGCTCTGCTTCGCCTCGGACGCGGACGTGCGGGCGCTGACCCGCAAGCTGGACGCGATGTGGGCGCTGGGTTTCCGCGCCTTCCAGCTGCAGTTCCAGGACGTCAGCTACAGCGAGTGGCACTGCGGCGCGGACCGCGACCGGTTCGGCTCCGGGCCCGAGGCCGCGGCGCGGGCCCAGGCCCGGGTGGCCAACGCCGTGGCACGGCACCTGGCGGAACGTCACCCCGGTTCCGCTGCGCTGACGTTGATGCCGACGGAGTACTACGAGGACGGCGCCACGCCCTACCGGCGGACGCTCGCGGCCGCGCTGGACCAGTCGGCCGACGTGGCCTGGACCGGTGTGGGGGTGGTGCCGCGCACCATCACGGGCGCCGAACTGGCCGGTGCCCGGGAGGCGTTCGGGCACGCGCTGGTGACCATGGACAACTACCCGGTGAACGACTACGCCGAGGACCGGGTCTTCCTCGGCCCCTACACGGGCCGCGAGCCGGCCGTGGCGAGCGGCTCGGCCGCGCTGCTCGCCAACGCGATGGAGCAGGCGGTGGCCTCCCGGATCCCGCTGTTCACCGCCGCGGACTACGCCTGGAACCCGCGCGACTACCGTCCCGAGGAGTCCTGGCGGGCCGCGATCGCCGACCTGGCGGGCGGCGACGCGCGGCGTGAGGAGGCGCTCGCGGCGCTCGCCGGGAACGACGCCTCCTCGGTCCTCGGCGGCACCGAGTCGGCGTATCTGCGGCCGCTGATCGCGGCCCTGTGGCAGGCGCGCACCACCACGGACCCGGCCGCGAACGACACCGCCGAGCGGCGGCTGCGCGACGCCTTCGCGGTGCTGCGCGAGCTGCCGTCACGGCTGGCGGGCGACCGCCTGCTGGCGGCGGAGGTCGCCCCGTGGTCGGCGCAGGCGGCCCGGTACGGCGAGGCGGGCACCGCCGCGCTGGACATGCTGCGGGCCCAGCGCGCCGGCGACGCGGCGGGCGCCTGGAGCGCGTACCGCACGCTCGGCCGGCTGCGCACGGAGGTGAGGGCCGCCGGGGTGACCGTCGGCCGGGGCGTGCTGGACCCCTTCCTGGACCGGGCGGGGCAGGCGTTCGAGGCGTGGGCGGGCCTGACCCGCGAGCCGGCCGCCGGCCCGGGCGGCGGCACGGACGGGCGCACCCTGCGCCTGCCGCACGCCCGCGCCCTGACCGCCGTGACGGTCCTGACGGACCCGGGGACAGACGGGGACGTCGAGGTGCACGTCCCCGGGCAGGGCTGGCGCGGTCTCGGCACGCTGGCGCGGTCCGGGGCGACCGAGCTCGGGGCCGCGCGTCTCGCGCCGGCCGGCGGCGCGCCCGGCCGCCCCGGTGCCGGCGGCCGGGTGCCCTGGCCGCCGGTCTCCGGTACGTGGACCCGTCCGCCCGCCGTCACCGGCGCCGCGCCGTCCGCGCCCGGCCCCCTCGTCGACGCGGTCCGCGTGACCGGGCCCGCCTCCTCCCGCGTGCGGCATCTGGTCCCGTGGTTCGCGGACACGGCGGACGTGGACTTCCGGCTGCCGCGTGCCTCGGCCGACGCGGAGACCGGCGGCACCGAGCGGCTGACCGCCCGGCTGGCGTCGCTGCGGCCGGCCGACGTCACCGGCAAGGTCACGGCCGAGGCTCCCGAGGGCGTCGAGGTCCGCGTGCCCTCCGCCCCCGTGACCGTGCCCCGCGGCACCACGGTGGACGTGCCCGTCGAGGTGAGCGTCCCGCCGGGGGCGCCGTCCCGGCCGTACGAGATCCGCCTCTCCTTCGGCGGGGTGACCCGCACACTGACCGTCCGCGCCTTCCCGCCCACCGCCGGACCGGACCTGGCCCGCACCGGGACGGCGAGTTCGTCGGGCGACGAGACGCCCGACTTCCCGGCCTCGGCCGCGAACGACGGCGATCCCGGCACGCGCTGGTCCTCGCCCGTCGACGACGGCGCCTGGTGGCAGGTGGCGCTGGCCCGCCCGGCCCGGATCGGCCGGGTCGTCCTGCACTGGCAGGACGCCCACCCCTCCGCCTACCGCGTGCAGGTGTCGGCGGACGGCCGCCGCTGGCGCACCGCCGCCACGGTGCGCGACAGCGGGGGCGGGCGCGAGACGGTGCGCATGGACGAGCGCGACGTGCGGTTCGTACGGGTGCAGGGCGAGAAACGGGCCACCCGGTACGGCTACTCGCTGTGGTCGGTGGAGACGTACGCGGTCGCACGGTGACGCGCGCCGGAGGACGTCGCACGTAGTCGCTCGGTGACCGCGCGCCGGAGGACGTCGCACGCGGCAGCCCGGTGACCGCGCACGCCGGAGGACGTCGTACGCCGGCGCGCGGTCACGGCGTGCGACGGCGGACGTCCGGCGGCGACGTCCGGCGACGCGCGCCCGCCGTCCGGCCGGCCTGCGGGATCGCCGCCCCGGCCCGCCCCGCCCGCGAACGGGCGCGGCGGACACGACGGCCGGACGGCCGGACGGACGGACCGGCGGACCGGCGGACCGGGCCGTGCGAAGGCCCGGACGTCAGGCGGAGATGCCGTCGATCCGGGCCATGGCGTCGTCCGCGCCGAACGGCTGCAGATAGGGCAGCCAGCGCGGGTCCCTGTGCCCGGTGCCGATGATGCGCCAGGCCAGTCCGGTGGGCGGGGCCGGTTTGTGGCGCAGCCGCCAGCCCAGTTCGACGAGGTGGCGGTCGGCCTTGACGTGGTTGCAGCGGCGGCAGGAGGCCACCACGTTGTCCCAGACGTGCTTGCCCCCGCGCGAGCGCGGGATGACGTGGTCGACGCTGGTTGCGACGCCACCGCAGTACATGCACCGGCCCCCGTCGCGCGCGAACAGCGCCCGCCGGGTCAGTGGAACGGGCCCCCGGTAGGGAACCCGCACGAATCGCTTGAGCCGGACCACGCTGGGTGCGGGGACTGTGACGGTCGCGCTGTGCAGATGGGCGCCGGACTCCTCGAGGCAGACTGCCTTGTTCTCCAGGACGAGGACGAGCGCGCGGCGGAGCGGTACGACGCCGAGCGGCTCGTACGACGCGTTGAGGACCAGGACATGCGGCACGGATGCCTCCTTGGGCGTCGGCGGCGCGTGGCTCGCGCCGGGACGATCTGCAGTCAGTCTCCCCTCATGCCTGGTGAACGCGCCACCATGTCCCGGTAACGGGCTGGGAGTGTTTTCGACCACACCGGATTCATCCCCAGGATCACGACCGGTCCACACGGCCTGTTCACAGGCGGGTGCGCACCTCCTCACCACCGGACCTCCTCCACAGTTCGCGGCAACCCGCACACCGTGCCCCGTTAGTGTGGTGGTTCCGCCCGTCCGGTGACCTCTTCGTGACCGGAACGACATTGACCACCGCACCGGAGGGCGGACGCATCTGGAGGTACCTGCCGTGTCCTTGCCCGCCGTCCTACTGGCCGCCGGTCCGTCGCCGTCGCCGTCTCCCTCGGGGTCGCCGACCGTCACGGTCCCCACGCTCCAGGACGCCCAGCAGAGCGCGAACCAGGCCGCGAGCTGGGTCGAGCAGAACTGGTCGACCTGGCTGGCGATCGGCCTGCGGGTCCTGCTGATCCTGGTGATCGCGGGTGTGCTCAGAGTGGTGGTGCGGCGCGCGATCACCAAGCTCATCGACCGCATGACCCGTACCGTGCAGGCGGTGGACGGCAGCGCGCTGGGCGGGCTGCTGGTGAACGCCGAGCGCCGGCGGCAGCGGGCGGCGGCGATCGGGTCCGTGCTGCGCTCGGTGGCGAGCTTCGTGATCCTGGGCACGGCGGCGCTGATGGTGCTGTCCACCTTCGAGATCAACCTGGCCCCGCTGCTGGCCTCGGCCGGCGTCGCCGGTGTGGCGATCGGTTTCGGCGCCCGCAACCTGGTCACCGACTTCCTCTCCGGCGTCTTCATGATCCTGGAGGACCAGTACGGCGTCGGCGACACCATCGACGCGGGCGTGGCCTCCGGCGAGGTGATCGAGGTCGGGCTGCGGGTGACCAAGCTGCGCGGGGACAACGGGGAGATCTGGTACGTCCGCAACGGCGAGGTCAAGCGGATCGGCAACCTGTCCCAGGGCTGGGCGACCGCCAACGTGGACGTGACCGTCAAGGCGGGCGAGGACCTGGACCGGCTGAAGGCCACCCTCGACGAGGTCGCCGAGAAGATGAGCAAGGAGGAGCCCTGGAACGAGCTCCTGTGGAGCCCGGTCGAGGTGCTCGGCCTGGACAGCGTGCTGATCGACTCCATGGTGGTGCGGGTCTCGGCCCGGACCATGCCGGGCAAGTCCACGACCGTGGAGCGCGAGCTGCGCTGGCGCATCAAGCGCGCCTTCGACGCGGCCGACATCCGCATCGTGGGCGGTGCCACGGCCCCGGCGGAAGAGGACCCGGCGCCGGACCCGACGGCGGCGGTCGCGGCCCCCTCGGCGTTCGCGAACTCCGCGTCCCCGCAGGCCGAGGCGGCCTCCCCGATCGCCGCGCAGCGGCCGGCGCCCAAGTAGCCCGGACCGGTCCCGGCAGCCACCGGTCCCGGCAGCCCCCGGCGCGCCCCCGAGGTAACGGATGTGTTGCCTCGGGGGCGCCCTGTATTGACGCCCGGTTCGTGCCGGGCTTAGGTTCCTGACACCCGAACAGGAAAGTTTCCTAACAGTGATCACGGCCGGAGCCCGCGGGCACCCTCCTGTGGACTCCCGGCGATCACGCTGAGAAGCTGGACGGCCGAAGGGCAGGTGGCGAGACGCATGGCTGGAACCGCCGGTACGCCGGGCACCCCGCGTGTGCTGCGCGCCATGAACGACCGGGCCGCCCTGGACCTCCTGCTCGAGCACGGGCCGCTGTCGCGCACCCGCATCGGCAAGCTCACCGGCCTGTCCAAGCCGACCGCCTCCCAGCTGCTGGCCCGGCTGGAGTCCGCCGGTCTCGTCCTGGCCACGGGGACGAGCGAGGGGCGCCCGGGCCCGAGCGCCCAGCTCTACTCGGTCAACCCGGCCGCCGCCCACGTCGCCGGCCTCGACGTCACCCCGCACCGCATCCGCGCCGCCGTCGCCGACATCACCGGCCGCACGGTCGGCGAGTACGAGCTGCCGACCCCGGGCCGGCAGCGCGCCCAGCCCGTCGTACGGCAGGTCACCGACGCCCTCGACGGCGCGGTGAAGGCGGCCGGACTGGCCCGCGGCGACCTGCACCGCCTGGTCATCGGCACCCCCGGCGCCTTCGACCCCGGCACCGGCCGGCTGCGCTACGCCTCCCACCTGCCCGGCTGGCACTCGCCCACGATCCTGGAGGAGCTGGCCGCCGCGCTGCCGATGCCGGTGGAGTACGAGAACGACGTGAACCTCGTCGCCCTGGCCGAGCAGCGGCTCGGCGCGGCCCGCGGCCACGACGACTTCGTCCTGCTGTGGAACCAGGAGGGCCTGGGCGCCGCCCTGATCCTGGGCGGCCGGCTGCACCGCGGCTGGACCGGCGGCGCGGGCGAGGTCGGCTTCCTGCCGGTGCCCGGCGCCCCCCTGGTCCGCCGGGTCACCCGGGCCAACAGCGGCGGCTACCAGGAGCTGGCCGGCTCCCAGGCGCTGCCCGCACTGGCCCGTGAGCTGGGTGTCCAGGACGTGCCCGGCGGGCCGTACGCGGAGGCCGCCGCCGAGCTCGTCGCCCGCAGCGCCGATCACGCCACCGGCCCGCACCGCGCGTTCCTCAGGGCCTACGCCACCCGGCTGGCCACCGGACTCGCCTCCCTCGTCGCCGTCCTCGACCCCGAGCTGGTCGTCCTCAGCGGCGCCGCGCTCACCGCGGGCGGCGAGGTGCTGCGCGGCCTGGTCCAGGCCGAGCTGGAGGAACTGGCCGCTCCCCGGCCGCACCTGGTCGTCGGCGACGTCCGCGAGCACCCCGTGCTGCGCGGCGCGCTGGAGAGCGCGCTGGCGGCCACCCGCGACGAGGTGTTCGACACCTCGCGCTGACCGCGCCCACCCCCGTACCCGCCCCTCCCGCACCCGCTTCTCCCCGCACCCGCCCCTCCCGCACCCGCCTCTCCCCCGCTCCACCCCCACCGCCCGACCGCCCCGCCCGTCCCAGGGAGATCCAGCCATGCCCGAAGCATCCCGAAAAGCGGCTTACGCCCTTGCCGTCTCCGCCTCCCTGGCGCTCCTCGCCACCGCCTGCACCGGCCAGTCGGACAGCGGCGCGAACGACGACGCCTCGAAGGACACCACGATCACCTTCTGGCACGCCTGGAGCGCGCCGAACGAGGTGAAGGCCGTCAAGTCGCTGATCGCCGGCTTCGAGGAGGCGCACCCCGACATCCACGTCGACGTCGTCGGCAACATGACCGACGACAAGATCAACCAGGCGCTGCGCGCCGGCGGCGGCAAGGCGCCGGACGTGATCTCCTCCTTCACCACGAACAACGTGGGCAAGTTCTGCTCCTCGGGCGCGCTCGTCGACCTCAACCCCTTTTTCAAGAAGTCGGGCATCGACCCGGAGAAGACGTTCCCGAAGGCCATGAACGAGTACACCCGGTTCGACGGCAACCGCTGCACGGTGCCGCTGCTGGGAGACGCGTACGGCCTCTACTACAACAAGACCGCCTTCGCGAAGGCCGGCATCAAGAGCCCGCCGAAGACCTGGACGGAGTTCGAGGCGGACGCCAAGAAGCTCACGATCCCCGACGGAAACGGCTACCAGCGGCTCGGGTTCATGCCGGACTACCACGGCTGGGAGTCCACGACCGAGCACTACTTCGCGCAGTTCTCCCCGACCTACTTCGACGCGAGCGGCAAGTCGAACCTCGCCAAGGACCCCGCCTTCGAAAAGGGCTTCACCCTCCAGAAGAGGCTGGTCGACGAACTCGGCGGATTCCGGAAGCTGGAGAAGTTCCGCGCCACGCTCGGCGACGAGTGGGGCCCCAAGCACCCCTTCCACACCGGTCAGGTCGCCATGCAGCTCGACGGTGAGTGGCGGCTGGGCATGGCGGTGGACGCCAGGCCGGCGTTCGAGATCGGCGTGGCGCCGCTGCCCGTCCCCGACGACCAGGTGAGCCAGTACGGCAAGGGCTACATCACCGGCACCATCGCGGGCATCGCCGCCACCAGCCACAAGCAGAACGCGGCCTGGGAGTTCGTCAAGTACGTCACCACGGACACCGACGCGGTCGTCGGCTTCGCCAACGACATCCACAACGTGCCCTCCACCCTGGCCGCGCTGAAGTCCCCGAAGCTGAAGTACGACCCGCGCTTCAAGACCTTCCTGGACATCGCGGCCGACCCCGAGTCCACCACCACGCCCGCCTCCCTCAACGGCGGCCAGTACCTGGTGACGATCCAGCAGTTCGGCTACGACTACGAGAGCGGCAAGGTCACCGATCTCAAGGCCGGCCTGAGGAAGACGGCCGCCCAGATCGACACCGACATCGCGCAGGCGAAGTAGCCGATGGGCACGGTCACCCTGGCGTCGAAGCGCCGCCGGTCGGCGCTTCGTACCCTCGCCTTCCTGTCGCCGTGGCTGATCGGGTTCGCGGTCTTCTTCGCCTATCCGCTGATCTCGACGGTCTACTTCTCGTTCATGCGCTACGACGGCTTCCGGCCGCCGACGTGGAGCGGGGCGAAGAACTGGACGTACGTCTTCGGGCACTACCCGCTCTTCTGGCCGGCCCTGCGCAACACCCTCTGGCTGGTCCTGGTCACGGTCACCCTGCGGGTCCTCTTCGGGCTCGGCGTCGGCCTGCTCATCACGCGGATCAAGACGGGTACGGGCGTCTTCCGCACCCTCTTCTACCTGCCCTACCTCGCGCCGCCCGTCGCCGCGACCATGGCGTTCGCCTTCCTCCTCAACCCGGGCACGGGGCCGGTGAACTCCCTGCTGGACAAGGCCGGAATCCCGGCCCCCGGCTGGTTCAACGACCCCGCCTGGTCCAAGCCGGCCCTGACCCTGCTCGCCCTGTGGGGCATCGGCGACCTGATGGTCGTCTTCATGGCCGCGCTGCTCGACGTGCCCGCCGAGCAGTACGAGGCCGCCGAACTCGACGGCGCCTCGCCCTGGCAGCGCTTCCGCTACGTCACCCTGCCGAACATCGCCCCGATCGTGATGTTCGCGGTGGTCACCGGGGTGATCCAGACGATGCAGTACTACACCCAGCCGCTGATCGCCGGGAAGGTCGCCTCGGGCGTGATCCAGGGGGCGGGCACCCAGTTCGAGCCGGGCTACCCGGACAAGTCCACGCTCACCCTCCCCCAGCTCGTCTACAACCTCGGCTTCCAGCGCTTCGACTACGGCTCGGCCTGCGTGGTGGCGCTCGTCCTCTTCGCCCTGTCCATGGTGTTCACCGCCGTCCTGATGCGGCGCCGGGGCGGTCTGATCCAGGCAGGTGACTGACGATGACCCAAGTGCTCGACCCGCCCGCCCCCGTGCGGAACGCGCCGGCCTCGCCCGCCGCCCGCATGGCCCGCCGCCGGGCGCTCCTGGAGTGGATCGCCGTCCACTCCCTCGGCGTGGCGGCGGCCCTGTTCTTCACCCTGCCCTTCGTGTTCGTCCTGCTGACCTCCCTGATGAGCGACAGCCAGGCGCTCAGCCGCGACCTGATCCCGCACACCTGGGAGTGGGGCAACTACCGCAAGGTGTTCGACACCCCCGGCTTCGCGACCTGGTGGCGCAACACACTGCTCTACGCCGGCCTCGGCACCGTGCTGACGGTCGCCTCGTCCCTGCCCGTGGCGTACGCCCTCGCGAAGTTCCGCTTCCGGGGCCGCGATCTGTCACTCATGCTGGTGATCTCGATGATGATGCTGCCCCCGCAGGTCGTCATCATCCCCATGTACCTGTTCTGGGCCAAGCAGCTGGACCTGTCGGGCACGCTGTGGCCACTGATCGTTCCGATGGCGTTCGGCGACGCGTTCTCCGTCTTCCTGCTGCGGCAGTTCCTGACGACGATCCCCGACGAGTACCTGGACGCGGCCCGCGTGGACGGCTGCGGGGAGCTGCGCACGCTGCTGCGGGTCGTCCTGCCGATGGCCAGGCCCGGCATCGCGGCCGTCGCCCTCTTCCAGTTCTTCTACGCCTGGAACGACTACTTCGGCCCGCAGATCTACGCCTCGGAGAACCCGGGCGCCTGGACCCTGTCCTACGGGCTGGAGTCGTTCAAGGGCGCCCACCACACCGACTGGAACCTCACCATGGCCGCCACCGTGCTGGTCATGGCCCCCGTGATCCTCGTGTTCTTCTTCGCCCAGAAGGCGTTCGTCGAGGGCGTCACGCTCACCGGAGTGAAGGGCTGAACGCATGAAACTCACCGTGGTCGGCGGCGGCTCGACCTACACCCCCGAACTCGTCGACGGCTTCGCCCGCCTCAGGGACACCCTGCCCGTCACCGAACTGGTCCTCGCCGACCCGGCCGCGGACCGCCTGGAGCCGGTCGGCGGCCTGGCCCGCCGCATCCTCGCCCGGCAGGACCACCCGGCACGTGTCGTCACCACCGGCGACCTGGACGCGGCCGTGGACGGCGCCGACGCGGTCCTGCTCCAGCTCCGCGTGGGCGGGCAGGCGGCCCGCGAGCAGGACGAGACCTGGCCCCTCCAGTGCGGCTGCGTGGGCCAGGAGACGACCGGGGCCGGCGGCCTCGCCAAGGCGCTGCGCACGGTCCCGGTGGTGCTGGACATCGCCGAGCGGGTGCGCCGCGCCAGCCCGGACGCCTGGATCATCGACTTCACCAACCCCGTCGGCATCGTCACCCGCGCCCTGCTCCGGGCAGGCCACAAGGCGGTCGGGCTGTGCAACGTGGCGATCGGCCTCCAGCGCAAGTTCGCCGGCCTGCTCGGGGTCGCGCCCGCCGACGTCCACCTGGACCACGTGGGCCTGAACCACCTCACCTGGGAGACCGGGGTGCGCCTGGGCGGCCCCGAGGGCGAGGACGTCCTGCCCCGGCTGCTGGCCGGGCACGGCGACACGATCGCCGGCGACCTCCGCCTGCCCAGCCCCCTGCTGGACCTCCTCGGCGTGGTCCCCTCGTACTACCTGCGCTACTACTACGCCCACGACGAGGTGGTCCGCGAACTGCGCACCAAGCCCTCCCGGGCGGCCGAAGTCGCCGCGATGGAACGCGAACTGCTGGCGATGTACGCCGACCCGGCGCTGGACGAGAAGCCGGCCCTGCTCGCCCGGCGCGGCGGCGCCTACTACTCGGAGGCGGCGGTGGACCTGGCCGCGGCCCTCCTGGGCGGCACCGGCAGCCCTTACCAGGTGGTCAACACCCTCAACGGGGGCACCCTGCCCTTCCTCCCCGACGACGCGGTGATCGAGGTCCAGGCGGCCGTCGGCCCCAAGGGCCCCACCCCGCTGCCCGTCGCCCCCGTCGACCCGCTCTTCGCCGGCCTGATCGCGAACGTGACCGCCTACGAGGACCTGGCCCTCCAGGCGGCCCTGCGCGGCGGCCGGGACCGCGTCCTGCGCGCCCTGCTCGCCCACCCCCTCGTCGGGCAGTACGCCTGCGCCGAGACCCTGACCGACCAGCTGATCGCGCACAACCGGGAGCACCTCGCGTGGGCCTGACCGCAAGCGTCCTCGCCATCGACGCGGGCAACAGCAAGACCGACGTGGCGGTCGTGGCGCCCGGCGGGGAGGTCCTCGCCACGGCCCGCGGCGGCGGCTTCCGGCCCCCGGCGGTGGGCGTGGAGACGGCGGTGGACACCCTCGCCGACACGGTGGGCCGCGCCTTCGCCGCCGCCGGCGTCACCTCCACCGGCCATGTCTCGGCCTGTCTGGCCAACGCCGACCTGCCCGTGGAGGAGGAGCGGCTGGCGGCGGCCCTGCGGGCCCGCGCCTGGGGCACGACCGTGGAGGTCCGCAACGACACCTTCGCGATCCTGCGCGCGGGCGTGGCCGAACCCCGCGGCGTGGCGGTGGTGTGCGGGGCGGGCATCAACTGCGTCGGCATGCGCCCCGACGGCCGCACCGCCCGCTTCCCCGCCCTCGGCCGCATCTCCGGCGACTGGGGCGGCGGCTGGGCGCTGGCGGAGGAGGCGCTGTGGCACGCGGCCCGCGCGGAGGACGGCCGCGGCGAGCCCACCGCCCTGGCCCGCACCCTGCCCGCCCACTTCGGCCTCACCTCCGTGTACGCCCTCATCGAGGCCCTCCACCTGGGCCGCGTCGCCCCGGACCGCCGGCACGAGCTGACCCCCGTGCTGTTCGCCACGGCGGCCGCGGGCGACCCGGTCGCCGGCGCGGTCGTCGACCGCCTGGCCGAGGAGGTGGTGGCCATGGCCGCGGTCGCCCTCACCCGCCTGGAACTGCTGGCGGAGGAGACCCCCGTCCTGCTGGGCGGCAGCGTGCTGGCCGCACGGCACCCCCGGCTCGACGACCGCGTCCGCGCGCTGCTGTCCGCCCGCGCCCCCAAGGCGACGTGCCGGGTGGTCACGGCGAGCCCGGTGCTCGGCGCGGCCCTGCTCGGCCTGGACCACGTCCAGGCCCCACCCGAGTCCCACGAACGGGTGAGACGCCACTTCGAGCCCTGAGGGCCCAGCGGCCCGCGCCCGCGGGCGGAACCGGGGCCGGGGCCGGGGGGGAACCGGAGCCGGGGCCAGGCGGAGCCGGGGCCGGGCGGAGCCGGGGCCGGGGGGAACCGGGGCCGGGGGGAACCGAACTGTTCCCCCCGGCGTATTCATGGGCAGGGTGCGGTGCGTGCTGCGATCCCATCAAGATCCAGTGAAGCCCGGTGCGCATGCCGCCCGCGGCGGTGATACTTGCGGCGACGGATGACCATGGGGGAGGTCAACAGTGACACACCCGCCGACGAGCAACGCGGCACCACCGGGCCCCGGCGTGCCCACCCTGCCGGCCGTCCCGGCGCAGCCCGGCCCCTCGCCCGCCCGGCCGGCCGCGCCCGCCCCCGCACCACCGCCCCCGCGCCGCACCGCCTTCGCCGAGGGCGTCGACCGCCTGCGCGCCGCGGCCACCACCGAACCCGGCCGGCTCCGCGTGATCGGCGCCGTACTCGCCCTGCTCGTCGTGGCGTTCGGCGCCGTCACCGCCTGGCAGACCACCACCCGCGCCACGGCCGCCGACGACGTCCTGCACAGCAGCCAGCCCCTCAGCTCGGACGCCGCCGACATCTACCGCTCCCTCGCCGACGCCAACACCATGGCGACCAGCGGCTATCTGGCCGGGCTGCAGGAGACGGCCGCCACCCGCGCCCGCTACGAGGCCGACATCCGCACCGCGGCCGCCAAGCTGGTCACCGCCGCGGCCAGTTCCGACCCGGGCTCGCCCTCCGCGGCCACCATCGGCCGGCTCAACCAGCTGCTGCCCCGCTACAAGGGCCTGGTGGAGTCCGCCCGGGCCAACAACCGCCAGGGCTTCCCCGTGGGCGGCGCCTATCTGCGCGCGGCCAACGACACGATGCAGAAGCAGATGCTGCCCGCCGCCGAGGACCTGTACCAGAAGGAGAACCAGCGCCTGCGCTCCGACTACGCGCAGGCGACCCCCTACCCGTGGGCCGCGATGGCCCTCGGCGTCCTCGCCCTGGCCGCCCTGGCCTGGGCCCAGCGCCGCAACTACCTGCGCACCAACCGGGTGCTGAACCACGGCATGGTGGCAGCCACCGCCGCCACCACCGTGGTCCTGCTCTGGCTGGCCGTCGGGCACACCGTCGCCCGCGCCGGCCTCGACGGCTCCTACACCCACGGCGTCCGCTCGCTGAACGTGCTGCACGACGCCCAGATCGCCTCCCTGAAGGCCCGCAGCAACGAGAACCTCACCCTCGTCAGCCGCGGCGCGGAGACCAAGACCCTGAAGGACGGCACGGTGATGGACGCCTACGACTGGGCGTACGACCAGGAGATCGACACCCTGGCGCGGACCCTCGCCCGGGCCGGCTCCCTCGCGGACGACTCGGCCGGCCGCAAGCCGGTGCAGGTCGCCGACCAGTCGATGAAGGTCTGGAAGTCGCGGCACGAACTGGCCCGCCGGGCCAACGACTCCGGCGACTACCAGCAGGCCCGCGACCGGGTCATCGGCACCACCGCCAAGGGCGGTTCGACGGGCGAGTGCTTCGACAACGTGGACACCTCGCTGGCCTCCGCGCTCACCCACGAGACGAACGAGTTCCGGCAGGCCGCGGACGACGGCCGGTCCGCGATGACGGGCCTGGCCATCGGCGCCGCGGTGCTCGCGGTGCTCGGCGCGGCGGGCGCCGTGACGGGCATCGGGCGCAGGCTGTCGGAGTACCGGTGAAGGGAGGCGCGACCATGCGAACACGAGGCCCGCGCACGCCACTCGCCCCCCGGCTCGGGCGCGCCGTGCCGAAGGGCTGGGGCGGTGTGGGAGCGATGGCGGCCCTGTGCGTCCTCGCGCTGGCGTTCGCCCTGCTGCTCCCGTGCCTGCCCTCCCCGGGCGGGGACGGCGGCGGCAGCGGCCCCCGGCCCGCCCTCGGCGCCCCGGGGACGGCGCGGGCCAGCCAGGCCAGGGCCGGCGCCTGCAAAGATTCCGAGGCCCAGAACCGCAGCCTGTCCCCCTCGGGCGCGGGCGGCGCCACCGTCAGTGCCATCCGGGCGCGCGGCTACCTCTCGGTCGGCGTGGACCAGAACAGCTACCGCTGGGGCTACCGCAACCCGAACAACTCCTCCGGCGAGCTGGAGGGGTTCGACATCGACCTCGCCCACCGCATCGCCCGGGACGTCCTCGGCGACGCCGACAAGGTCCAGTTCAAGGCCATCCCCACCAACGAGCGCATACCCGCGATCAAGAGCGGCCGGGTGGACATGGTGGTGCGCACCATGACCATCACCTGCGACCGCCTGGAGCAGGTGGCGTTCTCCGCGCCGTACTTCCTGACCGGCCAGCAGGTCCTCGCCCCGAAGACCTCGCCGGTCAAGGGGTACGACCGGACCCTGGCCGGCAAGCGGGTCTGCTCGGCGACCGGCTCCACGGCGTACGACCACCTCTTCGCCGACAAGGGCAACGGCACTCTCCCCGCCTCCACCGACATCGGCACCACCGTCCCCAACCAGCTGGACTGCCTGGTACGGCTGCAACTGGGCGAGGTGGACGCGGTGGTGACCGACGGCGCGCTCGCGGCCAGCCAGGCGGCGCAGGACCCCGCGGTGGAGCTGAAGGGCGGCACCTTCACCAAGGAGTACTACGGCGTGGCGATGAAACGGGGCGCCGACGATCTGGTACGCCAGGTCAACCGGACGCTGGAGAACTACCGCAAGGACGGGGGCTGGAAGGCGTCGTACGACAAGTGGCTGTCCCCCACGCTGGGTAGGGACTCACAGTCGGCGACCCCGCCGGCGGCGAGCTACGGATGAGCCGTACCGGGCGACTCGACGGCGGGCCGGCCGGGACCGGCCCGGGTACGGCAGACGGAACACACGACGCAGCGAGAGGTGATCGATGGGCGCCACGGACCCCGCCGGGCCGGTGATGGACCGGGACGAGGTGGACCGTGCGCTGGCGCGGCTCGGCGCGGAGCACGAGGCGATCGAGACCTCGCTCCTCGCCCTCCAGGACCACGCGGGCCGCAGACTGCTCGAAGGCGCCGAGCTGACCGGTGTCACCAAGGAGCGCTGGGCGGCGACGGAGGCGTCGATAACGCTGCTGTGGGCGTACTTCGACGCCTACTCGGCCGCCCTGCGCACCGCCCGCGAGATCCGCGCCCGCCGCCGCTGGTCCAGCCGCGAGGACCTGGCGGAGCTGACCGAGCTGCTGCGCGGCGAGTCGGTCACGGTCGCCGGCTCCGCGGCCACCGCGGGCGCCCCCACCCTGACCGGCGGCCCGGGACGGCTGAGCCACAGCTTCTCGCTGGCCGGCCTGGTGGACCGGATGAACGAGCTGTACGCGACCAGCCTGGACGTGGTGGTCGCCGCCGACGCGGTGTGGTCGGCGCTGCCCGCCCGGATCGATTTACTGGCCGCGGAGCTGCAGCGCACCCGTCGGCTGGCGCACTCGGTCGGCGTCCGCCCCGGCGAGCACCCGGCCGGCGACGACCTGGAACGCATCACGCGCACCCTGACCCGGCTGCGCGAGCAGGTGGTCTCCGACCCGCTCGCGTTCTGGGTGGCGGCGCAGGGCAGTTCGGCGCCGGGCGGCGGCCGGCCGGACACCACGGTCTACGACCGTGAGGCGCGGGCGCTGGAGGAGGTGCGCCGGGAGATCGACGCCGTGCTCACCGTCCGGCAGGACGCCGAGCAGCGGCTGATCAGGCTGCGGGACGTGCTCTCGCGCGCGGACCGCACGCTGGCCGAGGCGCGCACCGCGCGCGGCGAGGTGCTGGCGAAGATCGCCGCCACGGAGGTGCCGGTGGTCAGCGGCCCGCCGACCGTGCTCCAGGAGCAGCTGGCGACGGCCGCCGAGTACCGCAGACAGGCCCAGTGGCACCGGCTGTCGCCGCTGCTGGAGTCCCTGGAGCGCAAGGCGGAGGACGAACTGCTGCGGGCCCGCGAGTCGTTGACGGCGGTCACCGCGCCGCTGGCGGTCCGGGCCGAGCTGCGCGGGCGGCTGGACGCGTACAAGGCGAAGGTGGCCCGGCACGGGCTGGCCGAGGACCCGCTGCTGGTGGAGCGGTACGACGCGGCGCGCCGCATGCTGTGGAGCGCGCCGTGCGACCTGAGGGTGGCCGAACAGGCGGTGCTGCGCTACCAGCGGGCGGCCGCCGAACTGCTCGGCGCCGCGACGGTGCCGGAGCAGGGCGCGCCGCGGGACGGTGACGGTGGGGGTGAGTCATGAGCCGGGCGGGTCAGACGTGTCAGCGGCCGGACTGCGGCGGGACGTACGAGGACGTGGGCGGCGGCGAGCTGTACTGCGACACCTGCGGCCTGGCGCCGGTGGTGTCCTCGGCCGGGCAGGCCGGAGCAGCCGGGCAGGCCGGGTCGGCCGGGTCGGCCGGGCAGACCGGTTCGGCCGGGGCCACCGGCGGCGACGGCTCGCGGGGCTCGGCGGCCGGCACCGGGTCCAGCGCGCCCAGCGCCCGCAGTGCGCGTACCTCGTCGCAGTCGTCCAGGTCCCGCCGCTCGGTGTCGGGGCGGCTGTCGCGCTCCGTGTCGGGGGGCTCCGGCGGCCGTTCGGTGTCGGTGCGCAGCTCGGGCTCCTCCGCGGGCTCCTCCGCCCGCGGCCGGCTCGGCGCGGGGCTGGTGCAGGTGCCGCAGGTGCCGCGGCCCGACCCGCGTTCCGTGGTGCTCGACAACCCCGAGGTCCCGGAGCGGAAGCGGTTCTGCTCGCGCGCCGACTGCGGGGCTCCGGTCGGCCGTGCGCGCGGTGAGCGGCCGGGCCGTACGGAGGGCTTCTGCACCAAGTGCGGCCATCCGTACTCGTTCGTGCCCAAGCTGCGGGCCGGGGACATCGTGCACGGCCAGTACGAGGTCGTGGGCTGCCTGGCGCACGGCGGCCTGGGCTGGATCTACCTGGCCGTGGACCGGGCGGTGTCCGACCGGTGGGTGGTGCTCAAGGGCCTGCTGGACACCGGCGACCAGGACGCGATGGCGGCGGCGATCTCCGAGCGGCGCTTCCTCGCGGAGATCGAGCACGCCAACATCGTGCGGATCTACAACTTCGTGGAGCACCTCGACCAGCGCACCGGCTCCCTGGACGGCTACATCGTCATGGAGTACGTCGGCGGGAAGTCGCTGAAGGAGATCGCCAACTCCCGCCGCACACCGGACGGCAAGCGGGACCCGCTGCCGGTGGAGCAGGCCTGCGCGTACGGCATCGAGGCCCTGGAGGCGCTCGGTCATCTGCACAGCCGCAACCTGCTGTACTGCGACTTCAAGGTCGACAACGCGATCCAGACCGAGGACCAGCTCAAGCTGATCGACATGGGCGCGGTGCGCCGTATGGACGACGACGAGTCGGCCATCTACGGCACGGTCGGCTACCAGGCCCCGGAGGTCGCCGAGGCCGGCCCGTCGGTGGCCAGCGACCTGTACACGGTGGGCCGGACGCTGGCCGTGCTCACCTTCGACTTCCAGGGCTACACCACCGTCTTCGCGGACAGTCTGCCCGACCCCGACACCATCGAGGTCTTCCGGCAGTACGAGTCCTTCTACCGGCTCCTGGTCCGGGCCACCGACCCGGATCCGGCCCGCAGGTTCGCCTCCGCGCAGGAGATGGCCGAGCAGCTGACGGGCGTGCTGCGGGAGGTCGTCTCCCTGCAGACGGGCCGGGCCCGGCCCGCCCTGTCGACGCTGTTCGGCCCGGAACTGAGGGTCACCGACACGGAGTTGTTCCCCGCGCTGGACGGGGACGTCTCCCGGCTCGGGGCGCGGCCCGTGCGCACCCGCGCATCCGCCCGCACCCGGCACCGTGGGCGCGTCACGGTCCCCGCGCGGCTGCCGGGGGCCGCACCGGCGGCGACCGCGCCCGGCACCGTGGGAGCCGCTGGTGCCGCGAGCGCCACGGGCGCGCCGGGGGCGCCGGGAGCGCCGGGCGCCCCCGCCCTCGTCCTCGTCCTCGTCAAGCAGGTCGACGCCCCCGCCGCGGCCCTCGCCCTGCCCGTGCCGCACGTCGACCCCGCCGACCCCAACGCCGGCTTCCTCGCGGGCCTGCTGACCTCGGCGCCGGGAGAACTGGTCCACGCCCTGGCCGCCGCGCCCACCCGGTCCACCGAGACCCGGCTGCGGCAGATCCGCGCCTGGCTGGAGACCGGCGACGCGGCCACCGCGCTGCAAGCACTGCGCACCCTGGAGGACGAGGACCCCGACGACTGGCGGGTGGTCTGGTACCGGGGCGTCACCTCCCTGGTCACCGGCGACCACGAGGAGGCGGCCCTCGCCTTCGACGCCGTCTACGACGCCTTCCCCGGCGAGGTCGCGCCGAAGCTGGCGCTCGGCCTGTGCGCGGAGGTCCTCGGCCAGCTGGACAACGCCGCCGAGTACTACCGCCTGGTGTGGTCCACCGACCCGGGCCAGGTCAGCGCCGCCTTCGGCCTCGCCCGCGTGCAGCTGGCCACCGGCGACCGGCGCGGCGCCGTACGGACGCTGGAGTCGGTGCCGGAGTCCTCCATCCACTACACGGCGGCACGGGTGGCGGCCGTTCGGGCGCGGCTGCGGCACCGGACGGCGGTCGCCTCCGACACGCCGTTCCTGGACGACCTGACCGCCGCGGCCGGGCAGGTGGAGGCGCTGCGCGCGTACGGTCTGGACCCGGCGCGACGCGAGCAGTTGTCGGCGGAGGTCCTCGGCTGCGCCCTGGACTGGATACTCTCCGGAGGCCGGGCCACCGGCCCGGCCGCCCGGCGGGTGCTGCTCGGCAGCGAACTGGACGAGCGGGGACTCCGCTTCGGCCTGGAGCGTTCGTACCGCACGCTGGCCCGGCTGGCGTCCGGCGGTGAGGAGAGGATCGACCTGGTGGAACGTGCCAACCGTTACCGCCCCCGGACGTGGGTGTAGTTGATGTCCCAGATGCACCAGCAGGCCGCCCTGTCGAAATGCCCGAGCTGCGCCGAGCCGCTCGAGTCGGGTGACCGTTTCTGCGGCGCCTGCGGATACGACCTGTCCGCGGCCGCCGCGCCCGGCGACACGCCGACGCTCACGATGTCGGGCGGCGTCGTGCCGCGCCCGGCGGCGCCCGGCGACGACGCCGGTGACGGCCTGCCGCACGCGCCGCGGGCCCAGCCCCAGCCGCAGCCGCAGCCGCAGGCCCAGCCGCAGGGCTTCGGGGCGCCACTGCCGCCGTGGACGCCCGGGCAGGGGCAGCCGCAGCGCGCCGCCGCGCCCGTGCCGCCGGCCTCCGGTGTCCGGTTCGACCGCCCGGCCGAGCCCGAGGAGTACCCGCTGCAGGCACCCGACCCGCGGGTCGCCTCCGACGCCGCCACCACCGCGCGGGAGGCGGACGGGGAGGCGGCGGTCTGCGTGGCCTGCCGCGCCGGCCGGGTGGACGGCGACGGCTACTGCGAGAACTGCGGGCACGCCCAGCCGCGCGAACGCGACCACATGGAGCAGGAGTCGGGTCCGGTGGCCGCGGTCAGCGACCGGGGCCTGCGCCACCACCGCAACGAGGACGCCTTCTCCCTGGGCAGCACCACGCTGCCCGACGGCTCGCCCGCGGCCGTGGCGATCGTCTGCGACGGCGTGTCCTCCGCGACCCGCCCCGACGACGCCTCCCTCGCCGCCTCCCGCGCGGCGAGCGAGTCCCTGCTGGCCGCGCTGCCCCGGGGCGTCCACCCGCAGCAGGCGATGCACGACGCCATCGTCGCCGCCTCGCACGCGGTCGACGCGCTGGCCGAGGAGCCCGCCACGGCCCGCGAGCACACCCCCCACCACAACGCCCCCGCCTGCACGATCGTCGGCGCCGTGGTCGCCTCCGGTCTGCTGGTGGTCGGCTGGGTCGGCGACAGCCGCGCCTACTGGGTGCCGGCGGACCGTGGCGCGCCGGCCGCCCGGCTCACCGAGGACGACTCCTGGGCCGCGCAGATGGTCGCCGCGGGGCTGATGAGCGAGGCGGAGGCGTACGCCGACGAGCGCGCCCACGCGATCACCGGCTGGCTCGGCGCGGACTCCTACGAACTGGAGCCGCACACCGCCTCGTTCAAGCCGGACCGGCCGGGCGTGGTCGTGGTGTGCACGGACGGGCTGTGGAACTACGCGGAGACGGCCGGGGAGATGGCCGAGGCGGTCCCCCTCGACGCCGCCGAGCGTCCGCTGCACAGCGCCCGGGTGCTGGTCGGCCACGCCCTGGACGGCGGGGGCCACGACAACGTAACAGTGGCCGTCCTGCCGTTCCCGGCGCCGCCCCAGGGGGCAGGATCGGCCTGAGGGACGCACGCCGGGGCCCGGGACGCGGGTCCCGGCCCGGACCTCGCACGGGGAGTCACCAAGGGCCGGAGGGGACCGGTCCGTTCACAGTCGTCGGCCCCGTTCGCGGGGTGCTGAGGGGGATTTCAGCGGTATGGCCAATTTCTCGAAGTCGAACGTGCCCCAGTTCTCGGTGGACGTGTACCAGAACGAGTACCTGCCCGAGGGCGGCCGGGAGGTCAACGCGATCGTCACCGTCACCGCGACCGGCGGCGGCACGATCGGCAGCGCCGTCTCCGCGCCGCACCTGTACGCGCCCGGCCAGGGGCCCTCCGCGGCCGTGGCGGTGATGGTCGACTGCTCGGGCTCGATGGACTACCCGCCGGCCAAGATGCGCAACGCCCGGGAGGCCACGGCCGCCGCGATCGACACCCTGCGCGACGGCGTGCACTTCGCCGTGGTCGGCGGCACGCACGTGGCCAAGGAGGTCTACCCGGGCGGCGGCCGGCTCGCGGTGGCCGACGCCACCACGCGCGAACAGGCCAAGCAGGCGCTGCGCCGGCTGACCGCGGGCGGCGGCACGGCCATCGGCACCTGGCTGCGGCTGGCCGACCGGCTGCTGTCGTCCGCGGACGTCGACATCCGGCACGGCATCCTGCTCACCGACGGCCGCAACGAGCACGAGTCGCCCGAGGACCTCAAGCGCACGCTCGACGAGTGCGCCGGACACTTCACCTGCGACGCGCGTGGCGTGGGCACCGACTGGGAAGTGAAAGAAGTCACAGCGATCGCCTCGGCGCTGCTCGGCACCGCCGACATCGTCGCCGACCCGGCGGCGCTGTCCGCGGACTTCACCCACATGATGGAGACGGCGATGGGCAAGGAGGTCTCCGACGTCGCCCTGCGGGTGTGGACGCCGGTGGGCACCACCATCACGTTCGTCAAGCAGGTCGCGCCCACCGTGGAGGAGCTGACCGGCCGCCGCACCGAGGCGGGGCCGCGCGCCGGGGACTATCCGACGGGCTCGTGGGGCGACGAGTCCCGCGACTACCACCTGTGCGTCCAGGTCCCCGCGGCCGCCGTGGGGCAGGAGATGCTCGCCGCCCGGGTCTCGCTCGTCGTCCCCCAGGCGGACGGCACGGCCCGCGCTCTCGGGGCCCAGGGCCTCGTACGGGCCGTGTGGACCGACGACATGGCCGCCTCCACCTCGATCAACCCGCAGGTCGCCCACTATACGGGCCAGGCCGAACTGGCCCAGGTCATCCAGCAGGGGCTGGACCTTCGCAAAGCGGGCGATATCGACGGGGCAACGGCCAAACTGGGACGCGCGGTTCAGCTCGCCGGCGCCTCGGGGAACGCGGATACTGCGAAACTGCTTGCGAAGGTGGTGGACGTGGTCGACGCCGCGACAGGTACTGTGCGACTGAAGGCGAAGGTCGAGGAGGCGGACGAGATGACTCTCGAGACGCGGTCCACAAAGACTGTTCGTGTAAAGAAGTGACGTAGTCCGAAGACGAAGACCAGCGAGCCCGGCCCCTCGGGGTGGGAGAAATCCGGCCGCAGCGGCCGGAAAGGAGAGGGGGAAGCGCCGACATGCCGACCTGCCCGAACGGACACCAGTCGGGTTCCGACGACTGGTGCGAGGTCTGCGGTCACCGCATGGCCGGGGCCGTGCCTCCACCTCCCCCGCCGCCCCCGGTCGGCGGCTACGGCTTCCCGCCCGCGCCGGGACACGGCGGTGCGGGGGCTCCCGGCGGTCCGGGCGGCCCCGGCCGGCCCGGTGGCGCGCCCGGCGGACGCCCGCACCTGTCCGGCATGCCCGACTCCGAGCCGGAGCTGTGCCCGCAGTGCCGCACGCCCCGTGAGGGCGGCGCGCCGTTCTGCGAGGAGTGCCGCTGGAACTTCCTGACCAACACGGCGACCTCGTACACCCCGGCCGCCCCGCGCCCGCCGGCGCCCGGACCCGGCGGACCCGGCGGACCAGGTGCCGGCCCGGGCTCCCGATTCCCGCAGCCGCCCGGCCCGTCCTTCGGCGGCCAGGACTCCTACGAGTACCAGGGCTCCCGCCCGTCCCAGGTCAACCGGCCCGCCGAGCCGATCCCGCCCGGCCCGCCGTACGGCTCGGAGCCGCAGGGCCGCCCCGGCGGTCCCGGGCCCTCGGGCTTCGGCGGCGACCCGAGGCCGCCCGGCTTCGGCGGCGACCCGTCGCGGGGGTTCCCGCCCCCGCCCGCGCCGACGCAGCCGGGTCCCGGCGGCCCGGGCGGCGTGCCCGGGGGCGCCCCGCAGGCGTTCCAGCAGCCGGGCCCTCCCGCGTCTCCCCCGTTCCCGCAGGAGAGCAGCAGACCTCAGCACGGCGGTCCCTCCGCTCCCGGGTTCGACGACGACTGGGTGATCTCCCCGCCGTCGGGTGACGGCCCGTCCGGTCCGCGGTCGGGCCAGGGCGGCGGCTACGGCTATCCGCAGCCCGGCGGCACCCAGGCCCCGGCCGGTCCGCCGTTCCCGCAGCAGCCGCGGCAGCCGTCCACCTGGACGGCGACGATCGGCCCGGACCGCGAGTACTTCATGGCGATGATGCAGCGCTCGGGGCCCGAGGCCGCGGGCCTGAACCTGCCGGCGTACTCCCCGGAGCAGCAGCGCACGCTCACCGGCAACCAGGTGACCATCGGCCGCCGCCGGCACTCCACCGGCGACACCCCGGACATCGACCTGTCGGTGCCGCCGGAGGACCCGGGCGTGTCCCACCAGCACGCGGTGCTGGTGGCCCAGCCGGACGGCGGCTGGGCGGTCGTCGACCAGAACTCGACCAACGGCACCACGGTCAACGGCTCCGAGGAGCCGATCCAGCCCTTCGTGCCGGTACCGCTGCAGGACGGCGACCGGGTGCACGTGGGCGCCTGGACGACGATCACCCTCCGGCGCGGCTGAGCCCCACCCGCCCGACCGGCCGGTCACCCACCCCAGCCGGGTGGGTGACCGGCCGGGGGGCCGCCGTGCCCGGTCCGGCCGGTCGAGCGGGTCGGGCGGGGTGCGGTCCGGCGGGTCAGTCGGGGTGCGGTCGGGGCCGGTGGGGCGGGTTGCGGTCCGGGCGGTCGGGCGAGGTGCGGTCCGGCGGGTCAGTCGGGGTGCGGTCCGGCGGGTCAGTCGGGGTGCGGTCGGGGCTGGTGGGGCGGGTTGCGGTCCGGCCGGTCGGGCGAGGTGCGGTCGCGGGTCGGCTCGGTCCGGGCGGTCGGGCGAGGTGCGGTCGCGGGTCGGCTCGGTCCGGCCACCCGTCCCCGCTCAGTCCTCCCCCGCCCCCGGCAGGGGCCAGGTGTGCGGGCCGTGCGCGTCGTCGAGCCACGTCCACGCCCGCCCGTCGCTCACGGTGATCCCGTAGCGCGGGCGCGTTGGACGGCCCTCGTGCTCCCACAGGGCGTACGCCTCCCGTGCGCCGAGGTGTCCACGGGTCAGCGCGAGCAGGAAGCGGAACAGCTCGTGCTCACGGGCCCCGTGCGGCAGCCCGTGAAGGTCCGCGGCCGGCGGCTGCGGCCCGGTCCCGCCGCGCAGCGGCACGAAGTACGCGGGCGTGTCGAGGAAGGCGCCCTCGGCGTGCCCGGAGTCGCGCACGGTCAGCGCGGCCAGCCCGGTGGCGATCGGGACGAGCATCCGGGCGCCGGGGACGCTCTGGGCGAGCCAGGCGAGCGGCACCGCGGCCGGCGCGCAGGTCGCGATGATCCGGTCGAAGGGGGCGCGCCCGGCGACCCCGCGGGAGCCGTCCCCGGTGACGACCACCGGGTGGTACCCGGCGGCGGCCAGGTGCCGCCGTGCCGACTCGGTGATCTCCGGCTCCAGGTCGACGGTGGTGACCAGGCCGTCCTCGCCGAGCCGGTGGGCGAGCAGGGCCGCGTTGTAGCCGGTGCCGGTGCCGATCTCCAGCACCCGGTCGCCGTCCGCGACGCGCAGCTCGGCCAGCATCCGGGCCATGAGGGAGGGCTGGCTGCTGGAGGAGACCAGCTCACCGTCGCGCAGCCGGGTGGCCAGCGGGGTGTCGGCGTAGACGCCGCGCAGCCAGCGCTCGCGCGCCCGCGGGTCCGGGCTCTCGCCCCACCGCCGCTCGAAGCCGCCGGGGACGCCGGCGTAGTAGTACGGCACGAACAGGTGCCGGGGCACCGCGGCGAACGCCTCCCGCCACACCGGGTCCGAGGCCCAGGCGCCGCTCGCCTCGATCGTCCGCACCAGCTCGGCCCGGGCCGCGGCGGCGAGGCCGTCCGGCTCCTCGTCGTCCCCGCCGACAGCGTGCGCGCCCATGCCTCCACTGTGCTGCGCGCCCCGCCCCGGGGCCAGTGCCGCCGAGCCGGCGCCGGGAACCCCGTGCCGGCGCCCGTCCGGCCGCCGCGCGTCCCTGGGCCCGTGCGGTCCGCGCGGCCCGCGTGGCCGGTGGCCCGCGCGGCCCGTGCCCGTGCGGTGGTCCTAAGCCCGGAGTCCTCCGCCGGGCGGTCTGAGACCATGGACGGGTGAATGAGATTCGGCGTGGCACGCTTCAGGAGCAGACCTTCTACGAGCAGGTCGGCGGGGAGGAGACCTTCCGCCGGCTCGTCCACCGTTTCTACCAGGGCGTCGCCGAGGACCCCGAGCTGCGGGCGATGTACCCGGAGGAGGACCTCGGTCCGGCCGAGGAGCGGCTCAGGCTGTTCCTGATCCAGTACTGGGGCGGTCCGACGAGGTACAGCGAGCGGCGCGGGCATCCCCGGCTGCGGATGCGGCACGCGCCCTTCACGGTCGACCGGGCGGCGCACGACGCCTGGCTGCGGCACATGCGGGTGGCCGTCGACGAGCTGGGCCTCACGCCGGAGCACGAGCAGACCCTGTGGAACTACCTGACGTACGCGGCGGCGTCGATGGTGAACACCCCCGAGTGAGCGAACACCCCCGAGTGAGCCGCCCGCGCCCACCCGGACCCCACCGCGTCCCACCGCACCCCGAGTCCGGTCCCGGATTCCGGTCGTGACCTACCGCATTCCGATCACGATCCGATCAAGCTGGGTCCACAAGCGCTTACCAGCGGCCCGCCCCGTCTGACAGCATCGGCCGGAGCAGCCGGAGGTCTGGACGATCGCGGGGGGAAGCCGGGTGGCGGGGTTCACGGGGTTGGTGCTGCTGCGCGCACGGGCGCACCGGCCGCTCCTGGCCGCCGCACTGCTCACGGTGCTGCTGACCACGACGGTGCTGGCCACGTTCGCCGCCTGCTCCGGCGCGATCGGCGACGCGGCGCTGCGCCACTCCCTGAGCGATCCGCGCAACGCGGCCGACGCCACGCTGGTCGTCAGGGCCGACGTGCCCCCGGCCGGCCGGGCGGCCGCCGGCGCCGCCGTACGGGAGCGGGCGCGGGCCGCGTTCGACGGGCTGCCGGTGACCGTGCGCACGCTGGTGCGCTCGGGGCCGTACGCCCTGCCCCGGTCGGTCCAGCCGCCCGCCGAACGCTCCGGCGACCCGGACCTGACGTACTTCGCCGCCCTGGACCCGGCGCAGGTGCGGCTGGTGGCCGGGCGGCTCCCGCGCGCCACTGCGGCGGGCGACGTGGAGGCCGCGCTCCCGCAGACCGCCGCCCGGCGCCTGGGGCTGCGGCCCGGCGCCCGGCTCACCGTCGCCGACCGGCTCGACGACGGCCGCAAGGCCCGGGTGCGGATCACCGGCCTGTACCGGCCCGCCCACGCCGACGCGGCCTACTGGCAGCTGGACGACCTGGGCGGACGCGGGGTCCGCAAGGTCAGCTTCACCACGTACGGCCCGCTGCTCGCCGCACCCGGCGTCCTGGCCGGCGACAGGGTGAGCACCGGGCAGTCGGCGTGGCAGGTCTCGGCGGACTTCTCCACCCTGACGACCGGCCGGATCGGCGCGCTGCGCGACTCGGTCCGCGAGGGCGCCGCGTCGCTGCGCCGGTCGTTCGCCGGGAACGGCACGCCGACGGTGACCACCTCGCTGCCCACCGTCCTGGACCGGATCGACCGCTCGCTCCTCGTCTCCCGCTCCACCCTGCTGATCGCCGCGCTGCTGCTGGCCCTGCTGGCGGGCTACGCGCTGCTGCTGGTGGCCCGGCTGCTGAGCACGGAACGCGCCGGCGAGACCCGGCTGCTGCGGGCGCGCGGCGGATCGCGGGCCCATGTCGCGGGCCTGGCCGCCCTGGAGGCCCTGCTGCTCGCGCTGCCCGCCGTGGTCTGCGCGCCGCTGCTGGCCGGGCCGCTGACCGGGCTGCTGGCCGGGCAGGGGGCGCCGGCCCGGATCGGGCTGCACCCGGACGTCGCGGCGAGTGGGGGGCCCGCGGTGTGGCTGGTCACCGCCGGTGTGGCGCTGGGCTGCGCGCTGGCGGTCACGCTGCCGGCCCTGGCGTCGTCGTTCGCGGTGGGCGGCCGGGCCCGGGCGCTGCCCGCGCCGCTGCGCGCCGGCGCCGACGTGGGGCTGGTCGCGGTGGCCGCGGTCGCCTACTGGCAGCTGCGGCGGCAGCCCACCGGAGCGGTCTCCGGCTCGCGCACCGGTGCGCTCGGCATCGACCCGCTGCTGGTCACCGCGCCCGCGCTCGCCCTGCTCGCCGGAACGGTGCTGACCCTGCGGCTGCTGCCGCCCGCGGCCCGGCTGGCCGAACGCCGCGCGGCGGGCGGGCGCGGACTGCCGGCGGCGCTGGCGGGCTGGCAGTTCAGCCGCCGCCCGGCCCGCGGTGCCGGGCCGGTGCTGCTGCTGGTGCTCGCCATCGCGCTCGGCATGCTGGCGATCGGCCAGGGCGCCTCCTGGAACCGCTCGCAGGACGACCAGGCCGACTTCGCAGCGGGCGCGCCGGTGCGGGTGCTGGCCGCGGGGGAGGGCGACCTGGGCCGCACCGAGCGCTACGCGGCCCTCCCGCACGTCCGCTCCGCCGCCCCCGCCGTCCGCACCACGCTGCCGCTGGCCGGCGGCCGCACCGCGACCGTGCTCGCGCTGAACGCCCGGGAGGCGGCGGACACCGTGCTCATGCGCTCCGACCTCGCGCCGGAGCCCGTGCGGCCGCTGCTCGCGGGACTCGCGCCCCGGGGCGCGACGGCCGGGGTGAAGCTGCCCACGGGCACCGCCCGGCTGCGGCTGACGGCGGCCCTCGCCGTCTCGGGCCGCGGCGGGGACGCGGATGCCGGCGCGGGCGGCGCGGGCGCCGGAACCGCTTCCGGCCCGGGCAGCGGCTCCGCCCGCCCGGCCGCGGCGAACGTGGCGGTCACCCTGGAGGACCGCCACGGGGTCTCCTACCGTGTGCCGCTCGGCGCCCTGCCCGTCGACGGCCGCTCCCGTCCCCTGGTGCTGGACCTGCCCGTAACCGCCGGGCCGCTGCTGCTGACCGGCCTGGACCTGACCCTGCCCCAGCCCCTGGACCGCGCCGAGGAGCACCGCCTCACCGTCTCCGGGGCGACCGCCGCCGGCACCGACGGGAGGGCGCGGCGGCTGCCGCTGCCCACGGCCTGGACGGCCGTGTCGTCCACCACCTCCGACGTCTCCTCGCCCGACGGCGCCACCGCGCCCACCCGGCCCGCCGTCACCGCCACCGCCACCGGCCCGCTGCGCGTCGCCTACGGCACCGGTTACGTCCCCGGGGAGCAGTCCTGGGAGGCGGGCGCGGTGAGCGTCCGGGTCCGGGTCGCCCAGCCGGCCCAGCCGGAGATCGCCGCCCTGGCCACGGAGTCCTTCCTGAAGGCCGCGGGCGCGCGTCCGGGGCAGCGCGTGGACGTCACCTTCGCGGGCCGGGTCGTCCCGGTCCGGATCGTCCGCTCGGTGCGGGCGCTGCCCACCACGGCCGCGGAGTCCGGCCGGTCCGCCGCCCCGGACGCCCCTGAGGCCGCGGCGCACGACGGCGGCGGCCTGCTGATGGACCTGCCGTCGGTGAACCGCGTGCTCCAGGCGCGCTACGGCGACAGCGCGCCGCCCACCGAGTGGTGGCTGCGCACCGGCGGCCGCGACGCGGCCGCCGTCGCCGCCGCCGTGCGGGCGCTGCCCGACGTGGACCCGGCGCAGGTCGTGGTGCGCGACGAGATCGCCGGGCAGCTGCGCGACGATCCGTTCGGCGCCGGGTCCGCGGCGGCGTTCGCCGCGGCGGCCCTGGTCGCGGCGGCGCTCGCCGCGGTCGGCTTCGCGGTGAGCGCCGCCGGGGCGCTGCGCGAACGCGACGCGGAGTTCGCGGTGCTGCGGGCCCTCGGCGCCCCGCGCCGGCAGCTGGCCCGCACGCTCGCCGCCGAGCAGGGCGTGCTGGTGGCCCTGGCGGTGGTGGCCGGGGTGGTCCTGGGCGCCGTACTGACCCGGGCCGTGGTCCCGCTGATCGTGCTGACCGGCCAGGCGGCGAAACCCGTGCCGCCGGTGCTCGTCGAGCTTCCGGCCGCCCGGGTCGCCGTGCTGCTGGCGGCCGTCGTCGCCGCGCCGCTGCTGGTGACGGCGGTCCTCGCGCTGCGCCGGGCCGACCCCGCGGTGTCCCTTCGATCCGGCGGAGGTGAGTGAGGTGGGCCCCGTCGCCGCCTCCTGGGTCCGCGTGCGGCTGCGGACGGCGCCCGGTGCCGCCGCCGCCCTCGCCCTGCTCGTCGCGCTGACCGCCTGTCTGGCGGCCGCGTTCCCGCGCGCGCTCGACCACTACCAGGACGCCGGTCTGGTGCGTACCGTCGAACGGGCCGGCCCCGAACGCACCACCGTCGTGTTCACCGCCCCGCCGCCCGGTCTGGAGCTTTCGCAGCGGCTGCGGGAGGACGCGGTGCGCCCGGCCGAGCTCGGCCGGCAGCACCGTGACGTCATGGCCGCCGTCGGACGGCCGCTCGTCGCCGACCCCGCCCAGTCGTCCTACGGCCTGCGCAGCGGCGACGACCTGCCCGTCCCCGACCGCTTCATCCCCCGGCCCAGCGGACTGCCCGCGAAGGTGCGCCTGGTCGCGCAGAGCGGACTCGCCGCGCACGCGGCGGTGCGCGGCGGCCGGATGCCACGCGCGGACCGCACGGTCACGGCGGCGACCGGCACGGTGGAGGCCGCGGTGACCGCCGAGACCGCCAGGAGCCTGCGTCTGCGGGTCGGCTCGGTCGTCCATGTGCCCGCGCTGTCCCGGCCCCCGCTCGCCGTCCGCGTCACCGGCATCCTCGCCCCGCGCGACCCCGCCGGCGCCTACTGGTCCACCGACCCCCTGTTGCGCTCCCCGTCCCTGGCCCGCGTGCCCGGCGGCGGCGATCCCCAGTACTACTGGCTCGGCGCCCTGCTGCTGCCGCCCGACGCCGCCCCCGCGCTGCTCGCCACCGCCGGGCACCCCTTCCGCTCCTGGCAGGTGGCTCTCGACACCCACGCCCTGCACGCCCACGACCTCACCGCGCTGAAGTCCGCGGTCGCCTCCCTCGTCGCCGGGCCCGCTCTGGGCAAAGTGCGCTCGGCCACCGCCCCGACCACGGAGACGAGCACCGATCTGGACGACGTGCTCACCGACCACGACCGGCTCGCCGAGGGCATCGGTCCCCTGATCGCCGTCGCCGCCTGCGGCACCGCGGCGGTCGCGGCCGTCGTCCTGCTGATGGCCGGCGGTCTGGCCGCCGACCGCCGCCGCGCCGAACTCGCCCTGCTGCGGGCCCGCGGCGCCTCCCTGCGCGGCCTGACCGGCCGGCTGCTCGCCGAGACGGCCGTGGCCGTGCTGCCCGCCGGGGCGCTCGGGCTCGGCGCCGCCCTGCTGGCGGTCCCCGAGGGCCGCCGCGGCCACGCGGTCGCCGCCGCCGTGGCGGTCACGGCGCTCGCCTGCGCCGCACTCCCGCTGCGCGCCGCGGTCGCGCACCGCACGGTCCGGGTGCACGCCCCGCGCGCCGACGCGGTGTCGGTACGGCCCTCCCGGCGCCGTACGGTGGCCGAGCTCACCCTGCTGGTGATCGCGGCGGGTGCGGTGGAGGCGCTGCGGCGCAGGGGCGCCTCGGGGGACACGCTGGCCTCGCTCGCCCCGGTGCTGGTGGGGGTGATCGCGGCCCTGGTGCTGGTCCGCCTGTATCCGCTGCCACTGCGGTGGCTGGCGCGCCCGGCGGCACGGCTGCGCGGCGCGGTGGGCCATCTCTCGCTGGCCCGGGCCGGCCGCACCTCCGCCTCCGCCGTACTGCCCCTGCTGGCCCTGCTGACCGCGCTCACCACCGCCGCCTTCGGCGGTTCCGTCCTGGCGGGGATCACCGCGGCCCGCGACCAGGCGGCCCTGCTCGCCGTCGGGGCCGACGCCCGCGTCGAGGGCGGCGGGCCGCTGCCGGACGCGCTGCCCGGCCGCGTCCTGCGCACCCCGGGCGCCGGGTCGGTCACCGCGCTGGGCGTCGACCACCAGGCCAAGGCCGGTGACGGTCCTGGCTCGGTGTCCCTGGCGGGCGTCACCCCTTCCTCCTACGCGGCGCTGGCCCGGCACACCGGCCTCGGCCCGTTCGACGCGGAACTGCTGCGGCGGCCGGCCGGCGGCCACGGCGCCCCGCTGCCCGCCCTGGCCTCACCGCCCGTCGCCCGCGCCCACGGCACCCGCCCCTTCCGGGTCAGCACCGCCGACGGCACCACGCTCACCGTGCGGATCGCCGTCGTACGGGACCGGACCCCGGCGGTGACCGGCGAGAACTTCCTGGTCGTGGACCGGGCCGGGCTCACCGGGACGGCCGCGCGCACCACCGTGCTGCTGGTGACCGGCGACCGCCTCGACGCCGGCGCGCTGCGCGAGGCGGCGGGCCGGTCGGTCCCGGTACGGCTGCGCTCGGAGGAACGCGCCCAGTACGTCGACTCGCCCCTGCAGTCCGGCGCCGAGCGCATCTACACGGTTGCCGTGGCCGCGGGCGCCGGTTACGCGGTCCTGGCCCTGCTGCTCGCCCTGCTGCGCGCCGCCCCGGAACGCGCCGCGCTCCTCGCGCGCCTGCGCACCATGGGCCTCACCCGCGCCCAGGGGCGCCGCCTGCTCGTCCTGGAGTCCCTGCCGCAGGCCCTGCTGGCCGCGGCCGGCGGCGCGCTGACGGGCTGGGCGACCGTCCGGCTGCTGTCCCCCGGCATCGACCTGACCGTCGTGGCCCTGCCGTCCACCGCGGAGGCAGCGGCCGGACACGGGCTGCGGACCGATCCGCTGTCCCTGGCCCTGCCCGCCCTGGCGGTCCTGCTGCTGGCGGTGGGCGTCGCCGTCGCCCAGGCGTGGTGGACGGGACGCAGGGGCTCGGTGCGCGAGCTGCGGGCGGGTGACGCGCGATGAGGACGCGTGACCCGGGAGGGGCCACCTCCGGACGTGGAGACGTGACGGGGCGGAGGGACGACGGTGCGGGGCGAGAGGTGCCCGGGACGGGGGGACGTGACGACGTGGGAGCACGTGAGGACGTCGGAGGACGTGAGGACGTCGGAGGACGTGAGGGCATGGGAGCGAAGGTGTCCGGGACGCGGGACGCGCGCAACGGGGGACTCCGGATGAGCCGGCGCCACCGCTCCGGCCCCAGCGGCACGGGAGAACTCCGATGACGGCCAACCCCACCCTCGCCGACCTGGCCCGGCGCGCCACCGCCGACCGCACCCGGCCCGCCTACGGCCACGACGCCCTGATCACCTGCGACCGGCTGGTGCGCGTCTTCACCGCGGACGGCGTGGAGGTGCAGGCCCTCCAGGGGCTGGACCTGCTGGTACGCGAGGGCGAGCTGATGGCCCTGGTCGGCGCCTCCGGCAGCGGCAAGTCCACCCTCATGAACATCCTCGCCGGGCTCGACACCCCGACGGCCGGCGCGGCCCGGGTGGCCGGCCGCGATCTGCTCGCCATGTCGGCCAAGGACCGGCTGCGCTACCGCCGCGAGGTCGTCGGCTTCGTCTGGCAGCAGACCTCGCGCAACCTGCTGCCGTACCTGACCGCCGCCCAGAACGTCGCCCTGCCCATGCAGCTGTCCGGCGGCCGGACCCGCGGCCGCCGCGCCCGCGCGGACCGCGCCCTGGAGCTGCTGGAACTGCTGGAGGTCGGCGACTGCCGCGACCGGCGTCCCCACCAGATGTCGGGCGGCCAGCAGCAGCGCGTCGCGATCGCGGTGGCCCTCGCCAACAACCCCGCGGTGCTGCTCGCCGACGAGCCCACCGGCGAACTCGACTCGCACACCGCCGAGCAGATCTTCGCGGCCTTCCGCAGGGCCAACGAACACCTGGGCACCACCATCGTCATCGTCACCCACGACCAGGCGGTGGCCACCGAGGTGCGCCGCACGGTCGCCATCCGCGACGGCCGCACCTCCACGGAGGTGCTGCGGCGCAGCGAGGTGGACGAGGCGACCGGGCACGAGCGGGTCGTCAGCCGCGAGTACGCCATGCTCGACCGCGCCGGGCGGCTGCAACTGCCGGCCGAGTACACCGAGGCCCTGGGCATGCGCGACCGCGTGGCGCTGGAACTGGAGCCGGACCACATCACCGTACGCCCGGACGACAGCGGCACGGACTGAGCCGGCCGGGCCGGCGGCGGCGCGCCGGGCGGCGGCGCGCCCGGCCCGGGGCGGCCCGGCGCCCGGTGCCGGGTGCCCGGCAGCGGGCGGCGGGCGGCGAAGGTCCGCGCCGCTCAGCGCCCGCTGACGCTGACACCGAGGGAGCCGGTTCCCACCCGACGCACGGCGACCGAGCCGTACGGGCTCCGCAGCCGCAGCCACGCGCCCGACGAGAACAGGACGAGGTCCTCCTCGCCCGCGCCCGAGGGCGGCGGCGGGCGCAGGAAGCCCAGCGACTGCGCCGCGTGCACGGCCCGCACCGGCAGTGGGGTCCGTCCGACCGTGCGGGACCATATCTCCCGGCCGATGCGGTCGAGTTCGGTGCGCGTGCGCTGCCCGGCGTCGAGTTCCTGGGTGCGGGAGCGGAACTCGGCGACGGCCGCGGCGACCAGCGCGCGCAGGGACTCCGCCCCGGGCAGCCCCGGCTCGGGCCGCCAGCCGCCGCGCGGCGGGAGCACGCCCGCCCACGGAGGTCCGGTCACCGCGGCGGGCACGGCGGCGGTGGCGCCGGCCTCGTCGACCGACTCCAGGAGCTCCCCGGCGGAGACGGTCACGTCGAGCGTGACGTCCAGCCCGTCCTCGTAGGGCTTGGCGAGCCGTGCGGTGCGCACGGCCAGGACCTCGAAGGAGGGCGGCCAGCCGAACACGGCGAGCGCGGTGCCCGCCGCCTGCAGGCGCACCGCGGCCGACCGGTCGTAGTGCAGCAGCCGGGAGAGGAAGGCGGCGAGGTCGGCCGTCTCCGTCTCGTCGGCGAGGTGGAGCACCGTCATGCGGCGACGGCCTCCTCCTCGCCGGCCTCGTCCGTGTACTGCTGGAGGAACTCGCGTTCCTCCTCGGTGATCCGGCGCGGCCGCTGGGCCTCGAAGTCGAACGGCACGATCACCGTCGAGGCCCGGACGTAGATCTGGTCGCCGTCCTTCACCTCGTAGGCGAGGGTGAAGGAGGCGGCCCTGATCTCGGTGACCCACAGCTCGATGTCCACCGGGGCGTGCCGGTGGACGAGCTGGCGCTTGTAGTCGATCTCGTGACGCGCCACCACGGACCCCTGCTTGAACTCCTTGTCCGGGCGGAACAGGAAGTCGATACGGGCCTCCTCCAGATAGCGGAGGAACACCACGTTGTTGACGTGGCCGTAGGCGTCCATGTCCGCCCAGCGCAGGGGGCAGCGGTAAATGTGGCGCATCTGCTGGATCAGCCCCGGGTCAGCTTCTTGTAGGTGGCACGGTGCGGACGGGCCGCGTCCGGGCCGAGCCGCTCGATCTTGTTCTTCTCGTACGCCTCGAAGTTGCCCTCGAACCAGAACCACTTGGAGTCGCCCTCGTAGGCGAGGATGTGCGTGGCCACGCGGTCCAGGAACCACCGGTCGTGGGAGACGACCACCGCGCAGCCCGGGAACTCGAGCAGCGCGTTCTCCAGGCTGGAGAGGGTCTCGACGTCGAGGTCGTTGGTGGGCTCGTCGAGCAGGAGCAGGTTGCCGCCCTGCTTGAGGGTGAGCGCGAGGTTGAGCCGGTTGCGCTCACCGCCGGACAGCACGCCCGCCGGCTTCTGCTGGTCCGGGCCCTTGAACCCGAAGGCGGAGACGTACGCGCGGGACGGCATCTCGACCTGGCCGACGTTGATGTAGTCGAGCCCGTCGGACACGACCTCCCACAGCGTCTTCTTGGGGTCGATGTTGGCGCGCCCCTGGTCGACGTAGGAGATCTTGACGGTCTCGCCGACCCTGATGTCGCCGGAGTCCGGCGTCTCCAGGCCCTGGATCATCTTGAACAGGGTGGTCTTGCCGGCGCCGTTGGGGCCGATGACGCCCACGATGCCGTTGCGCGGCAGCGTGAACGACAGCCCGTCCACGAGGACCTTCTCGCCGAAGGCCTTGTGCAGGTCGTTGACCTCGACGACGACGTTGCCCAGACGGGGCCCCGGCGGAATCTGGATCTCCTCGAAGTCCAGCTTCCGCATCTTCTCGGCCTCGGCGGCCATCTCCTCGTAGCGGGCCAGACGCGCCTTGGACTTGGCCTGCCGCCCCTTGGCGTTGGACCGCACCCACTCGAGCTCGTCCTTGAGCCGCTTCTGCCGCTTGGCGTCCTTCTGGCCCTCGACCTTCAGACGGGCGGCCTTGGTCTCCAGGTACGTGGAGTAGTTGCCCTGGTACGGGTAGGCGCGGCCGCGGTCGAGCTCGAGGATCCACTCGGCGACGTTGTCCAGGAAGTACCGGTCGTGGGTGATCGCCACGACGGTGCCCTCGTACTTGGCCAGGTGCTGCTCCAGCCAGTTCACCGACTCGGCGTCGAGGTGGTTGGTGGGCTCGTCGAGCAGCAGCAGGTCGGGCTGCTCCAGCAGCAGCTTGCACAGCGCGACGCGGCGCCTCTCGCCACCGGAGAGGGTGGTGACCGGCCAGTCGCCGGGCGGGCAGCCCAGGGCGTCCATGGCCTGCTCGAGCTGGGCGTCGAGGTCCCACGCGTTGGCGTGGTCCAGCTCCTCCTGGAGCTTGCCCATCTCCTCCAGCAGCGCGTCGGAGTAGTCGGTGGCCATCTGCTCGGCGATCTCGTTGAACCGGTCGAGCTTGCCCTTGATCTCGGCGACGCCCTCCTGGACGTTCTCCAGGACCGTCTTCTCCTCGTTCAGAGGGGGCTCCTGGAGCAGGATGCCGACGGTGTAGCCGGGCGAAAGGAACGCGTCACCGTTGGACGGCTGCTCCAGCCCCGCCATGATCTTGAGCACGGTCGACTTGCCGGCACCGTTCGGTCCGACGACGCCGATCTTGGCACCCGGAAGGAAGTTCAGGGTGACGTCGTCGAGGATCACCTTGTCGCCGTGCGCCTTGCGCGCCTTGCGCATGGTGTAAATGAACTCAGCCAAGAGAAACCGTCCGGCAGCTTGAATCTGGCAGTGGGCAGATACACCCCATCTTGCCGTACCGCCACCCCTGTGCGGAAACCCGTGGGGCCGGACGCCTGTGACCTGCGGTTTCGCCGGCGAACACCACGGCTCGCGACCCGACCGCCACCGCCGGTCGCCGGTGGCCGGAGTCGACCGGCCGGATGGTCGGACGGCCCAGGGGTGGCCCAGGTCGGCCCGCCGCCCGGCCGCCGTCCCGGGGTCGCTCCCCGGCCCCCGGGGCACGGCCGGGGCCGGCCACGGACGGGCGGGCGGCCGGTCACGCCCTGCGTTTCTTGCCCTGTCGAGTTGGCAAGGTGCTGTGGGTCCTCGGGCGCAGGGGCCCGGGTCCCGGGGGTGTGGGGCTCAGTCCTGGGTCGTCCTCTTCTTGCGGATGATGCTCAGGACCGTGGCGCCGAGGACCAGGAGGCTGGAGCCGATGGCGGCGATCAGGGGGGTGGTGTCGGTGCCGCCGGTGTCGGCGAGGTTGGTGCCGACGGGGGTGCCGGCCGTGGCGGGGCTGGGCTCGCTCAGGGTCTGGGTGGTCGTGCCGGTCGCCGGGCCCTGCGTCTTGCAGTCGAGGACGCCCGTGAAGCGCCGGCCGTGGTCGCCGAGGACGGTGATCGCGAAGTCGTAGGCCTGGTCCTCGGCGAGGGGGACCGTCACCGTCCGGGAGGCCCCGGCGGCGATGGTGTGCCGGGTGCCGAGCAGTTCGAAGGCGAACTCCTTGTCGCCCTTGTTGGCCGCGGTGATGTCCAGCCCGCCCTTGGCGCAGTCCTTCGCGGCGGACAGGGCGGGTATCGCGCCCTTGCCGGCCCAGGTGGCGCTCGCCGCCGCGGTGACCGTCGACTCGCTGGAGCCGGCCAGGATCTGGGTCTGGCTGCGGCTGTCGGAGGTGAAGGCCCGGCCCACCGGCACCGTCGTGGAGGCCTGCACGGTCAGTTCGGCCGCGCCGGGCGGTGCGTCCTCGGGCACCTCGAAGAACACCTGCCCGCCGTCCTCGGCGGACGTCACCGGCCTGCCCTTGGCGTCCACGACGCGTACCCCGCCCGCGGCGGCGTCGGCCGGCGGCGTCACCGTGACACTGCCGGCCCCGGTGTGCACGGTGACCGGGCCCAGCCGGTGGCCGGGCCGGCCCGCGACGGCGGGCGGGTCGAGGGTCAGCGAGGCGTTGGGCTCGGGCAGGTCCTGGGCGCTCTTCTCCAGGTAGTCCGCCAGTTTCTCGGCCTGCGGGTCGGCGGCGTCGACGTGCGCGCCGTCGGAGTAGCGCCAGATCGCCACCTGGGTGCCGGCCGCCGCGTCCTGCTCGCTGAGACCGCGCACGCCCGCCTTGGCCGCGAGGGCCGTGAGATCGTTGACCTGCGGGTAGGAGTTCTGCAGGATCCAGCGGATCCGGCCGGCGTTCTTGTTGGCGCCGAGCGAGGTGCCGCTCCACGGGGTCTCGTGGTACTTGGCGTCCCTCTGCGTGGGGTTGTGGATGTCGACGCAGTAGGTCTGCAGCATGCCGCCGCCGTCGACGGACATCTCGAACAGTCCGGCGGAGACCTGGTAGTCCCCGTCCCGCTCATGGATGACGGCGGTGCCGTACGTCTTCAGGGCGCCGATGGTGGCGGTCGCCCCGCCCTGGCTCTGGGGCGTCCCCGCGGCGGCGGCCGGGCCGGCCAGGGCCAGCGCACCCGCGGCGAGGAGTCCGGACACCAGGGTTCCGGCGGCGAGGCGGGCCGCCCCTCGCCTGCGCGGCGACGGCGCAGCGTACGAAGCACACACAGAATTCCCCTCCGAGCGGGACCCGTTGATGTGGGGGAACGGTCCCACCAGCAGAATCTCCAGGCCCACAGAGCCTGTTCGGCATACTAAGGATCAGCCGCACCACCACCGGGCTGTCATATCGTCAGATGACTGATCCGAATCGGAATCGTTATCGCCCACAGCGGTTCTTCGAGCGAGGTGTGCGAGCCCTGTGCGGCTTTCCGGCGCCTTGGAACGGCCTGCCCGTGCATGGGCTGGTGAGCCTGGCCGCCCGTGCGACGCGGCCGGAGGACGCGCCGACGTCCGGGCGTCCGCGCCGCCCCGTGCCCTCAGGTGACCGCGGCGGGTTCCCGTTGCTGCGGGGCGGTGTCCGCGTCCGCCGGCGGTCCCTCCGTCTCCCAGGCGGGTTCCGGCTGTGCGGGCGCCGCGGCGGCGGCAGGCTCGGGGCGGCCCGAGCGCCGGAAGAGGGCGGTGCCCCGGGCCAGGTCGTGGCCGATCGCCACGGCGTCGATGTCCGCCCGGGTCCGGGTGTTGCCGTCGCGGGTCTCCGTGCGCACCTTCAGCCGGCCCTGCACGACGACCGGGTCGCCCACGTTGAGCGAGGCCATCGTGTTCGAGGCGAGCTGGCGATTGGCCCACACCGTGAAGAAGTTGGTGTGCCCGTCCGTCCAGCCGCCCTTCTCGCGGTCCCAGTAGCGCGAGGTCACCGCCAGCCGGAACCTCGCCGACGCGCCCGACGCCGTCTCCCGGTACACCGGCTGCGTCGCCACGTTGCCCACCGTGCAGACCATCGTCTCGTTCATCGCGAACCCCTCCCCCCGCCGGCCGTCCGGCCGGGCGGACACGCGTACGGGCCCTTCCCGTACGGCTGCGTCTGGTGCCCGGCGACCGCGTCCCTAGCGATCGCCGCGGCACCAGACTGCCTCCGCCGGGCCGAGCCCGCTGAGCCCTGTGGACCAACGCCCGCCTGTGGAAAACTCCGTCACCCCGACGGGTGAAGTCCGCGCACGCGGTGACTCCTCCGCCTCACCTCGGCCCCACCCCCGTGACCCGTGCGTACTGTTCGCGTACCTCCCGGTACCGCAGCAGTTCCGCCGCCACCGGGTCCAGCACCCGGGCCCGGCCGCATCCCGCGGCCGCCTCTCTGAGCCGGCGTTCCGCCTCCTGGCCGTACCGGCGCGCCGGCGCCCGCGCCGCGATGCGGCAGCTCCACTCCACGATCGGGCCGCCGATGATGCCGGCCACCATCAGCAGCACCGGCACGCCCAGATTCGGCGACATGACACCGACGATCTGTCCGACCAGCCACAGACCCCCGATGACCTGGAGGATCGTCATCGACGCCTGCGCCAGCACCGCCGCGGGCCACCAGCCCGGCCGCGGCGGGCGGCCGGGCGGCAGTCCCGCGCGCGCCGCCAGTTCGTCCAGCGCCTCGGGCAGCCCCTGGGACCCGCGCACGGCGGCCTCCCGCACGGCCTGCGCCCAGGGAGCGGGCAGGCCGTGCGAGGCACGGTCGGCCACGGTGCGCACCGCCTGCTCGACGCGCTGCCGCGCGGTGGCCTCCTCCTCCGGCTGGGCGCGCAGCGGCAGCCGGCCGGTGGGCGGCTCGCCGCGGTCCTGGTACCACCGCCACAGCCGCAGCCAGGGAGTGCCGCACGCCCGGCCCGCGTTGCGCAGCCAGGCGCGTTCGGCGGCCTCGCCGGCGGCGGTGGCGCCCACCGCGTCCGCGAGCCGCGCCGCGAACTCCTCGCGCGCTTCCTCGCTGAGTCCGGCGCGCCGCTGGGCGGTGTAGACGGGCCGCAGCCGGCCGGCCGCGACGTCCACGTCGGCGGAGATCCGGCGGGCGGCGGCCCCCCGCTCGGTCACGAACTGGCCCAGCGCCTCGCGCAGTTCACCGACGCCCTCACCGGTGAGCGCGGACAGCGCGAGCACCGTCGCACCCGGCTCGCCGTGCTCCCCGAGGGCGACGCCGTCCTCGTCGAGCAGCCGCCGCAGATCGTCGACGACCTGGTCGGCGGCCTCCCCGGGGAGCCGGTCGACCTGGTTGAGCACGACGAACATGATCTCGGCGTGGCCCGCCATGGGCCGCAGATAGCGCTCGTGCAGGACCGCGTCGGCGTACTTCTCCGGGTCCACGACCCAGATGACGGCGTCCACCAGCCGCAGGATCCGGTCGACGTGTTCACGGTGCTGCACGGCGGCCGAGTCGTGGTCGGGCAGGTCGACGAGGACCAGTCCCCGCAGTTGCGGGTCGCCGTCGGTGCCCTGGAGGGGGCGCCTGCGCAGCCGCCCGGGGATGCCGAGCCGGTCGATCAGGCCGGCCGCGCCGTCGCTCCAGCTGCACGCGATGGGCGCCGCGGTGGTGGGCCTGCGCACTCCGGTCTCCGAGATGGGCACCCCGGCGAGCGCGTTGAACAGCTGGGACTTGCCGCTGCCTGTGGCGCCCGCGATGGCGACGACCGTGTGCTGCCCGGACAGCCGGCGCCGCGCCGCCGCCTCGTCGAGGACGCGGCCCGCCTCGGCGAGAGTCCGGCTGTCGAGCCGGGTGCGGGACAGGCCCACCAGTTCGCGCAGCGCGTCCAGCCGGGAGCGCAGGGGGTCGTCGTAGGCGAGCGGCGTCGCGGCCGGCTGACGGGGGGCGCGGGGCTCCACCGTCGGTACGAGCTCGGCGGGGGCGCTCTCGGTGACCCGGCGGGCGATCAGCCCGTCGTCCCAGATGCCCTCGGAGTCCGTACTGCCATCCGTGTCGCCCTCCGTGTCGCGCTTCGCGTCCCCCCTCGCGTCGCCCTTCGTGTCGCCCTTCGTGTCGCCCTCCTTGGGGCGCGCGTGCCGGTCGTCGGCCTCCAGGGCCTGCCCGTGGCCGGTGCGGGGAGCGGCGGCATCGGAGCCGGCGTGAGCAGGTGCACGTCCGGACTCCGTACGCACGGGTCCGGCTTCGAGGTCCGTACGCGCCGGCGGTCCTCCGTGCTCCGGACGTCCGTGCTCCGGACGTCCGTGCTCCGGACGTCCGTGCTCCGGACGTCCGTGCTCCGTCCGTCCGTGCTCCGTACGGGTGGCCCCGTCCGCGGGGTCCGGGCGGACGGGCGCGCCGCCGGAGTCCGCAGGGGCCGGTGCGCCCCCGGAGTCCATGCGCGCGGGTACGCCCCCGAAATCCGCACGAGCGGGTGGGCCGCCCGCCCAGTCCGTGGGCGCGGCCCACGCGCCCTGACGGTCCGCATGGCCCGGCCGGTCACCGCTCTCCGCCCGCACCTGGGCACCCACGGACCCGGGGCGGCGCACCTGACCGCCACTGGGCTCCGCGCCCGCACGCGCACCCTCGTGGTCCGCACCCGGCGGCCCGCCACCGGGCTGCACGCGCGCGTGCAGGGCGGCGGGCGCGTGCCCGAAAGCGAGCCCGTGCCCGGACGCGAGCCCATGGGGGGAGGCGGGCGCGTGCAGCGGGACGCGCGCGGGGAACGGTTCTGCCGCAGGAGCGGGCGCAGGGGCGCAAGCGGCTCCCGGAACGAGGGCGGATGCGGGAACGAGGACCCCCACGCCCTCGGTGGTCGCCCCACCGGTCACCCTGCCGTCCGCCCCACCAGCCACCCCGCCGTCCACCCCACCAGCCACCCTGCTGTCCACCCCACCGGTCCCCCTGCCGTCCGCTCCACCGTGCTCCCTGCCGTCCACCCCACCGTTCTCCTTGCCGTCCGCCCCGCCCTGTCCCGCCGGCGCGCCGTCCCTACGGCTGTCCGTGCCGCCGCCCTCCGCCGCCACGGCACCCCTGTGGGCGGCCGTCGCGGCCGTCGCGGCTTCCCCGCCGGGCTCTCCCACGCCCTCGGTCCTCCCGGGCGCCTCCGCGCCCTGGGGATCACGCGGGCCGCGCGGTGTGCCCGCCTCCGACGGGTCCGGGATCCCCACGACGTCCTCGCCTCTTCTCCTGTCCGTGGGGACGGCGCCCTCCGAACGATCCGTGTGTTCGGTCTGGTCCTGGTCAGTGACGGCGGTCACCGGTCACCTCTCCTTCAGCAGTACGGACAGCGCGGCGATGAGTTCGGCCTGGGGCTCCGGATTGACCTCCAGGGCGTCGAGCGGCGCCAGCCGGCGCTCACGCTCGCTGTGCATCACCCGGTCCACGTAGTCGGTGAGCAGCCGTCCGGCCCGGTCGCGCAGCCGCAGCGCGCCGTGCGCGCTGATCCGTTCGGCGAGCCCCTCGCCCGCGGAACGGGCGCGGTTGCCCCCCAGCAGTCCGGTGGCGGCCAGGGCGGCGACGACCTCGGGGTCCGGTGCGACGCTGCGGTCGAGTTCGCGCACCTCGTCCTCGGCGTGCTCCTCGAGTTCGCGCCGCCACCGCCGTACGGCCACTCCGATGCGGTGCTCGGCGCGTTCCATGGTGGGGTCGCGGTCGGTGAGTCCCGGTGCGGCGGCGGCCGGCTCGCGCCGCCAGGCGTCGTCGATGCGCTCGTCGGCGGCGGTCACGGCGCACACCAGCAGCGCGGCGAGGCTTTCCACGAGCGCGTCGAGCAGTTCGCCCGCGGTGCAGTCCAGCGGGTAGGCGCGCCATCGTTTGAGGGCGTCGCCGGCCAGTACCGCCCCGGACCGCAGCCGTCCGCGCACGCGCGCGTGCTCGGTGTCGTAGGCGGTGTCGACTGCGGCGGTGAGCCGCAGGGCCGCCGCGTACTGCGCGGCGGCCGCGCCGGCCAGTTCGGGCAGCCGGGACTTCAGGGAGTCCAGGACGCCGTTGGCCGTGCGGACCATGGTGTGCTGCCGGGCCGCCGCGTCCTGGGCCTGGTGCACCAGCCAGGTGCGCAGCGCCGCCACGGCGGTGCTGGGCAGCAGCCCGCCGCCCCACGCGGACTCCGGCAGTTCCGGCACCGTGAACCGCGGTACGTCGCCCAGGCCGGCCTTGGTCAGCAGCGCGCCGTACTGGCGGGAGACCTCGGAGACCACCTGGTGCGGGACCCGGTCCAGCACGGTCACCAGGGTGACGTCGTACTCCTTGGCGGCGCGCAGCAGGTGCCAGGGGATGGCGTCGGCGTACCGGGCGGCGGTGGTGACCATGACCCAGATGTCGGCCGCGCAGATCAGCTCCGCGGCCAGGAGGCGGTTCTCGGCGATCAGCGAGTCGACGTCGGGCGCGTCCAGAAGGGCCAGGCCGGGGGGCACGGTCTCGACGGTCTCGACCCGCAGCACGCGCCGGCGGTGGTCGGCGGGGCCGTGCAGGTCGTCGTCGAGCCCCGGCTCGGGCCGGGGCACCCACACGCGTGCCAGGTCGGGCAGCACGCGCAGGTCGCTGAACCAGTGGTGGTCGTCCGGATGGCACACCAGCACCGGCGTCCGCGTGGTCGGCCGCAGCACTCCCGCCTCGCTGACCCGTCGTCCGACGAGCGAGTTGACGAGCGTGGACTTCCCGGCGCCCGTGGAGCCGCCGACGACGGCCAGCAACGGCGCTTGGGGCTGCCGCAATCGGGGCACCAAGTAGTCGTCGAGCTGTGCGAGCAGTTCGTCGCGGTTGGCACGCGCGCGTGGGGCTCCCGCCAGGGGCAGCGGAAAGCGTGCGGCGGCGACACGGTCGCGCAGTGCGGAAAGTGCGTCGAGCAGCTGAGGCCGTACGTCCAAGGTCACCACATGCGAAGAATGCCCAATTTTAGGGCCATTCTGAAGCATATGAGCATGTCTGCGCGCCGACGGAACACAAGGGACGGAAGGGACGACTGGGACACAGGCGCGGTCCAGGCATAACGAGTGCACAACACCGGGTGCACCGGAGACCAAAAGCGATGCACGATTCGTACCTGCCTGCGATTATCAGGACCGCTTCACCGAACCTCCACATTGAGCCACGGAGGCGAAGCAACAGGGACACGGATCCGGGAGCCCTATCCTTGTCCCCGGCAACGTCACGGAACAGCCCTCACCCGGGCACCACGACAGAGGCCACCACACCAGGCCCCCGTAGCTCAGTGGATAGAGCAGGCGCCTTCTAAGCGCTTGGCCGCAGGTTCGAGTCCTGCCGGGGGCGCCACCCCTCGCCCTCCCCCTCGGGAGGGCTTTTCCGTTCGGGGACGGTCAGAGCCCCGTCAGACCCCCGTCGAAGCGGCCGGGCGTCGCGCGCGATCCCGAAAGGCCGAAAATCGGCATCGGCGAGGACGCGGTACAGGAACTCGGGGGCGGACATGCCGTACCGGTGCCATGGGTCGCCGTCATCCGCCGAACGCCTCGTGGAGCTCCTTGCAGTCCGCCGGCAGCGGGACCCGGACCGCCCGGAGCGGTGCGCGCGGAGGCCGTGGCCGGCTCAGGCGACGCGCAGCAGGAGCTTTCCGGTGGAGGTGCGGTCGCCCATGAGGCGGTGGGCCTCGGCCGCCTCGTGCAGCGGGAACTCCGCGGTGACGGGCAGCGAGACGATCCCCTCGGCGACGGTGCGCAGTGCGCGGGCGGTCAACTCGCGCAGTGCGTCGGGTGCCGTGCCGGCCAGGGCCAGGACGGAGAAGCCGCTGACGGACAGGCCGCGGGTGGCGAGGTCGGCCTGTCCGGCCTGCCACGGGTCGGCGCCGCTCGCGTTGCCGAAGGAGACGAGACGCCCGAAGGCGGCCAGCGCGTCCAGTCCGCGGCGCAACGTGTCCCCGCCGACCGGGTCGAGCACCACATCGACGCCCCTGCCGCCGGTGGCGCGGCGCACGTCCTGGTCGAAGGTGCCGGCCAGGAACACGTCGTCGTACCCGTGCGCGCGGGCGCACTCGGCCTTGGCCTTGCTGGAGGTCACCCCGTACACGGCGCCCGCGCCCGCCGCGCGGGCCAGTTGCCCGGCCGCCGTTCCGACACCGCCGGCGGCGCCCTGCACGAGGACGCTCTCCCCGGCCCGCAGCCGGCCCACCTCGTGCACCAGGGCGTGAGCGGTCGGCAGCACCGTCGGCACGGTCGCCGCGGTGCGCAGGTCCACGCCGGCGGGCAGGGCGAACACGGCCACCGCATCGGCGACGACCACGTCGGCATATCCACCGCCCTGCAGGAGCGCGGCGACCTCCTGTCCCGCCTCCAGCGTGGTCACGCCCTCGCCGACGGCCCGGATGCGCCCGGACACCTCCAGGCCGGGGCGGTGGGGCAGCGAAGTGACCCGGTACCCGTCGGCCCTCCCCTTGAGATCGGCGAAGTTGACGCCCGCCCACGCGACGTCGATGGTCACCTGTCCGGCGCCGGGCTCGGGGACCTCGGCCTCGACGACCCGCAGCACATCAGGGCCGCCGTACTCCTGGAACTCGACCGCACGCATACGCAGAACCACCCCTCCGAGAGTGTTCGACGGCAAGCAAACACTCACACTGTATGATGACGATCGAACACTCCGCAACGAGCGACGTCGGACGTCGGAGAGGGGCGAGCGATGACGGACAAGGCTCCGGGCAAGAGCCACCGCCCGGCACCCGTGTGCACGCACCCCGACGACGTCCCGCTGCTGACCGCGCTGACCGCGCTCGCCGACCCGGTCCGCATCCAACTGGTGCGCACCCTCGCCGACCATCCGGACTGGTCCCTGAGTTGCAGCGACTTCGACGTGCCCATCGGCCGGGCGGCCAAGAGCCACCACTTCTCGGTGCTGCGCGCCGCCGGGCTGGTCGAACAACGCGACGACGGGCCCAAGCGGCTCAACCGGCTCCGGCGGGAAGAGTTCGACGCCCGTTTCCCCGGCCTGCTCTCCCTCGCGCTCCGCGACGACGAAGTCCCTTCCGTACGGGGCCGGGTCGTGTGACGGTACGGATGCAAGGACGTGATGTCCGCCTGGCAGGGTGATCGGGTGGACATGCGTGAGGGAGTCAACTGCCGTACGCCGGCCGGGCGGAGAAGGGGCGAGCCTTCGAGTGGGGCGGCACGGGCGGCCGTCGGGGCGGGGCGGGCGGCCGTCCGGGCGGTACGGGCGGGGCGGGCGGTCGTCGGGGCGGGGCTGCTCGTGGTCGGGGTGCCGGCGGGGCTCGTCGGCTGCACGTCGTCCTCCGGGCCCGAACTCCTCGCGCCCCCGGTCCACTACGTATCGCGCGACCCCCAGAACACCGACCAGTTGCACATCGCGGAGAAGCGGGCCGCCGGCGCCACGGTCACCTTCGACGCCCGCGACCTGGCCGGCGTCGCGGTACTGAGAACGGCGATGGACGCCTGCCCCGTCCGTCTGCCGGTGTTCCAGTGCGCGGGACAGGACGCGGACCCCTCCCAGAACTTCCGCCTCACTCCCGCGCGGGGCGCCAAGGCGGGTGACTCGGCGGTACTGCGCTACCGGGTGACCGTGCCCGGCAGGCCCGCCGTCACCGGGAGTTCCCGGATCGTCGTCGGCAAGCCGGAGTTGGTGGCCGACGCGCGCCCCGACCGCCCCGACGTCGACCCGGGCGGCCGGCTCGCCGTCTCACTGACCCTGCGCAACACCGGCGATGTGCCCGCCCGCGGAGTCGCGCTCCGCATGACCACGCGGGACGGCCTCGCACCGGCCGTCAGGCACGGCAACTGCCGTTACCGGGACAGCAGGATGTGGTGCCGCCTGCCGGCCGCAGACGTCGTCATCCCCCCGGGCGCGTCCTACCGGCTGGGAACCCGCGAAGTCCTCAGGGCCGCCGAGGACGCCACCTACCCCGGCGTCACGTTCGAGGCCGCCGCCCTCGGGACCGACTACGTGCCCCCGGCCGTACTGGCGTCGCAGTACGCGTCCGGTGACGGAGCCGCGCTCCGCCTGGTCCCCGCGGACGCCCGGGACGACGGGACGGCCGGCGCCCGGGACCGGGGGACGGCCGGCGCCCGGGGCGGCGGGACCGCGGACAGCGTCACGTCGGAGGTGAAGGTCGCGGTGCGGAACACCTCCGACCTGGTCGCCGTCGCCGGTGGCGTCAAAGGGCCGGTCGGCAGCCGCGCCACGGTGCGGATCGGTGTGCGCAACGACGGTCCCGGTGCGCTGCCCGTCCCGGTGCGCGTCGAGTTCACGGTGCCGGCGGGCACCACCGTGGTCTCCTCCCCCTACGAGTTCGACAGGGACGAGGAAGTGATCGACCAGGAGTGCCGCGCCATCGGACCGTACGGCACGCCCCTGGTCGCCGCGTCCGAGAAGCAGCCGAGCGCACGCCGTTACGTGTGCACGGCGCGGACCGCGGCGGTGGGCGCCACGACGACCTTCCCCTTCACCCTCCGCATCGACGAGGACGTCGCCCACCGCGGCGGGCGGGTCACCGTCTCCGGCGGCGAGGCCGGGCGTCCCAGCCATGACACCGCGTCCGCCAATGACACCGCCGAGGTGACCGTGGCGGTCTGGCCGGGCCCCTCCTGGGCCACTCCCGGCGCCTTGCTGGCAGCGGCGATCGTCCTGGCCGTACTGGTCCCCGGCGCGGCCCTGGGCATTTGGCGCCGCGGGCGGCGCTCACGCTGAGGGGGTTCCCCCATCGCGACAGCCCTCCGGCCGGCGAGTCGGGATCCGATGGGTCCCGATCGCCGGCCGGAGGGCCTTGTTCGTCGCCTCTGCCGTCCCTCTGCCGTCCCTCACCCGTCCGCCGGGGCCGGGGCCGGGCCGTCGGAGGGCGGACGGTCAGGGCGTTTCGACCACGTGCAGCTCCGTGGCCGTGTCACCGGCGAAGTCGCCGTCGCCGGCATAGGTCGCGGTGATGGTGTACGGACTGTCCACCGAGTCCGTGTAGGTGTGGGTGGTCGTCACCGTGCCTCCGGTGAGGACGTCGCTGACGGTGGGTGAGCCGTCTCCGAAGTCGAAGGTGACCGTTCCCGTCGGCGTGCCGGCGCCGGGGGCGTCCGCGATCACCGTGGCCGTCACCGTCACCTCCTCGCCCACCTGCGACGGATTCGGGGACGAGACCACCGTCGCCGTCGTCGCCGCCTCGTCCACCGTGTGGCCGGTCGTCGCCGAGGACGCGGTGAAGTTGCTGTCCCCGCCGTACGAGGCGGTGATGGTGTACGGCGCGACCGATGCGTCGGTGTAGGTGTGGGTGGCCGTGGCGACCCCGCCCGCGACCGTCGCGGTGGTCGTGCCCGAGCTGTCTCCGAAGTCGAAGGTGACCGTTCCGGTCGGCGTTCCGGCACCCGGCGCGACCGGGTCCACCGTCGCCGTCACCGTCACCGTTTCGCCCACCACCGACGGATTCGGAACCGAGGTCACCGTCGCCGTCGTCGCCGCCTGGTCCACCGTGTGGCCATTGCTCGCCGTGGTGCCCTGGAAGTCGCCGTCCCCGCCGTACGAGACGGTGATGGTGTACGGCACGCCCGATGCGTCGGTGTAGGTGTGGGTGGTCGTCACCGACCCTCCGACGAGCGTGTCCGTGACGGGCGGTGTGCTGTCACCGAAGTCGATGGTGACCGTGCCCGTCGGCGTGCCGGCGCCCGGGGCCACCGGGGTCACCGTCGCCGTCACCGTCACCGGCTCTCCCGCCACCGACGGCTCGGGATTCGCCGTCACGTTCGCCGTGGTCGCCGCCGGATTCACGGTGTGGGTGTCCGAGCCCGTCGAGGCGGTGAAGTCGCCGCTTCCGCTGTAGACGGCGGTGACGGTGAACGGGCTGCCCGTCGTGGAGGTGTACGGGTGCGTGACCGTGGCCACCCCGCCCACCAGGGGCGCCGTCGAGCCCGAGTTGTCTCCGAAGTCGAAGGTGACCGTTCCGGTCGGCGTACCGGCGCCGGGGGCGAGCGGAACCACCGTGGCGGTGAATGTCACGGACTGGCCCACCACCGACGGGTTCGGCGACGACGCCACCGTCACCGCCGTCGCCGCCGGGCTGACGTTCTGGGAGTCCGAGTCGGTGGAGGAGTTGAAGTCGCCGTTCCCGGCATAGGTGGCGGTGACGGTGAACGGGCTGCCCGTCGCGGAGGTGTACGGGTGCGTGACCGTGGCCACACCGCCCGCCAGGGGCGCCGTCGCGTCCGGGCTTCCGTCCCCGAACTGGAAGGTGACCGTTCCGCTCGGCGTTCCGGCGCCCGGGGCGACCGGGGCCACCGTCGCCGTGAACGTCACCGGCTCCCCCACCAGCGACGGATTCGGTGTGGAGGTCAGCGCCGTGGTGGTGTCCGCCGCGTCGACGGTGTGGGGGTCGGTGCCCGAGGAGCCGGCGAAGCTGACGTCCCCGCCGTAGGAGGCGGTGATGGTGTACGGGCTCTGCGCGGTCGTGGTGTAGGTGTGGGTTGCCGTGGCCGTACCGCCCACGACGGCTCCGGTGACGGGCGTCGAGCCGTCGCCGAAGTCGAAGGTGACGGTGCCCGTCGGGGTGCCCGCGCCCGGGGGTGTCGCGGTGACGGTCGCCGTGGCGGTCACCTGTTCGCCGACGAGGGACGGGTCGGGTGCGGACGTCACCTGGGTGGTCGTCGGCGACTGGGCGACGGTGTGGGTGTCGCTGCCCGTCGAGGCGGCGAAGTTGCTGTTGCCGGTGTAGATGGCGTTGATGCTGTGCGAGCCCACGCTCAGGGTGCTGGTGGTGACGGTGGCGGTGCCGGCGACGACGGGTGCGCTGAGCACCGGGCCACCGCTGATGACGAAGAACATCGTCCCGCCCGGGGCGCCGGCTCCGGGCGGAGTCGGTGTGACCGTACCGGTGATCGTCACCAGCTCGCCGAAGGCCGACGGGTCGGGGGACGAGGTGACCGTGGTGGTCGTCGCGGCGACGTCCACGGTCTGGGTGTCGGTGCCGGCGGACGCCGCGAAGTCGGCGTTGCCCGCGTAGGTGGCCGTGACGGTGTAGGGGCTGCCGGCTGCGCCGGTGTAGGTGTGGGTGACGGTCGCCGTCCCGCCGGCCAGCGTCACGGTCTGCGCGGGTGAGCCGTCCCCGAAGGTGACGACCACGTTCCCGGCCGGTGTGCCGCTGCCGGGTGCCTGGGCGGCCACCGTGATGGTGGCCTGCACCTGCTGGCCGACCACGGAGGGGTCGGGGCTGGTGGTGACCGTGGTGGTGGTCGCCGCCGGTGCGACGGTCTGGGTGTCGCTGCCGGTGGAGGTGGCGAAGTCGGCGTCGCCGCCGTACGTCGCCGTCACCGCGTACGGACTGCCCGCGGTGCCGGTGTAGGTGTGGGTGACGGTCACGGTGCCGCCGGCCAGCGTCGCCGCCTGCGTGGGTGAGCCGTCACCGAAGTCGAACGTGACCGTGCCCGACGGCGTCCCGGCGCCCGGGGCCGCCGCGGCCACCGTGGCGGTGAACGTCACCTGCTCGCCCGCCACCGACGGATCCGGCGACGACGTCACCGACGTGGTCGTGGCGGCCGACAGCACCGTCTGCGTGTCCGAACCGCTCGAACCGGTGAAGTCGCCGTCGCCGCCGTACGTCGCCGTCACCGCGTAGGGACTGCCCGACGTCGAGGTGTAGGTGTGGGTGACGGTCGCGGTGCCGCCGGCCAGCGTCGCCGTCGTCGTCGAACTGTCACCGAAGTCGACGGTGACCGTCCCCGACGGCGTCCCCGCACCCGGGGCCACCGGAGCCACCGTCACGCTGAACGTCACCTGCTCGCCCGCCACCGACGGGTCCGGCGACGACGTCACCGACGTGGTCGTGGCGGCCGACAGCACCGTCTGCGTGTCCGAACCGCTCGAACCGGTGAAGTCGGCGCTGCCGCCGTACGTCGCCGTCACCGCATACGGACTGCCCGCGGTGCCGG